>JAAYBZ010000235.1 GCA_012744445.1 Myxococcales bacterium | reverse complement strand
CGCCTCTTCGACCGGCGCCTCTTCGGCGTAGGCCGCCTCTTCGGCGGGCGCCTCGTCGCCGAAGTCGACGTCGGCGTCGGCCGGGACGTCGCCCTGCGACGCGAGCATCGAGCTCCGCGCCATCAGCATCCGCTCGTAGACCGCCTCGGCGACGCCGCCGAGCTCGAGGCTCCCGAGGATGATGTCGAAGCGCGTGGAAGGATCGCGATCTTCACCGCCGTCGACCGAGGCCTCGACGCGACCCCGCCCCTCGAGGGCGGGCGTGCCGTCGAGGAGCAAGACGCTGAAGTCGATCTCGGCGCCCTCGGCATAAGGAGTGGGCCCGTAAAGGATGAGCTGATCGCCATCGACGCGGTCGACCAATCCTTCCGTGAGATCCGAGATATCCCCGAACGCCGTCGGGACCGTCAGGACTTCGCTCATGAAACTCAGGGCTCCTTCTCGACCAAGGCTCGCGTCTCGAGGGTGTCCCCGCTCGAGAGAAGTTGCTCGACCCGCCGCTCGACCTCGTCGAGACGTCGCTCGCCGGCGCGGGCGAGTCGAATGCCCTCCTCGAACGCGGCGAGGCTCTCTTCGAGCTTCAGCTCCCCGCTCTCGAGACGCTCGACGACGCCCTGGAGCCGCTCGAGCACCTGCTCGAAGCTCGCCGTGGACTCGTCGAATGTCTGGGGACTCTGGTGTTGACCCATGGTGGACGTCGGGTGCAATCGACCCGGTTGACCTTGCCGCAGCCTAGCCTTTTTGGTCAATAGCCAATGACCGAGCCGGACGCGAATAATATCACGAGGTTCGGAATTTCGGTCCCCCTCTCTCCGAAGAGGGCGAGGCCGAGCGGGCTCTCCCAGGGTGCCCCGATGAGGACGGCTTCGAGAGCCTCCCGCACATCGGCGTCGACCTCCACGCGGATCGCGTCTCGGACGGGCTTCTTCGCCCCCCCGGGATCGAGGGTGACGAGGGCATGGGCGGCCGCGATCCGGACGAGCCGGGACTCGTCTTCCAGGGCCCGGACCAGGGCGCGCCGCGCGTCCGGATCCGCGAGCACGGAGAGTGCCGCACACGCCCCCACGCGGAGGGCGACGTCGTTCGATCGGAGCGCGCGCCGCAGCACCGCGCGGAGCCGATCGCGGGCCGTGGGGCCGGCCTTGGGCGCCATCGCCTTCGCGAGGAGGAAGGCGGCGCCCACGAAGGTCTCGTCGCGCTCGACGGCGCGGAAGAGGACGGGCAGGGGGAGCGGCTCCCGCCCGACGAGCGCGCGGAAGACGCGCTCCCGCTCGCCGTCGCCCAGCCTCGAGAGGAGCGCCGCGCGCGTGGCAGGGTCCTGCTCCGCGGTCACGGCGAGGGCGTAGGCCGGCCGGAGCGACTCGTCGAAGTCGGCGCGCAAGAGGTGGCGGCGCCCCTCCTCGGCGCGCGCGAGGGCCGCGAGCACCGGCCACGTCCGCACCCCCACGTCGACGAGGGGCGCGTGCCGGATCGAGGCCGACGCGAGCGCGAGCGCGAACCCCTCGCTGGCGAGCTCTTCATCGGTGAGGTGGCGGATCGCGGACATCGGATCGTGCGCGAGCCACGCCCGGAAGAAGGTGCGCCGCGCGTGGTCGCGGAGCCCCTCGGCGAGCACGCGGGCCTGGTCCACGTACGCCGCGGGGTCGAGGAGGAAGAGGCCGAGCCGCGCGGCGCGGGAGACCGCCGCATCGGGCGAGCCGACGCGCTCGAGGAAGATCTCGCGCGCCTTCACCTCGCCGAGTCGCCCGAGAGCGAGATAGACGCCGGGCGCGCGCGCGCCTTCCCGCGCGGCCGCGAGGAGGACGGGCGCCGCGCGCCGGCCGAGCGAGACGAGCGCGTCTTCGGCGACCTCGGCCGTGATCGGGCGCGAGAGCCCCTGGACGAGCGCGTCCATCGCCGCCTTGGAGCCCGAGAGCGCGAGCGCGCGCGCGAGGATCGGCGCCGACGCCGCCTCGGCGCGTGAGAACGCCGTGATGAAGGCGCGCTCGTAGCCGTCTTCGCCGAGGCGCACGAGCTCGTACGCGAACACCGCGCGCCGCGCGTCGTGCCGTTCGCGCGTGAGCCGCTCGACCATCTGCTCGCGCGTGGGGAAGGCCGGGCCGAAGCGCGCGACGCGCCGGATGGCCTCGGGGCTCATCGCGCGGCCGGACGCGAGCGCGGCGAGGTCGCGGATCAGCGGGACGCGGCTCGAGAGGACCTGCTCCCCCGGCCTCGACTTGCGCGAGAGCAATCCCTCTGCGTGCGCGGTGGACGCGGAGACGAGGAGCGCGAGTATCGTGAGCGCGACGTGGCGAGCCAAGGCCCCTCCAATAGACCGTCCGCGCGCGCTCGTGTAAAGGAGCGATCGGGCCCCGGCCCCGGCCGCGCCACTGGCACCGGCCTCGATTCTGCGAAAATATGCGCGGCCCGATGATCCGCCCCACCGACATCCCCTCCGCGGCCGTGACGCCCGGAAACCACGATGGGGTCCACCTGGGCCACCGCGCCCTCGTCGACGCCGCGAAGGCGCGCGCCGAGGCGCTGGGACTCCGGACGGTCGGGATGTTCTTCGATCCGCACCCGACGCGCGTGCTCGCGCCGGAGCGCGCGCCGACGCTCCTCACCACGCCGAAGCGCCGCGTCGAGCTCCTCCAAGAAGCCGGCTGCGACGAGGTGGTGGTGAAGACCTTCGACGAGGAGTTCGCCTCCACCGAGCCGCGCGTCTTCGTCGAGGAGATCCTCGTCCGCGCCTGCAACGCGCGGTGCGTGGTGACGGGGCCCGACTTCCAATTTGGCCGCGGGCGCGCGGGCAACATCGACACGCTCCGCGCGCTCGGCGCGGAGTACGGCTTCGAGGTCGTCGTCACGCCGCCCGTCCTCTACGAGGGCGAGCCCTCGAGCTCCACGCGCATCCGCCGGGTGCTCGCCGAGGGCGACGTCGTCTCGGCCGCGGGGATGCTCACGCGCCTCCACGAGACCGAGGGCGTGGTCGTCGAGGGGTACAAGCGCGGACGCGAGCTCGGCTTCCCCACGGCCAATCTCGCGCCCGAGCCCACCCTCCTCCCCAAGGACGGGGTCTACGTCGTGGCGGTGAAGGACCTCGACGCCGACCGCTCCCTCTTCGGCGTGGCCAACCTCGGCACGCGCCCGACGCTCGAGGCGGGTCGCTCGGTGGAGATCCACCTCTTCGACTTCTCGGGCGATCTCTACGGGCACCGGCTCCGCGTGGGGTACGCCGCGCGGCTCCGCGACGAGATCAAGTTCTCCGGGCTCGACGAGCTCCGCGCGCAGATCGCGCGAGACGTCGCGGCCGCGCGCGCCCTCGTCGAGAGCGACGAGTTCCAGCGGGATCCGCGGAGGCTTCGGCGATGGCTCTGAAGCGGAGCTTCTTCGACCGCGTCAACGAGGTGGGGCTCTCCGAGCTCTTGAACCGCGCCGTCCGAGCCGCCGAGGCCGCGAAGGAAGGCGAGGACTGGGTCGACCGCCTCGCGCGCGCCGCGCGGGCCTTCGTCGAGGCGCTCCCACCCGCGCTCCCGCCCAACCACGAAGAGCTCGAACGCGAGGCGCTCCCCTTCGGCCTCCACCTCGAGCGCGCCGAGACCTATTCCGTCGTCCGCTGGCGGCTCGAGCCCCAGAAGATCGAGCGCGCGCAGCGGCTCCTCGGCGGGCGCGGCGTCCTCACGCTCTCCATCCTCACGCTCACCTCGGACGACGAGGCGAACGTCTCGCGCTTCACCGAGAGCATCCCCGTGGAGACGGTCGGCGAGCGCACCTTCCTCGCCAACGAGCCCAACGAGGCGCGCGTGGTCTCGATCGGCCTCGATCACGACGGGCGCTTCGTCTCCATCGAGCACGTCACGGTCGACTGATCGCTCACGCCGCAACCCGCGGCGCGCGTGCCCGATGGAACGGGCATGCAGCCCCGAGCGCGCACCTCGCGATCCTCGAACGCTTCGCCTTCGGACGCCGCCGTCGCGACTCCCCCGCGCGACGCGTCCACTCCTCCGACGTGGCCCGCGAAGGCGCGGCGAGGGATCGCGGGGTGCGCGCTCGGGGGGCTGCTCCTCCTCTCGGGGTGCCAGGCCCGCGCGCTCCCCCGCGCCACGCTCGCCTACCGCGTCGATCGCACCGCCGGCGTGGATGCGCATCGGCTCGAGCTACGGCTCTCGAGCGCCCTCGCGCCGCCCGCGTCCACGTCCGCGCCGATCGAGCTCGAGCCCTTCTTGGCGGGCTTCGACGCGTGCGCGCGAGAGACGCCGTGCGAGGCGCTCGATCTCTTCCTCGACCCCGTCGAGCGCGAGCACCTCTGGGTCGATCCCTTCGACGTCGATCCCGATCTCGATCTCCGCTTCGACGACGTGATCGCCGCACCCTCCGAAGAGGCGTCATGACGGCGCGGCTGCTCGCCCTCCTCGCCCTCGGCCTCGCGGTCCCTGCCTCGGCCGACGCCCAATGGCCTCCGAGCCCACCCCTCGGCGCGCTCCTCGCGGCGGCCCTCGATCAGCCCGGGCTCTCCGCGCGCGAGATCGAAGACGCGCGGCGCCGTTCGCGGCGATCGGGCGCCCTCCCCCGCGTGCAGGTCCGCGCGCGGCGCATCACCGAGGACGCGCGCCACGCCGAGGAGATGAACGCCGGCCTGCGCCACCGCGGGAGCGCCGAGCAGGCCTTGCTCCTCGAGGCGCAGCTCCACTTCGACCTCGGACGGCTCGTCTACGGCGCCGACGCCGTCGCCCTCGAACGCGAGGCGCGCGAGCGCGAGGAGCGACGCCACCGCCGGATCCGCGAGGTGGTCCAGGTCTACTACGAGCGCGAACGCCTCCTCCTCGAGGCGTCGCTCCACCTCGAGCCCGACCCGGAGCTCCACCTCCGCATCCTCGAGGCCGAGGCCACGCTCGACGCGCTCACGCACGGCGCGTTCTCGCAGCTCCGCGAGCGCGCGAGCACCGAGCACCGCGAGCACCAGCGCTCCGGCACGAGCCGCGCCATCCGTTGAGCTCCTTCAGAGGAAGGGGTGGAGGCGGAGGCTCACGCCCTTGCGGCCGCGGAGCATGCGCATGCCGACGAGGTAGCCGAAGAGGAGCGCCGCCGAGGTCGCGAGCACCGGGCCGCTCATCCGCTCGACCACGGGGGGCACGCCGAAGAGGAGATAGGCGCCCGTCGCGACGAGGCCGAAGACCGCGGTCGGCAGCGCCCAGCGCCAGACGTCGGCGCCGCGCCCCGGGCCGATTCGGCGCACGAAGAGCCCGATGGCGATGAGCAACCAGCACTTCGCGGCGTAGGCGAGCAGCCCCGCGAAGGCCGCCGCCCTGGCCGCCCCAAAGGGCGGGTTCCAGCCGCCGAGGAAGATGGCGGCGCCGAGGCAGCTCACCACGAGGAGGTGCGCCCGCGCCGCGATCGGGCCGAGGCTCCGGTCGCGCGCCGGCACCTCGACACGCCCGAGCGCCGTCGCCGCGAAGACCGGGAAGAGGATGAACGCGATGGGGTTCTGGAAGACGAGCCACTCCCAGGGGCGGCCGCCCTGGGCCTCGTGGATGAGCCGGAGGTCGCCCGTGCCCACGAGGAGCGTCACGGCGACGACGGAGATCACGAGCGGCATCCCGAGGACGAAGAACGGGAGCATCCGCACGCTGAAGGTGATCGCCTGCCCGCCCGAGAGGCGAGCCACGAGCCGGAGGAGCAGCGAGGTGCTGAGGAAGAGCCCCACGCCGAAGCCGCTCTCGAGCACGCGGAAGATCATGCCCACGCCCACGAATGCGAGCGTCATGGCGACGCAGCCGACGAGCACGAGGAGGACGCGGAGGGCGCGATCGGCCGCGGTCTTCGCCCGCCCCGAGGCGCCGAAGAGCCAGACCAGCGTCCCCTCGCCGTCGGCGGGCGCGT
>JAAYBZ010000234.1 GCA_012744445.1 Myxococcales bacterium | reverse complement strand
TCGGGATTCTCCTCGCCATCGGCTCCCTCCTCGCGGCGTGCGAGCCGGCTCGAAGAAGGGGGCGAGCTCGGCGGTGACGTTCTGAGGAGCTCCACTTCAAGCTGAGGCTGTCGGAGGCGCGCAACCCGTGGTGAGGCGTGACCGATGAAGCGGCGTGGGCGCCCGCATCCTGGAGAGCACGTGTCCGGCGCCCGGCCGTGCGGACGGGTACGCGCGGCGCCGCCCGGAGGAGACGCTGCTGCACGCGCTGGTGCGCGAGCACTGGCCGTCTTTTCTCGAACGGGCCGAGGAGGAGGGCGGTCTGCCGCGTTTCGTGGTGCGGGAGTTCGAGGAGTACTTGCGCTGCGGCCTGCTTGAGCACGGGGTGGTGCGGCTCGCGTGCCGCCAGTGCGGCCACGAGATGCTGGTGGCGTTCTCGTGCAAGCGGCGGGGCTTCTGCCCCTCGTGCGTCGGCCGGCGAATGTCGGACGTCGCAGCGCACCTGGTCGACGAGGTGCTTCCGGAGGAGCCGATACGGCAGTGGGTGTGCTCGCTGCCGTGGTCCCTGCGCTACGCGATGGCCTACGACCGCCGGCTGTGCGCGGACGTGCTTGGGGCGTTCATCCGCGCGCTGACGCGCTCGCTGCGTCGGCGCGCGAAGCGGCACCTGGAATTGCGCAGCGTCGACGAGGCGCAGGTGGGCGCGGTGACGTTCATCCAGCGGAGCGACAGCGCGCTGCGTCTCAATGTCCACTTCCACACCCTGGCGCTCGATGGCGTGTACGTGCGCGATGCGCAGGGCGCGCTTGTCTTCCACGCACTGCCCCCGCCGAGCGGCGATGAGGTCGCCGAGGTCGCGGCATGGACCCACGCCGCGCTTCTCGTCGTGCTCGAGCGGCATGGCCGCTCGCTCGAAGGCCCGAGCGACCAGGGCGACACGCTCGTCCACGAGCAGCCCGTGCTCGCGTCTTGTTACGCCGCGTCGGCCGGGGACGTGCAGCTCTTGGGCGCGGCGCCCGGCGCGAAGACCGCCAAGCTTGTCCGCCCCGTGCGCCTCGTCCCCTCGCCCAGCGAAGCCCTTGCCGAGGTGGGTGGGGTAAATATCCACGCCAAGGTCGTGGTGGACGGCCGCGACCGAAAGCGCCTCGAGCGGCTTTGCCGCTACGTCGCCCGACCGCCGCTCAACCAAGAGCGCCTCGAGCTCCACCCCGATGGGCGCGTCCGCCTCGCCTTCAAGGCCGCGTGGAAAGACGGCACCCACGCCGTCTTGCTCGACCCCCTCGACTTCATCGCGAGGCTCTGCGCCCTCGTCCCGCCGCCGCGGTTTCACATGCTCCGCTACCACGGCGTCTTCGCCGCGCACTCCTCTGCGCGCGCCGAAGTCGTCCTCGGCCGCGAGCCCGAGCCTCCTCCGCAGCTCCCGCTCTTCGCCCCCGCCGACCTCGCCCCGCTCGCCCCTCCCGCCACGTCGCCCTCCCGGCATCCGTGGGCCTGGCTCTTGCGCCGCGTCTTCGCCGTCGACGTCACCACCTGTCCCGTCACGGCCTGCGGCGGACGCATGCGCCTCGTCGAGATCGCCAAAGGCCCCGACGACATCGCCCGCGTCCTCGCCAGCGAAGGACCTCTTCGCGCCCGCGACCCCCCACGACGCTCCGCTCCTGCGCCTCGTCCAGGGCAG
>JAAYBZ010000051.1 GCA_012744445.1 Myxococcales bacterium | reverse complement strand
GTGCGCGTCGGCGCGCGCGTCCCAGCGGAAGCACGGCGGCACGCGCGCGTCGTCTCGCGCGACCCCGCGGAGGAGGAGCGTCCCTCCCTCGAAGCGAAGCTCGGCCATCGGAGGGAGGGCTTAGCACAACGCCCGACGGAAAAGAGAGAGCCCGCGCGAGGGCGGGCTCTCTCGGGTAGGGTCTTCAGGCGAGACCCGGCGCGGCGCGGTCACGCTCGGCGCGTCACCAGTCGCTCAGCAGGTTGGCGGTGTAGTTGATGTAGAACCACCAACCCGGCTGACCGTTGTGGGTGTCCTTCCACCAGTTCGGGCTCGAAGAGTTCGCAGCATTGCAGGGCGTGAACGTCTTCGAGATGCCCAGCATGGAGATCGAGCTGTTCGAGCCTCCGGGGAGGAGCGTCGAGAGGCGCATCGTGCCCGACACGTCGGAGATCCCGAGCGAGTCGAGGAGGTTCACCGAGTCCGCGCTCGCCTGGGTGACGAAGCCGCGGATCACGCCCTTCTGGATGCCGCTCGTCGGGCTTCCCACCCACTCGCCGGCCACGACGGCGTCGAGGAGCTCAAGATCGATCCCCGAGAACGAGAGCGTGATGCCCTTCGGCGCCGACTGGAAGCAGTTCACGGAGGGTTGATTGAGCGAAGCCCCCCAAGTCGTGCTCATCGTGTTCGGAATCGGCGTGTGGCACACGCCGTTATCGTAGGTCGTGCTCGCCAGCTCGACGGGATCGGTGCATCCCGAGCTCGTCGTCGCGCACGTCGCCGTGAGCGCGCTCGCGGGGATGCCCGTGCCCGAAGTCGAGAACGCGTCGGAGACGACGATGAGGCTGAGCGAGATCGCGCCTCCCTCGTTCGGATCCGGCTGGAGCGCCTCGGCGAGGAGCGCGTTCACCGCCGGCACCTGAATCGGACTGCCCAACGGAACGCTGATCTGCGTCGGGTTGTCCGTGATGTCGGCGCAACCCGACGGATTGCCGAAGAGCGGCACGTTGTCGCGGATGGCGAAGTGCGGATCGCGGACCGAGAGGGTCTGAATGCGGAACGCCGTCTCGAGCCGGCAGCGCTCGCTGCAGCCATCGTAGTCGTCGAGGTTGCCGTCGTCGCACTGCTCGCCGGGCTCGAGCACGCCGTTGCCGCACTCGGGATCGGGCGGCGTCACGCACTGGCCGGCTTCGCAGATGTTGCCGCCGCCGCAGGGCGTTCCGTCGCTCGCCGGCGAGCCGTTCTCGCACGTGAACGTGGCGGGGTCGCACGTCTCGTCGCCATTGCAGACGTTGCCATCCGAGCACTGGGCGTCGCTCGTGCACTCCGGCGTGATGCAGCTCGTCCCGAGGCAGACGTTCCCGCCCCCGCACGGCTCCCCGTGGCCGAGCGGCGTGCCCGGCACGCAGGTGAACGTCGCGAGGTCGCAGGTCTCGGCGCCGTTGCACGCGTTCCCGTCCGAGCAATGGGCGTTCGTCGTGCACTCCGGCGTGATGCAGCTCGTCCCGAGGCAGACGTTCCCGCCCCCGCACGGCGTCGCATCGCCCGGCGGCGTGCCCGCCTGGCAGGTGTAGGTCGTGAGGTTGCAGGTCTCGTTGCCCGTGCAGACGTTGCCGTCACTGCAATCCGCGTTCGTCGTGCACTCGGGGACGATGCACACCTGGTTCAGACAGACGTTGCCGCCGTCGCACGGCGTGCCGTTGCCGAGCGGCGAGCCCGGCTGGCACGCGTAGTTCACGCACGTCTCTTCGCCGTTGCACTCGTTGCCGTCCGAGCAGTCGCCGTTGGTCGTGCACTCGGGCGTGATGCAGCTCGTCCCGACGCAGACCTGACCCGGGCTCCCGCACGCCGCCCCATTGCCCGGCGGCGTGCCCGCCTGACAGGTGAAGGTCGCGAGATTGCAGACCTCGGCGCCGTTGCACGCGTTGCCGTCGCTGCAGTCGTCGTCGCTCGTGCACTGCGGCGTGATGCAGCTCGTCCCGAGGCAGACCTGGCCCGGGCTCCCGCACGCAGCGCCGTTGCCCGGCGGCGTGCCCGCCTGGCAGGTGAAGGTCGCGAGGTCGCAGACCTCGACGCCGTTGCAGACGTTGCCGTCGCTGCAATCCGCGTCGCTCGTGCAGTCGGCCGCCACGCAGATCCCGCTCAAGCAGACCTGGTCGGCGCCGCACTCGGCGCCGTCGGGCTGGTTCGAGCCGGCGACGCAGGTGAAGGTCGAGAGTTCGCAGGTCTCGCTGCCGTTGCACGCGTTGCCGTCATCGCAGTCGGTGTCGCTGGCGCACTGCGGCGTGACGCAGGTCGTGCCGACGCAGACCTGACCCTGGTTTCCGCACGACGCGCCCGTCCCGGGCGGCGTGCCCGCCTGGCAGGTGTAGGTCGTGAGGCTGCAGGTCTCGACGCCGTTGCACGCGTTGCCGTCGTCGCAGTCGAGGTCGCCGGTGCAACCCGGCGCGATGCACTCGCCGTCCAGGCAGAGGTTCCCGCCCCCGCACGGCGTCCCGTTGCTCGGCGGCGTGTCGGTCGTGCAGGTGAACGTGGTCGTGTCGCACGACTCGGTGCCGTTGCACGGGTTCTGGTCGTTGCACTGCGCGTCCGTGCGGCACTCGGGCTCGATGCAGACGCCAGCGAGGCAGACCTCGTCGCCGTCGCCGCACGAGACCCCGTCGTCGGCCGTCGTGCCGGGCTTGCAGGTGAAGCTCGAGAGATCGCAGGTCTCGACGCCGTTGCACACGTCCCCGTCGTCGCAATCCTCGTTCGACTGACAGTCGGGGACGACGCACGCCTGACCCATGCAGATCTGGCCGTCGCCGCACGGGGTGCCGTCGTCTTCCGGCGTGCCCGGCTCGCACACGAACGAGGTCGGGTTGCAGACCTCGGCGCCGTTGCAGGCGTCGCCGTCCGAGCAGTCGGCGTCGGTGATGCACTCCGGGGTCATGCACTCGCCGCCGAAGCAGATCTCGTTGGCGCCGCAGGGGGTGCCGTTCTGAAGGGGCTCACCCGGCTCGCAGGCGTAGGTCTCGAGGTTGCAGCGCTCGAGGCCGTTGCAGAGGAGCTCGTCGGCGCAGTCGGCGTCCTCCTGGCACTCGCCGACGAACTTGCACTCCTCGCTGCACGGATAGACGCCGGGGTTCTCGCACTCCTCGCCCGCGGCCTCGTCGAGGTAGCCGTCGCCGCACGTCGACTCGACGCACTCGAGCGAGAGGCAGATGCCCTCGGCGCCGTCGCCGAGATCGCAGGGCGTGCCGTCCGCGAGCGCGTCGTCGTAGATGCAGGCGCCGAGGTCGTTGCACACGGCCGGGCCGCTGCACTCGGTCTCCGCGCAGTCGGCGTCCTCGGTGCAGACGTCGGTGCACTGGCCGTCGAAGCAGACGCGATCGCCCTCGCAGGCCGTGCCGTTCTCGACCGCCGGATGGTAGTCGTTGCAGTACTGGACGCCGTCGAAGTTCTGGCAGTCGGCGTTCTCGGTGCAGGGGTTGCCGTCGTCGCAGTCGTCGTTCGAGTAGCACTCGAACTTGCAGGCGACGCAGCCCTGGACGTCACCGCCCGTGTCGCAGTCCTCACCGGGCTCGACGACGCCGTTGCCGCACTCGGCCGACGCGCCGCAATCGGCCGCGCACGACGCCGCGCTCTCGTCGTCGTCGCAGATCCCGTCACCACAGATCGAGGCGTCGGACGCCGCGTCCGGACCTCCATCGCCCTTGTGGCTCGATTCGCCGCCGCATCCGGGGACGCAGGCGAGCAAGGCGCTCAACCAAAGCGGTATGAGCCAACGAAGTCGCGTTCCATTCGTCACAGCCACCCTCCTAGAGCAAGAGACGGATCGGCCAGACGATAATCGAGTCATCCCTGAAAATTAACGGGGCCCACGGAAAACCATGAAAATGCGCAAAATTCACGTATCACACAATCATTCAATGTCACGCGAAAGGGTTACTGTGATAGGAATATTTCGCTATACTCGAACTTCACCCCCGGATTGCGCTTCGACCGGAGTCCATCGACTCGCGCGGGGAGTTCGTGTATCAGTCCCTCCGAGGTCCCCATGAAGTTCAGTATCTCCATCGCGATGGCGGAGCCCGACCACTACATCCCCATCGCCAAGGCCGCCGAAGAGCTCGGCTACGACGCCATCGTCCTCCCCGACTCGATCTTCTACTCCGAGCGGGTGAGCGCCCCTTATCCCTATACGAGCGACGGCAAGCGCATGTGGGGCGCGGAGACCCCCTGGCTCGACCCCTTCGTCGCCGCCGCCGCGATGTCGGCCGCGACCACGTCGATCCGCTTCATGACCTCGGTGCTCAAGCTCGCCGTGCGGAACCCGGTCCTCGTCGCCAAGCAGGTCGGCTCGCTCGCGGCCATCAGCCACGATCGCTTCACCCTCGGCGCCGGCCTCGGCTGGCTCCCCGAGGAGTTCGAGTGGTGCGGTGAGTCGTACGAGACGCGCGGCAAGCGCATGGACGAAGCGCTCGAGATCGTGCGGAGCATCCTCGAGGGCGGCATGGTCGAGTACCACGGCAAGCACTACGCCTTCGAGAAGCTCACGATGAGCCCCGCGCCGAAGAAGCGCGTGCCCATCATCATCGGCGGCCACACCGTGCCCGGGCTCCGGCGCGCGGCTCGCTACGACGGCTGGACGTCGGCCATGCTCAAGAAGGCCGACCTCCTCGAGATCATCGGCAAGCTCAAGGCCTTCCGGAAGGAGCTCGGCAAGGAGGACGAGCCCTTCGAGATCCAGGCGGTGCTCATGGACGTCTTCACGCCCGACGGCTTCAAGGCGCTCGAGGACGAAGGCGTGACCGACATCGTCTGCGTGCCCTGGCTCATGTACGGCGTGCCCATGACCAGCCCCGATCTCCAGGCCAAGATCGACGGCATGAAGCGCTACTACGAGCAGATCGTCGAGAAGTGTCGGTGAGCTCCGGGTCCATGGATCCCCATCAGCTGCTCACGCTCGCGCGGCGCTCGCCCGAATTCGTCGGCGCGCACGATCTCGACGGTTGGCGCGGGCTCTTCGCACCGGGCGGACGTGTCGAGGATCCCGTGGGCACGCCGCCCTGCACCAAGGGCAGCGAAGAGGTCGACGGGCTCGTGCGCTTCTGGCGCACGTTCATCGCGCCCAACCGGATCTGGTTCGAGGATCGCCTCGATCGCGTCGGCAAGCGCTCGGTGGCGCGCGACGTCTTCATCCACATGCGGATGAGCACGGGCCTCGAGTCGGTCGTCCCGGCGTACCTGCTCTACGACTTCGAGCCCACGCCCGAGGGCCCGAGGATCCAGCGGCTCGCGGCGCATTGGGAGGCCTCGCGCGCCTCCAAGCGGATGCTCGCGCAGGGGCGGCTCGGCAAGCTCACGGTCCTCGCCTCGACCGCGCGCATCTTCCGGCACCTCGGACTCGCCGGAGGCCGCGACTACCTCCGCGGGACGCAGGGCGGCGTCCGCCAGATGGGCAAGGACCGCGCCCTCGCCTTCGCCGAGGCATGGCGCGCGCGCGACGTCCGCGCCCTCCGCGCGCTCTGCCCCGAGATCGAGCTCGACGACGAGCGCCTCGACGACGTGGCCCTCGAGCGCGCCACGCGCGTCGCGTTCACGCTCGAGGAGCCGCGCGCCTCGGGACCGACGGTGGCGGCGCGGCTCGCTCGCAAGGACGCGCCGCACGGGCTCGGGTTCTTCGACTTCGAGCGCGGCGCGCTGAAGAGGGCGCGTCTCTACGGCATCGCGGGCTGATCACTCGGCCGTGAGCGTCACGATCTCCTCGCGATCGATGCTCACGGCCCGCGCCTCGACGCGCACCTCGCCCTCGGGGCTCCGCGAGAGGATCAGGCTCGGCGCCTCGAAGCGGTGCTCGAACATCTCGCCCACGAGCTGCGGGTTCACGACGTAGCGCACGTGACGGCAGCGACGGAGCTGCGCGAACATGCCCTCGTCGAACCACTGCTCCCTCCGGAGGAGCGACTCGCCGGGCTCGTTGAAGACCCAGGGCTCGTTCCAGGGCCAGGCGTTCGCCGAGGGCTGCGCGACGATCTCCGCGCCGCGCTCGTCGACGAGGACGCCGCAGGCGCGGAAGCCGGGCTCGTCCCGTGTGTGCGGCTCGTCGAAGCCGTCGTAGCAGATGAGGGTCGCGAGCTTGCCGAACTCCGTATCGACCACCGGGAGATCCTCGGGCTTGCCGGGGCTCAGGTGGAGGACGTCTTCTTGCGTGGGGACGAGGTTCTGCTTGCGCGTCTCGGCCACGAGCTCGCCCGTGGGCGCGTAGGTGAGCGCCACGTTGAAGACGCGCGCGTCGAGCGGCTCGAAGCCCTCGCGCGCCGGGCGCGTGCTCCGCGGGAGATAGGCGGTCCCGGCGACGATCCAGAGGCCATACGCCTTGGCCACCCGGGAGAAGGTCCGGTGGACGAGCGCGAAGACCTCGGGCGCGAGCGTGGTGAGGAGGGCTTCCTCGAGCGAGCGGGCCCGGTGGCGCACGGCCGTCTTCACGAGGGGGCCGAGCTCGCCGAGGGCCACCCGGAACATCGCGCCGCCGACCGTCTTGGCCCGCCCCGCCCAGGCGCGTCCCGCGAGGCAGGCGAAGACCCCGAAGTTCTCCGGCCAGACGGCCAACGCCGGCCGTGCGAAGGCGCCGCTCGGCGTGCGCTCTCGGCGCTTGGCGATGGCCTCGGCCTGGGATTCCACGGCGGCCTCGAACCGCGCGGCGTCGGCGTAGAGCGAGGGGCTCACCCGCGCCTGGACGGCGAAGAGATCGACGGGTCGCACATGGCGAGGATAACCCCCTTACGGCGGCCGAGAGGCGTGTCCGAAGGCCGTCCGATCCATTTTTGTACGATAGCTGCACACCGGGTGACGAAGCCCGGGGACCCGTGCGGGCCCTCGGCCCCTCCGTCCACCTTCGGAATCCAATGATTTCGCGCAGTTGAGCTCAGGAGCCGGAGGAGGTCCCGCTCCGCTGGACGACGACGCGTACCTTCATTTGGTTAGTGTTCCACATCACTAGACGCGGAGTGTTCATAGATATTTTGGTGTTCTCGCTCACTTCAACTCGGCCTAGAGTCCCGATCCTGCACAGCGCGTTCCGTCACCGATTCGGGACGGTCCGCCGAACGCAGGGAGCGAGTGACCCATGGGCCAACGTCTCAAACGAACCTTCCCCCTCGCGGCCATGGCGGCCAGCATCCTCTCGGCCTGCTCGGGCGACATCTACGGCGGCCGAGGCGCGGACCCCAACGGGGCGTACGATCCCAACGCGCCCCTCGTCTGCGAAGACGTCCGCGCGGTCGAATCGCCGCTCAAGCGGCTGACCGCGTCGCAATACGAGAACATGGTCCGTGACCTCTTCGACGGGCTCGTCGAGGTCGACGTGGACTTCCCCACCACCCCGGGCCTCGCCGGCTCGGGCTTCAGCACCGAGCCCGAGGCCAACCCCACCAGCGAGCGCACCGTGGAGTCGATCCTCGAGGCCGCCGAGCAAGTCGCCGCCGGCGTGGTCGGCGCCCTCGAGGCCGTCCTCCCGTGCGCCCGCACGACCAAGGACGAGACCTGCGCCCTCCAGTTCATCGAGCGCTACGCGGAGCGCGCGATGCGCCGCCCCGTGACGAAGGACGTGGAGCGAGAGCTCCTCGCGGCCTTCCGGCTCGGCGCGGGCGAGAGCTTCGACGACGGCGTCGCCACGATGGTCGCCCACCTCTTCGCGCGCCCCGAGGTCGTCTACGTCCTCGAGCTGGGCACCGAGACGAAGAAGGGCGCCCTCCGCCTCTCCGGCTACGAGATCGCCACGCGCCTCAGCCTCCTCTTCTACGACTCGATCCCGGACGACGAGCTCTGGGAGGCGGCGCGCACGGGCGCGCTCGAGGATCCCGACGAGGTGGCCCGCCAGGCCGAGCGCATGCTCCGCGATCCGCGCGCCCACCAGGGCCTCGGCCGCTTCGTCCGCGAGTGGGCGCAGATCAAGCCGCTCGATCCGAACGAGAAGGACGCGGCGCTCTACCCCCACTTCGACGCCGCCCTCGCGCGTTCGATGGAAGAGGAGCTCGTCCGCTTCGCGGTCGACGTCTTCCAGAACGGGACGCTCGCCGACTTCTACGGCTCGCCCACGACCTTCGTCGACGCGAACATGGCGTCCTTCTACGGCGTGGAGGCCCCGGCCTCGGGCTGGGCCAAGGCGGAGCCCGATCCCCAGAACCGCCTCGGCGTGCTCGGCCGCCCGGCGCTCCTCGCGAGCTTCGCGAGCGCGCGTGAGGGCAGCTACATCCACCGCGGCAAGTTCATCCTCCAGCAGGCGCTCTGTCAGCCGATCCCGGCGCCGCCGCTCGACGCGCTCGCGAACAACCCCGAGTTCCCGGAGAACGCCTCGAACCGTGAGATGTCGATGATCCGCCGGAGCCTCCCGGCGTGCACGAGCTGCCACGAGCGGCTCGACGGCATCGGCCTCGCGTTCGACGAGTTCGGCGCCATCGGCGAGCACCGCCAGGTCGACTCGAAGGGCAACCCCATCGATCGCAGCGGCCAGATCATCGCAGGCGTCGACATCGCCGGCGCCTTCGACGGCGTGGCCGAGCTCGCCCAGAACCTCGCCGCGAGCGAGGACGCCCGCGCGTGCATGAGCCAGCAGTGGTTCCGCTTCGCGTTCTCGCGGCTCGAATCCGGCGTGGACCTCTGCGCCGTCCAGGACATCGACTACGCGTTCCGCGACACGAACGGCGACTTCTCGAGCCTCGTCGCGGCCCTAGCGAGGAGCGACGCATTCACCACGCGCCGCCTCACGAAGGAGAAGTGATCATGAGCAACACCGTCTTCAACCGAGGGCGACGCACCTTCCTCCTCGGCACCGGCAGCGTCGCCGTGGCGCTCCCCTTCCTCCGCATGTTCGGGCAGAACGTGGCCGAGGCGCAGGCCCAACGACCGACGCGCCTCGTCGTCATCATGAACCCGCAGGGCCTCGAGTCGCCGCAGTTCTTCCCGAGCACCACCGGGTCGAACTACACGCTCACGCCCGTCCTCCAGCCGCTCGCGGCGCACCGCGATCGCATCACGATCCTCAAGGGCGTGGAGAACCGCGCGCGCGCGAGCGTCTTCGCGGCCAACGGCCACAACGCGGCGGCGCGCACGCTCTTCACGGCGATGCCCTTCGCCACGATGATGAACGCCGACGGCACCGTGCACTCGCAGTCGCAGCAGGGCGGCTCGGCCGAGCACAGCGGGCGCTCGTGGGGTCCGTCGTTCGACCAGGTCCTCGCGGCGCACCTGCGCGGCCAGACGCCGGTCGATTCGATGGCGCTCCGCATCGGCGGCCCCGGCGTGGGTGAGTACGAGCTCTTCTTCTCCGGCACCGAGGGCGCGACCTCCCCGGTCGCCGCCGACCACGATCCGGCCGTCGCCTTCGCGCGCCTCGCCGGCTTCGTCGACACCTCGAGCGACGGCGGGAGCACGAACGACATCGCGTCCAAGCTCCGCACGCGCCGCGGCGCGATCCTCGGCTCGGTGGCGCCCGCGCTCGCGCGGCTCCGCAAGGAGGCGCCCAAGGAGGATCGCGAGATCCTCGAGCTCCACGAGACGTATCTGGAGTCGCTCTCCGAGCGCTACGGCCAAGGTGGGAGCGCGGGCGGCGAGGCCTGCCGCCCCGCGGTGCTCGCCGGCGGCTACGATCCCGCGCAGCACGCGAACGACTACCGCACCGCGCCGGATCACATCGAGAACGTGGTGATGGCCTTCGCGTGCGACATCACGCGCGTCGCGACCATCCAGTTCACGCAGTACCACAACCCCCGCTTCCCCTGGCTCAACGCCAGCATCCCCGGCTCGTGGGCCACGTGGCACGACCTCATCCACGCCAACTCGAGCAACGACCAGAGCCGACGCCTCGCCGTCATGACCTGGTACGCGTCGCAGGTCGCGCGCCTGCTCGATCGCCTGGCGGAGACGCCGGACGGCGCGGGCGGCTCGCTCCTCGACAACACGCTCGTCGTGTGGATGACCGAGTTCTCGAACGCCTCCACGCACCTCACCAACGGCCTGCCGACGGTGATCGCGGGCGGTGGCGGCGGTCACCGCGGCGGCCAGCACCTCGATCTCGGCGGTCGGAGCACGAACGACCTCTTCTCGACGATCCTCACGATGTGCGGTCGGCCGACGGAGCGCTTCGGGCTCCAGCGGAGCCACCGGGGCGATCCGCTGAACCAGGGGCTGATCTCGGGGCTCACCTGAGCGCGGGGAGCGCCCTCAGCGAGGCTCGGTGCGGACGTCGATCGGGATGCAGGATCCCGTCGGTCCGCACCGGGACTCGCCCGTGCAGTCGAATTGATCGAGGCAGGCGTCGTGGAGGCGGAGGACGACCTGCCTCGACTCGCCTTCGGTGAAGGTGAAGCGCCCCTTGGCCTCGACGCGCGGGACGCCCGCCTCGCGGCCGACGACCACCACGGTGATCGGGCCGTTCGCGCCGAGCTTCTCCTGGAGGCCGATCGTGCGCGGATAATCGCCGGGCCCGACGTTGGACGTGGCCGTGCGCGGCTCGCCCCCGGGGTTGCTCGCCCGGAGCTCGAGGTGATCGACGATGGCTTCGACCCCCGGGTCGGCCTCGACGCGGACGACGACTTCGGTGACCTCGCCGCCGCAACCGACGACGGCGGCGAAGAGCACGAGCGCGACGAGCCACCTCACCACGTGAGCCTCCCGGGGACGAAATTCCCCTCGTACGGGCCGGAGCTCCCGGCCGCGACGCCCGCGCCGACGCCGATGCCGACGAGGACCACGGCCGCCGCGACGCCCACGGCGATCCACTTGGCCTTGCTGCGGTCCGGGCGATCGTGCGTGGTCTCGCGCGGGACGGTGAGGTCGACCGGCGCCGGCGAATAGGCGTCCTCGCTCGGCTCGCCCGACTCGGGGAAGGTCACGCGGAGATCGCGCCCCGCGGTCATCACGACGCGGCGGCGCGCGACGATCTGCCCGTCGCGGTAGGCCTCGACGAGCCGCGTCCCCGGGCGCACCAGCACCCCTCGCTCGAACGCCTCGGGCCCAACCGCGAAGCCGTCGACGAGCACCGCCTCGGCCGTGTCGGTCGCGAAGGAGAGCCGCGCGCCTTCCGACCGCATCTGGGCGAGGCGGGCGGCGCTGGCCTCGCGAACCTCGGGCGTGGCGGCTTCGTCGTGGACGAGCCCCTCGAACCAGAGCTCGGCCTCGGGGTACTGCCCGAGCTCTGCGAGCGCCGAGGCGAGGTTGAAGCGCACCGGCGGGGCCGGCATCACCTCCACGACCTTGCGGAACTCGCCGAGCGCGCGCTCCCAATCACCCGCGTCGGCGTAATCCACGCCGATGGCGAAATCCTCTCGCGCGGCGGCGAGCTCCTGCTCGCTCGGGCCGGCCTCCTGCGCGAGCGTCAAATTAGCCGCGAAAAGCGCGACGATCCCGGACAGCAAACCGAATGGGTGACGTCTCATCGTTAGGGATCTACCATCATGCGCGATGGCCGATCGAATCAACCAGAGATTTCGTCTCGAGCGCGTGGTCGAAGAGGGTCCCGAGGGGAGCTGGCACCGCGGCGTCGACGAGAAATACGAGAAGCCCGTCCTCGTGGCGATCGCCACCCGCGCGGCGGATGAGTGGACGAAGCGCTCCTTCGAGAAGCTCCAGGAGGTGGGGCGCCGCGTGAGCCACCCTGCCGTCGCCAAATACCTCGAGGCCGGCCACACCGAAGATGGGAGCCCCTACGTCGTCGTGGACGTGCCCTCGGGCCCCACGCTCGCCGATCGGCTCCTCATCACGCCGCCGCTCAGCATCCACGAGCTCATCCGGATGACGATCAGCGTGCTCGACGGCCTCCAGGCGGCCCACCGCCAGGGCCTCGTCCACGGCGACATCGAGCCGGGGAGCATCGTGGTCACGGGCGAGGGGCGCGCGTGCCTCACGCGCTTCGGCCTCAACCGCGCGGCCGCCGTCGCCCGCCGCGTGCCGAGCTTCGATCCGGTGAAGCTCGCGCGCTCCAAGCGCATGGCCGCCCCCGAGGTCCTCGCCGGCGAGGAGCCCACCGTGGCCTCCGATCTCTACAGCATCGGCGCGATCCTCTACGAGGCGATCGCCGGTCGCGGCCATCGACGCGACGAATCGCCCGACGCCGAAGCCCTCCCGCTCCGCGACGCCCGCGCGCAGGTGCCGGCCGCCCTGGCCGAGGTCATCGACGCGCTCCTCGCGCGCGATCCGTCGGCGCGCCCCGACTCGGCCTCCACGCTGCGTCGCGAGCTCACGCAGGCGATGATGAAGGCGCCGACCGTCGCCAAGCTCAAGGTCGCGACGGCCATCGAGGCCCCGCAGCCCGAGCCCACGCAGCAGCTCGACATCGAGGATCTCGAGGCGCCGCATGGGACGATCGCCGACGTCGGCGCGGATCGCGCGACCGCGCCCGCGACCTCGCCCTCGCCCGAGGAGAAGGCCGAGCCGTCCGTCGTCGTGGCGGAGCCCGCCGCGCGTCCCGCCGCGGCCGCCGCCGAGGCGCCCGCGCCCAAGCCCACGACCCCGGCCGCGGCGCGACCCACGCCTTCCGCGCCCGAGAAGAGCAAGACGCGGATCGTCATCGCCCTGGCGCTCGCGGTCGTGGTGCTCATCGTGCTGATCTCGATGCTCTCGGGCGGCAGCGACGAGGCCTCCGGCGAGGCCGCGCCCGGCGCCGTCGAGGACACGGTCGCCGCCCAGGCGTCGGCCGTCGAAGCCGCGCCCGAGGCCGCGCAGCCCGAACCCGAGCCCGAGCCGGCGGCCGCGGCCCCCGCGGAGGAGCCGGCCGAGGAGCCGGCGCCCGAGGCGGTCGACGAAGCCGACGAGGCCGACGCGAGCGACGAGCCCGAGGCCGTGGAAGCGCCAGCGCCCGCCGCTCCGACGAAGACGACCGCCAAGAAGACCACGAAGAAGGCGACCACCACCAAGACGACCACGACGACCACGTCGAAGTCGTCCAAGGTGAAGCGCGATCCGGGCTTCTGAGCCTCAGCCGCCGCCGGGCGAGAACCCGCGGATCTGGGTGACGGTTCGGATCGCGCCGGCCTCGAGGCGGAGCTCCACCTCGAGCCGGGCCACGCCGACGTCCGGGCAGAAGTGCGTCTCCACCGTCGTCGGCGGTGCCTCGCGCTCCTCGCGGACGACGACGCAGCGCGCGAGCCGACCGGCCGGCGTGTCGAGCGTGGCGTCCACGTCGACGATCGTGGCGAGGCCCTCCCCGCGGCCGATCCAGGTGCTCCCCACCTCGAGCGGCCACTTGAGCGCGTAGGCGCCGGCGTCGGTCGAATAGACGCCGTCGCGGCGGAGCTGATACTGGTTGGGCTCGCTCCCGGAGACGCTGATCGCCACTCGATCTTGGTCTCGCGCCACCACGCGCGCGATCACGAGCGCGGGCGGTCCCTCGCCCGCGACGACGTCGTACGACCACGCCGTCCCGGGCGCGCTCGGGAAGTAGCGCTCGACGTCGGAGGCCTCCTCGCCGTCGCCGCGAGTGGGCGTCGGAGAGGCGCCCCCGCAGCCGGCGAGGAGGGCGATCGCGAGGAGGAGGCCGCGCTCGCGCATCGCCTCAGTCCCCGGGCACCGGATAGGGCGGGTACTGCGGCACCTCCTCGGGGATGTACCAGGTGTCGCCCCACAGGCTCGCGCCGCCGTCGATCGTCACCACCTGCCCCGTGATGTAATCGGCGAAGGGCGAGGCGAGGTAGGTGATGAGGTGCGCGACCTCCTCGGGCGTGCCGAGGCGCTTGAGCGGGCAGGCCTTCTTGGAGCTCTCGAGGAGCGCGTCGCCGTATTGGCGCGTGCCCGTGGTCTTGATCACGCCCGGCGCGACGGCGTTCACGCGGATGCCGAACTGCGCCCACTCCACCGCGAGCGACTTGGTGAGGTTCTCGACGCCGGCGCGCGCCGCCCCCGTGTGCGCCATCCCGGGGAAGCCGCGCGAGACCTCCGCCGTGATGTTCACGATGCGCCCGCGCTTCTGCGGGATGAAGGCGCGGTTCGCGCAGGCGTGGGTCATCTGGAAGGTGCCGAGGAGGTTGTTCCGCACCACGGCCTCGAAGCCCTTGGGCGAGATCATCTGGGCGGGCGAGGGGAACTGGCCGCCGGCGTTGTTGACGAGGACGTCGATCTTGCCGTGCGCCTCGAGCACGGCGGAGACGAGCGTGTCGACTGCCTCGGGCTTCCGCGTGTCGGTCGCGATCGCGAGCGGCGCCTCGATGCCGAGCGAGACGAGGTGCGCCTTGGCCGCGTCGAGCTTCTCCTGGGTACGACCGGCGATCACCACCTTGGCCCCGAGCCGACCGAGCTCCTCGGCCACACAGAGACCGATACCGGAGCCGCCGCCCGTGACGATGGCGACGTCGCCCTCGAACAATCCATCCGCGAAGAGCTGTTTCATCATTCCAACCTGAGGTACGTGCCGTGCCCTCGACCTTAGCAACTCCCGCGAGAAAATGAATGGCGATTCATCGCAGGCGTGCGCCTCCCGTGGTTTACGCTTGTTCGAGGTGCGCGAGAGGGTCACGATCGGTGCCGCATGTTCGGCATCGGCGCTTTCGAGCTGGTCGTCATCTTGATCGTGGCCCTCATCGCGGTGGGCCCCGACAAGATGCCCGGGTTCGTGAAGACCATCGGCAAGGCCATCCGCGAGGTGCGGCGCACCACGCGCGACCTCCGTGCCTCGATCGGCATCGACGAGGTGCTCCGCGACGAGGACCTCCGCGACCCGCTCGGCCTGAACAAGCCCGTCGTCGCGCCCCCCTCGGCCTCGCATCGGCGCGCGCTCGCCTTCGAGGACGAGGATCGCGCGCGTGAGCGCCCCGAGCACGGCGTCGACGTCGACTTCCTCGAGCACCGCAGCCAACCCCGCGCGGAGGAGGCGCCGTGAGCGTCGAGAACCCCGAAGCCGACGTCGAGATGACGTTCTTCGAGCACCTCGCGGAGCTCCGCACGAGGCTCATCCGCTCGCTGCTGGGCCTCATCCCGGGCGTCGCCGTCGCGTGGGGGTTCAAGGAAGAGCTCCTCGGCGCCGCGCTCGCGCCGCTCATCACGGCCTTCGAGGGCGCGGGCTTCCCCACCGAGATCCACTTCGCGAATCCCGCGGCGAAGGTGATGGCCTTCCTCCAGATCTCGCTCATCGCGGGGTTCCTCCTCGCCTCGCCGTGGGTGTTCTGGCAGCTCTGGGCCTTCATCTCGCCCGGCCTCTATCGCCGCGAGAAGCTCATGGCGATCCCCTTCGTCCTCGCGAGCACGCTCTGCTTCGCGGGCGGCGCCCTCTTCGGGCACTTCATCGTCTTCCCGATGATCTTCGACACCCTCATCAACTTCGGTGGGGAGGTGCCGGGCATCGCGGTCCGACCCACGCTGATGATCGACGAGGTCATGGGCTTCGTCATCCGCCTCCTCCTCGCCTTCGGTGCGGTCTTCGAGGTGCCGGTCGTCGTGGTCTTCCTCGCCGTGGCGGGTATCGTCGACTGGAAGCAGCTCCTCTCCTTCGGCCGCTACTGGGCCGTGATCGCCGCGCTCCTCGCCGCGGTCCTCACACCGCCCGACGTCGTGAGCCAGCTCATGATGCTCGGGCCGATGATCGGCCTCTACTACCTCGCCGTCCTCATCGCCTACGTGCTCACGATGGGCCGCTCGAACTCGGAGGACGACGACGGAATCGTCTACGAACGCTGAGATGAGAGGCGTCGCGCGATGATCCTCGACGCCCTCCTCGTCGTGAGCTTCGTCGCGATGATGGTCGCCGCGCTCGTCTACTTCCGGCGCGACTGGCTCGATCCCCTGACCGTCGTCACGGTCCTCAACTCCACCCGCTTCGTCCTCCGGCCCGCCGCGCTGCTCTTCGGGTTCGACGTCCCGCAGTCGGCGCACCTGCTCCGCGTCGACCCCGTCTCCCTCGCCCGCGAGACGATGCTCATCTTCATGCTCGGCTACGCGGCGTACGTGCTGGGCTACGTCCTCGGCCAGGGCCGCTTTGCGCGCGCGCTCGCCGCGAGACTCCCCGGCTACGTCGCGCGCCCGGTGCTCGGCAAGCGGCTCGCGTGGGTGACGCTCGCGGGCCTCCTCGTCTCCACCACCTCTACGCTCTACTTCATCTCCGAGCTGGGGAGCGTCGCGGAGTTCATGCTCCAAGCGCGCATCGGCCTCTTCGCCGGCTACTCCTTCTTGTCGAACCTCCCGGAGCTGCTCGCCTTCCTCTCGGCGCTCCTCCTGCACTTCGCGCTGCGTGAGCGCCGCGGGATCCCCTTCGCCGCGATCCTCCTCGTCGCCTCGGTCGCGATCCTCTTCACGATGGGTGAGCGCGGAGGCATCGCGGCGGCCTTCCTCTTCTTCGCCGTGCTCCAGCACTTCTGCGTCCGGCGCATGGGGATGCGCACCGTCGCCGCATATGGCGTCGCCCTCGCCTTGCTCGTCGCGGGGCTCGGCATCACGCGCGACGCCTTCATCCGGCTCCGCGTAGACCAGGTCTCGGTCGTCGAGGAGCTCGGCGACGAAGAGAAGTGGTCGCCGGTCGACGTCGTGCTCCACCTCAACTCCAACGCGACCGACTACTTCATGGTGATCGTCCAGGACTTCGACGTCACCAACTTCCACTACGGCGACGATTTCTACCGCGGGCTCGTGGGGATCGTCCCTCGCTCGCTCTGGCCCGACAAGCCCGCGCGCATCACCGTCGGTCAGTGGTTCACCGAGCGCTACTATCCAGGGAAGCCCTCGGGGCGTCCCATCACGGCCGTCGGCGCCTACTACCTCAACTTCGGCTGGGTCGGCGTCGTCGTGGGCATGTTGCTCAGCGGCTTCTTCGGGCGCGTCTTGTGGAACTACCTCGCGGGCTCGGGCTTCCACCCGTGGGCCGTGGTCTTCTACCTCGCGGCGTTGTTCAAGATCACGAGCTGGGGCATGCTCACGACGACGATGCCGACGGCGGTCATCCTCACGCTGGTCCCGCTCTGGATCGTCCACGCGTTCACCACCGCGCGCCCCCGCGCCACGAGATGAAGCCGCCATGAGGGAGCCCCAGGCCGAGACGATCGGGACGCGCGTCGTCTCCGGGAGCGTCTGGGTGCTCATCGGCTTCGCGGCCAACGCCCTCGTCAACCTCGCGCGCACCGTGATCCTCGCGCGCGCCCTCTCGGTCGAGTCCTATGGCGTCGCGGCGGCGATCCTCGTCGTCTCGCGCCTCCTCGGTGGCCTCGGCACGATGGGGCTCGAGGCCGCGGCCATCCAGATGAAGCGCGAGCCCGACGCTCTCGTGCTCGACACGGTCTTCACGGTCGACCGCCTGCTCGTGAAGCTCGTGCAGGCCGTGGCGGTCTTCGCCTTCGCGCCGGCGATCGCGAGCTTCTTCGGCGCCGACGAGCTCGTGGCGCCGCTCCGCGGCCTCGCGCTCCTGCCCATCGTGATGGGGTTCGAGAACAACGCTTCCGTCGTGCTCGCACGAAAGCTCGAGATGCGACGGCGCATCCGGCTCGACCTCGCCACGGCCTTCGGCGGCGCCGTCGTCATCCCCGCGGCCCTCGTCTACCCGAGCCCCTGGGTCGTGGTCGTGAGCCTCCTCGTCGGACGCCTCACGCGCACGATCGCGTCCTACGTGATCCACCCCGTCCTCCCGCGCCTCCGCATCGACCGCGCGGCCCTCGCCGAGCTCTTCCCCTTCGGGCGCTTCGTCTTCCTGCAGAACCTGGTGCTGATCACCCGCGATCAGCTCGACAAGCTCCTCATCGCCGCCCTCCTCGGCACCGCCTCGCTCGGCATCTTCGAGCTCGGCCAGCGCCTCGGCGCGCAGATCATCGCCATCGTCGACAACCTCGCGCTCAAAGTGCTCTTCCCGGTCTTCGCGCGCAGCCAGGACACCCCCGAGCTCGGAGTCCACCGCTACCTGACCACGCTCGAGGTGCTCGCCACCATGGTGCTCCCCACCGCCGCGGTGCTCGCGCTCGGGGCCGACCTCATCATGCCGCTGCTCTTCCGGCACGGCTGGGACGCCGCCGTCCCCGCGGTGCAGCTCCTCTCGCTCGCCGCGGCAATCCGCGTCCTCTCCGGCGCGAGCCGCCCGCTCATCCGCGGCTTCGGCCGTTCGGGCGTCGATCTCACCCTCGACCTCGCGCTCTTCGCCTCGATCGCGCTCTTCGTAGCCACGCTCGCGCCGTGGCTCGGTGTGCTCGGGGCCGTCTACGCCGTCTTCGCGGCCTATCTCCTCCAGGTTCCCTTGTCGCTCGTGGCGACCCGCGCCTGCCTCGGCGTGCGCCCCGCGGAGGTCCTCGGCGCCGTCGCTCGGCCGGCCCTCGCCACGGGGGTCGCGAGCATGGCCGCCTTCGCCGCGCGTCATCCACTCGGAGGACGGGGCCCCCTGATCGAGCTCGCGGTCCTCGCCGCGACGTTCGCCGTCGTGTACCTCGGCGTCCTCGTCCCCCTCGAGAAGCACGCCGACTCCGCCCGCCTCCGAGACGTCGAAGCGGCGCTCCGCGCTTCGATCGCGCGGATGCGCCGCCGTCGGTGAGCCTTCCGGCCCGGCGCGGATCCCCCCGGATCAGCGCGGCGAGAGCGTCTTGAACGTCTTGCGGATGTCCTCCACCTGGCTGTGGTAGATCCGCGTGAGCTCGGCGAGACGGTTGGCCGCGGCGAGCGTCTGCTCGGAGCCACGCGCCTGCTGCCGGTGGCTCTGGTGGAGGTGGTTGACCATGTTCGAGATGCTCTCGATGGCCTGGCTGATCTGCCGCCCGCCGCGCGCCTGCTCCTGCGAGCTGCGCTCCACGTGCTGCGTGATGAGCCGCATGTTCTCCGCGCTCTTCATGATGAGCTCGGAGCCGCGCGCCTGCTCGGCCGTGGCCGCCGCGATCTGCTGGACCGTCTCGGCGATGCGGCCGATGGCGTCGGTGACCTGCTTGCTGCCCTTGGCCTGCTCGACGGTCGCCCGGGCGATCGCGCGCACCATCGTGGTGGACTTGCGCGACGACTCGAGGATCTTCTTGAGCGCGCGCTCGGCCTCGGCGCTGACCATCACGCCGTGATCGACCGTGCTCGCGCCGCGCTCGACGGCCGCGATGGCGTTACGCGACTCGGCCTGGATGGTCTTGATGAGCTCGGCGATCTCCTTGGTGGAGGCGCCGGCGCGCTCGGCGAGGTCCTTGATCTCGTCGGCGACGACCGCGAAGCCCTTGCCGTGATCGCCCGCCTGGGCGGCGATGATGGCCGCGTTGAGGGCGAGGAGGTTGGTCTGCTCGGCGACGTCGTCGATGACGTTGAGGATGTCGCCGATGGCCTCGATGCGGCTGCCGAGGTTGGAGATGACCGCGACGGCCTCGGAGCTCGACTGCTTGATGCGGTTGATCTCCTCGATGATCTTCACGATCGACTCGGCGCCCTTCTCGGCGTCCACGGCCACCTCCTCGGAGAGGCGCGCCGTCTCGTTGGCGTTGGACTGCACCTGGTCGATGCTCACGTCCATCTCGTTCATCGACGAGGAGGTCTCCTCGGCCGTGAGGCTGAGGGCGTCGATGTTCCGCGCCACCTCCTTGATGGAGTAGGCCATCTCCTCGATGGACGAGACGGTCTCGCGGACGCTGTTCGAGAGGTTCGCCATGTTCTCGACGACCTCGTCGTTGGTGGCGGTCATCTCGAGGATGCTCGAGGAGCTCTCCTCGGCGCTCGAGGCGAGCGCCTCGACGTGCTGCGCGATCTCCTGGAGGGCGTCGGTGATCTGACGCATCGAGGTGGTGGTCTGCTCGACGGCCGAGGACTGCTCGGCGAGGCCGGCCTCGATGCGCTCGAGGTTGGTCTCGATGGTCTGGGTGGCGCCGGCGTACTCGGCCTTGATGCGGTCGACCTGCTCGCGGAGCGACGCGACTTCCGAGAGGAGGCGGTCGTTGTTGGCCCGCGCCTCGTCGAGCTCGCGCTCGACCGCCCGGAGCTCCGTTTCCTTGGCGCCGAGCTGCGCCTGGTACTCCGCGTCCTTGGCGCCGAGCTGGGCCTCGAGGGCCGCGAGCGCCTCGGAGGGCTCACCGGCCGCGCGCGCCGGAAGGCCCGCGACCACGCGCCCCATCGCGACGAACGCGAGGATGGAGGCGACCAGCGCACCGCCGAGGATCGCCCCAGGCGCGCCCTCGGTGAAGTGGGCGAGCGCCGCTCCGGCGAGCCCACCGGCGAGCGTGAGCGCGAGCGCGAGAGAGAGGTTCTTACTCTTGAAGAGGTCTTCCATACCGACGGCCACCGATGTTTCGAGGGGGGGGTTCGGTCCGAGGGGCGAGCCTACCGACACCTCCGCGGTTTCGGCAAGAAAGCCTGACACGTTCGACGGAAGACGCGAATTCGCGCTTGCGCAGAATCAGAACCCGCCGGGTCAGAAGGGGCGCGGCGCGATCGAGAGGGCGCGCACGAGCGAGCCCTCGGGGAGGGCGCGCGCCGCGTCGTCGGCCGCGTCGGGCCGCCCGGCGAGACGGTGGAGCGCGGCGATGCGGGCGAGGGCGGCGTCCTCGAGGCCGGGATCGCGCCGCGCGAGCTCGAAGGCCTCGATCGCCGGATCGAGATCGCCCGTGTGGGCGAGCAGGAGCCCGCGGGCGAAATGGACGAGCGGGTGCGATTCCTCGAGGCGTCCCGCCGCCTCGACGCGCTCGCGCGCCCGCTCCACCTCGTCGAGCTTCCACTCGACGACGGCGAGCGCGCCGAGGATCGCCGCGTCGTCCGGGTGCTGGACGTGGAGGCGGAGGAGCTCGCGCCGGGCCTCGTGGGCCTCTCCCTCGAGGACGAGGAGGCGCGCGAGGTTGAAGCGCGCCTGGTAGGTGGCCGGATCGATGGCGAGGGCCGCGCGGTAGGCCGCGAGCGCGTCCTGGAAGAGCCCGCGCCGCTCGAGGACGACACCGAGGTTGGCGCGGGCGACGGGGAGGTCGGGGTCGTCGGCGATGGCCCTCCGGAAGCTGGCCTCGGCCTCGTCGATCTCGCCGCGCGAGAGGTGGACGACGCCGAGGTTCACGCGCGCCTCCGCGAATCGAGGGCGATATTCCAGCGCGAGCTCGAGGTGGGCCTCGGCCTCGTCGAGGCGCCCTTCGCGGAGGAGCCGGACGCCTTGGTCGTTGTGACGGAGCGCGTCGTCGGGGATGCCCGCATGGTGGAAACAGCCGGCGAGGAGGGCGAGGACGGGGAGCAGACGGAGCGACATACCGATCCATCGGACGGAGGCGCCTCCGGTTGCGTGGGACGACGCCATTTCTCGGGACGACACGGCGGGGACACCGACGTCACGGCGCTCGAGGGGCGCGCGGCGGGCGAGGAAACGCGCGCTACCTCCGCCTCGTACGAAAGGACATGCCGATCCGCGTCGCGTACGTCGTCAACCAATACCCTGCCGTGAGCCATACGTTCATCCGCGACGAGATCGCCGCGCTCGAGCGGAAGGGGATCGCCGTGCAGCGCTTCTCCCTCCGCGGCTCGCGCGCGCCCAAGGTCGACGAGGCCGATCTTCGCGAGGCCGAGCGCACCGAGGTCTTCGAGACGTCGAGGGCGGCGATGGCGCGATCGCTCGCGCGGCGGGCGCGGCGGGCGCCGAAGGGGCTCCTCCGCGCGACGGCCCACGGCGTCCGCATGGGCCTCCGCTCACCGCGCGGGGTGCTCCGGCACGGCGGCTACCTCCTCGCCGCCGCGCACCTCGCCGAGCGATGCGAGGCGCTCGGCGTCGACCACGTCCACGCGCACTTCGGCACGAACCCGGCCGCGGTGGCGATGCTCTCGCACGCGATGGGCGGGCCGGGCTACAGCTTCACCGTCCACGGGCCGGAGGAATTCGACGACGTCTGGGCCCTCTCCCTCGCGGAGAAAGTCGCGCACGCGCGCTTCGTCGTGGCCGTGAGCGACTTCGGCCGGAGCCAGATCATGCGGCACGTCCCGCGCGCGCTCTGGCCGCGGCTCGAGGTCGTGCGATGCCCGGTCGGCCCGCGCTTCCTCACCCGCGAGCCGCGCCCCATCCCGGCCGAGCCGGTGCTCGTCACGGTCGGACGGCTCTCCCCGCAGAAGGGGCACGCGCTCCTCCTCGAGGCGGCGGCGGAGCTCGTGCGCGAGGGAAGGCGCTTCGAGCTCGTCTTCGTGGGGGACGGCGAGCTCCGGGAGGAGATCGAGGACGTCGTCGCGCGGAAGGGCCTCGGGGAGACGGTGGAGATCACGGGCTGGGCCACGGGCGACGAGGTCCGCGCGCACCTCGATCGCGCGCGCGCGCTCGTCTTGCCGAGCTTCGGCGAGGGGCTGCCCATCGTGCTCATGGAGGCGCTCGCCGCGGGCCGCCCGGTGCTCACCACGAGCGTCGCCGGCATCCCGGAGCTCGTGGAGCACGGCAAGAGCGGCTTCCTCGTGCCGGCGGGATCCGCGCCGGCCCTCCGCGAGGCGATGCGCGCCATCCTCGACGCCACGCCCGAGGCGCTCGCGGCGATGGGCGCCGAGGGGCGGCGGCGCGTGCTCACCCTCCACCACCCCGACGTCAACGCGGAGGCGCTGTCCGCCCTCTTCGCGCGTCACGCCGGCGCGGGGCGCGTGCCCGCGAGCGAGGCGGGCACGGCGACGACGGAGCCGGCGCTGGTGGGCTGATCAGCCCTGCGCCTTGAGCTGCTGGGCGCGCATGGCGAGCTGCATGCCCACCTGCATGGCGACCGAGTAGTCGCCCGTCATGCGCATCTTGCCGCCCATGAAGAGCTGCTGGAGGTTCACGTCGCCGGCGCGGAGATCCTCGAGGTCGTCGTACTCGAGTCGCGCGGTAAACTGCGGCGACGCGGGCGGCTCCTCCACGTTGAAGCCCACCTTCACCGTGACGTCGCCGAGGTCGGGCGAGTCGGCGATGGTGAGGTGGCAGGTCATCGGGCGCCCGGCGAGGGCCTTCTCGAGCTCGGCGTTGGCCACCTGGGTGAGGCCCATGAGGAGCTTCTCGTCCTCGAAGGCCGACTCGCTCATGGCCTCGCCGAGGACGATCTCGGCCGCGTCGGCCGGGACCTCGGCGGCGATCTTCACGGCGGCGCCGGAGAACGGCGCGTCGGCGACCTCGACCTTGCCGTCCCGCGCGAGGACGTAGAGGGTGCCGCGACCCGTGAAGTCGATGCGGGCCTGTCCCACGACGGACTTGCAGTTCTCGAGCATGGTCTTCGCGAGGTTGCTGCCGGAGGCCGCCTTCTGCTCGAGGAGGGCCATGCCCTTCTGATGGAGGGCGGGGAAGGTTTCCTTCAAAAACGCGATGGGGTCGTGGCTCATGGTGGCGGCGACCATAGCACGCGCGGGCCGCGCGGAAACACCCTCGGCCACACGCCGCGCCCCGTGTATGCGATCCCCGCCGGGGATGATAAACCCGTGGCCGTGACCAAGGCCGTCCCCTGGAAATCGCTCGGCGCCCTCTTCCTCGCCCTGGCCCTCGTCGCCACGCGAGCACGCGCGAACGACCCCGACGCGGGCGCCTCCGACGCCGCGAGCACGCGGACGACGACCCCTTACGTACCCGCGAAGAGCGCCGCCAAGGAGCGCCGCGGGCTCTCGCCCATCGAGGTCCCACCGGGCGCCACCAAGGTGTTGGTCATCCCCATCGTCGACACCGTGGAGCTCGGGCTCGCGGCCTTCCTCAAGCGCGCGATGCGCGACCACCCCGACGCGGCGGCGATCGTCCTCGACGTCGACACCTTCGGCGGGCGCGTCGACGCCGCCGTCTCGATGCGCGACGCCCTCCTCGAGGCGAAGATCCCCACCATCGCGTTCGTCCACCCGCGCGCCATCAGCGCCGGCGCGCTCATCTCCCTCGCCTGTGAGCTCGTGGTGATGGGCGAAGGCGCGTCGATCGGCGCGGCCACGCCCTACGCGGGCGGCGGCAGCGGCTCTCCGGAGGTCGACGAGAAGATGGTCTCGTACATGCGCACGGAGATGCGCGCGACCGCCGAGGCGCGCGGCCGGCGGGGCGACGTCGCCGAGGCGATGGTCGACGCGGACGTCGAGATCGAAGGCGTGATCCAGGCGGGCAAACTCCTCACGCTCGACACCGATCGCGCCGTGGAGCTCGGCATCGCCGACGGCTCGGCCAAGGACCTCGACGAGCTCCTCGCGCGGCTCGGCCTCGAGCGCCTCACCGTGGTCCGCGAGACCGAGAACTGGGGCGAGGAGATCGCGCGCTTCCTCACCGAGCCGACCGTGAGCGGGATCCTGCTCTCCATCGGGATGCTCGCGCTCGCGATGACCTTCTACACGCAGAATTTCGGCCTGCTCACGCTCCTCGGCCTCGTCGCGCTCGGCCTCTTCTTCGGCGGGCACTCGGCCGTCGAGCTCGTCGGCATGGAGGAGGTGCTGCTCCTCCTGGCGGGCCTGCTCCTCCTCGGCGTCGAGGTCTTCGTGCTCCCCGGCTTCGGCGTCGCCGGCGTGCTCGGGCTCGGCCTCGTCCTCGCGAGCCTCGTGATGGCCATGATCGGCGTCCCGCTCGAGGTCTCCTTCGACACCGGCATCCTCGTCGAGGCCATCGGGCGCCTCGCGATGAGCATCGTCTTCGCCGCCGCGATGGGCGCCATCGCGGTGCGCTTCTTGCCCCGGACGCGCGCAGGTCGGCGCTTCGTCCTCGAGGCGGCCACCCGCTCCGAAGAGGGCTACACCTCGCATCGCACGCCCGCGCCGTCGCTCGTCGGCGCGCTCGGAGAGGCCGTGACCGATCTCCGCCCCACGGGGAAAGTGCGGATCGACGGATCGATCCACGACGGCCGGAGCGAGCGCACCTTCATCGCCCCAGGGGCGAAGGTGCGCGTGATCCGGGTCGAGGGCTTCGAGCTCGTCGTCCGCGAGGAGGACTCATGACCGAGACCTGGATTCTTGCGTTGATGGTGGCGGGGGTGCTCTTCCTCGCGCTCGAGATCTTCGTCCTCCCGGGCGTCGGCCTCGCCGGCGCGCTCGGGACGATCCTGCTCCTCGGCGGCGCGGTCGGGGCGTTCACGGCGTTCGGGCCCGCGGGCGGCCTGCTCACGAGCCTCGTCTCGCTCGGCGCGGTGTCGGGCGCGATCTTCCTCGTGGCCAAGACGCGCGTGGGCAGGGCGCTCGTCCACCGCGAAGCGCAGGTCGGCAAGAGCGTCGACAACGCCTACGCGGGGCTCGTGGATCGACGCGGCCGGACGTTGACGCCGCTGCGTCCTTCCGGGATCGTACGCATCGGGGACGCGGAGATCGACGTCGTCACCCAAGGAGAGTACGTCGACGTGGGCCGAGAGGTCCGCGTCATCGAAGTCGAGGGTGGGCGCGTCGTCGTCCGTGAGATCTCGAGCTGAAGGAGAGTTCAAGTGGAACTTGGTTTCGCGGCCATCGCGTTTCTCATCATCGTATTCCTGATCGTCTTCATGTGGCTGATCCCCTTCCCGCTGTGGATCGCCGCGTGGTCGAGCGGTGCGTACATCGGCTTGGTCTCGCTCATCGGAATGCGCCTGCGCGGCGTCCCGCCGAGCGCCATCGTCAAGCCGCGCATCACGGCCGTGAAGGCCGGCATCGACGTGACCACCGACCAGCTCGAGGCGCACTACCTCGCGGGCGGCAACGTCGAGCGCGTCGTCAACGCGCTCATCAGCGCCGAGAAGGCCGGCATCCAGCTCTCGTTCCAGAAGGCGACGGGCATCGACCTCGCCGGCCGCGACGTCTTCGAGGCCGTCCAGACGAGCGTCAACCC
>JAAYBZ010000233.1 GCA_012744445.1 Myxococcales bacterium | reverse complement strand
TCGACGGCAAGAAGTCCGTCGCGGAGTCGATCGTCTACGGCGCGCTCGAGGGCGCGCGGGAGAAGACGGGCACCGACCCCGTCGTCATCCTCAAGCGTGCGCTGGACAACGTCCGGCCGGCGCTCGAGGTCCGCTCCCGCCGCGTCGGCGGTGCGACCTACCAGGTGCCGGTCGAGGTGCGCCCCGTGCGCGCGACGACGCTGGCGCTGCGCTGGCTCGTGGACTTCGCCCGGCAGCGGCGCGAGAAGACGATGACCGAGCGCCTCATGAACGAGATCCTCGACGCCTCGAACGGCCTCGGCGCCGCGGTGAAGCGCCGCGAGGACATGCACAAGATGGCCGAGTCGAACCGGGCCTTCGCGCACTACCGCTGGTGACGGCGGCCGCGCACCTCTGACCGGTTCACCCGACGACCCCAGAAGGGCTACCACGTGGCACTGGACGTGCTCACCGACCTCACGAAGGTCCGCAACATCGGCATCATGGCCCACATCGATGCCGGCAAGACCACGACCACCGAGCGGATCCTCTTCTACACCGGGGTCAACTACAAGATGGGCGAGACGCACGACGGCGCCTCGACCATGGACTGGATGGAGCAGGAGCAGGAGCGCGGCATCACGATCACGTCGGCCGCGACGACCTGCTACTGGCAGGGCAACCAGATCAACATCATCGACACCCCGGGCCACGTGGACTTCACGGTCGAGGTGGAGCGCAGCCTGCGCGTCCTCGACGGCGCCGTGGCGGTCTTCGACGGCAAGGAGGGCGTGGAGCCCCAGTCGGAGACGGTCTGGCGTCAGGCGGACAAGTACAACGTCCCGCGCATCTGCTTCGTCAACAAGATGGACAAGCTCGGCGCGGACTTCTACTTCACGGTCGACACGATCGTGAACCGCCTCAAGGCCAAGCCGCTGCCGCTGCAGATCCCGATCGGCGCGGAGAGCTCGTTCGTCGGCGTCGTCGACCTCATCTACCAGCGCGCGCTCACGTGGCGCGGCGAGGTGAAGAAGGGCGAGGACTACACGATCGAGGAGATCCCCGCGGACCTCGTCGAGAAGGCCGAGGAGTACCGCAACCGGCTCCTCGAGGCGGTCGCGGAGTCCGACGAGGAGCTGCTCGAGAAGTACCTGGGCGGCGAGGAGCTCACCCCCGAGGAGATCAAGGCGGCCGTCCGCCGGATGACGATCGCCGGCGAGGTGTACCCCGTCCTGTGCGGCTCCGCGTTCAAGAACAAGGGCGTGCAGCCCATGCTCGACGCGGTCGTGGACTACCTGCCCTCGCCGCTCGACCTGCCGCCCGTCGAGGGCCACGCTCCGAACGACGAGACGACGATCGTCACGCGGAAGTCGGCGGCGGACGAGCCGTTCGCCGCGCTCGCGTTCAAGGTCGCCGCGCACCCGTTCTTCGGCAAGCTCACCTACGTGCGCGTGTACTCGGGCAGGGTCCCGACCGGCGCGCAGGTGCTCAACTCGACGAAGGGCAAGAAGGAGCGCATCGGCAAGCTCTTCCAGATGCACTCCAACAAGGAGAACCCGGTCGAGGAGGCCACCGCCGGGCACATCTACGCGTTCATCGGGCTCAAGGACGTCACCACCGGTGACACTCTCTGCGACCCGGCGAAGCCCGTGGTGCTCGAGTCCATGACGTTCCCGGAGCCCGTCATCGACGTGGCGATCGAGCCGAAGACGAAGGGCGACCAGGAGAAGCTGTCCGTCGCCATCCAGAAGCTCGCCGAGGAGGACCCGACCTTCCGCGTGCGCCTGGACGAGGAGTCCGGCCAGACCGTCATCGGCGGCATGGGCGAGCTCCACCTC
>JAAYBZ010000232.1 GCA_012744445.1 Myxococcales bacterium | reverse complement strand
GATGCGCCTCGTCGTGTCGGTGCTCGCCTGCGTGGCCTGGGTGGGGGTCCTCATCCCCGCCCTCGCGGCCTCGTCGCGCGTCGACCTCGAAGGGGGCGTCTTCGGCGCCGCGGTCGCGACCCCGTCGGACGGCAAGGCGGGGCCGCTCGGCATCGAGCGCGGCAGCGCGGCGCTCACCGACTTCGTCGCGACCGAGACCGACGCCACGCGCGTCGGGCCCGACGGCCACTTCGCCTTCCTCCACGAGCGACACGGTCTCCACCTGCGCTCCTTCCGTGCGGGCGAGCTCGAGCTCGCCGATCACCTCCCGGCGTCCGCGGCGATCGCGGCGCGGGCGAGGGCTCGCGCGCCTCCTTTCGGCGCCTGAACCCCCAACGAGCCCTTTCCCCCAGCCGCCGGCGTCGACGTCGGCACGCGCGGGCGTCCGTCCCGCGCCGAGGTGATCCATGTCCGAGAATTCCAAGCCCGAATCGCGTGAGCCGCGTCCCCAGGGCGACGAGCCCGTCGAGTACGGGAGCCCCACCAAGATCCTCCTCTGGTTCTTGATCCCGCTCGCCCTCGTGCTCGCCTATGGGGTCGTCACCGCGCTCCGGTGAGTCGCCGTGGGAGGCGCGGACGCGCCGCGCCTCCCACGCCTTCGTCCGCCGGGCATCCTTCCGGCGAGGGTGCTAGGTCTCCTCGATGTCCGAATCGAAGAGCCGTCAGACCTTCGAGCTGCCCATCGAGGGCTTCGATCTCGGCTTCGAGGGCGTGGTCCCGCCGGGCCGCGTCGCGAAGCTCCTCGAGACGCTCCGTTGGCGAATCGCGCGCGGGGGCGAGCACCCCATCCTCGGTACGTTCAAGGCGGGCGTGCTCCGCGCCCAGACCCTCGAGCTCACGGCGGACGTGACGATGGGCGACGTCCTCGTCGTCGAGCTCTGGCTCTCCAAGGTGGGCCGCACCTCGCTCGAGTTCTCGCACGCCTTCCGTAAGTCCGACGGCACCGAGATCGGGCGGGCCACGTGCACGATCGTGGCCATCGGGGACGCGGGCCCGGCGCCGCTGCCGCCGGGGCTCGCCGAGCACGTCAGCGGCGAGAGCGCCATCGTGGCGCCGCCCGTCGAGGCCCCGGATCCCGCGCGGAGCTACGTCCGGCGCATCACCGTGCGGCCGAGCGATCTCGATCTCTTCCGGCACGTGAACCAGTCGCGTTACGTGGACTTCGCCGACGACACGCGATATTTCGCGAGCCACGAAGGGCACGAGGCAGGCTTCTCCGATCGGGTGGGCCTCGTCTCGGTCAGCTACGAGTCGGAGCTGAAGCTCGGCCAAGAGGTCGAGGCGCTCCTCGAGCTCCGCGAAGACGGAACGAGGAGGTTCGGCATCCGCCGCGTGGGTGAAGCGCGCTTCGCGACGAGAGGCGTCGTCGCCCCTCGCATCCGAGGAGAAGCATGAGCATTCGAACTGAGAAGAACGGCCGCGTGTTCCAGATCACCTTCGATCGTCCGAAGGCCAAGAACGCGCTCGACGTCTCGATGTACCGGGCGGCCACCGAGGCCCTCGAGGCGGCCGGGGCCGATCCCGAGGTCCGCGTGATCCTCTTCCGCGGCGAGGGAGGCGCCTTCACCGCGGGCAACGATCTCAAGGACTTCATCGACAACCCGCCCAACCAGCTCGACGCGCCCGTCTTCCAGTTCATCCGCGCGCTCGCGAAGACCGAGAAGCCCATGGTCGCCGCCGTGGAGGGCGTGGCCGTCGGCATCGGCACGACGATGCTCCTCCACTGCGACCTCGTCTACGCCAAGGAGGGCACGGTCTTCATGGTGCCCTTCGTGAACCTCGGCCTCGTCCCCGAGGCGGGCTCGAGCTTCCTCCTCCCGCGACGGCTCGGCCACCGTCGCGCGGCCGATCTCCTCTTCTTCGGCGAGCGCTTCGGCACCGACCGCGCGCGCGAGCTCGGTCTCGTCACCGAGGTCCTCTCGGCGGACGAGTTCGAGGCCCGCGTGGCCGAGCGCGTGAAGACGCTGAGCGAGAAGGCGCCGCGTGCGCTCCTCGCGAGCAAGGCGCTCCTCCGCGGCCACGAGCGCGAGGAGCTCCTCCGTCACATCGAGGAGGAGTCGAGCGTCCTCGCCTCGCGCATGAGCGATCCCGAGGTCAAGGAAGCCATCGCCGCCTTCTACGAGAAGCGCGCGCCCAAGTTCGACTGATCGCCGCGCGGCTCGAGCGACTCGAAGAAGACGACGGAACGGGTCTTCTTCCGCTTGGCCGCGTACATCGCCGCGTCGGCCCGGGCGATGAGCTGCCGCCCGTCGACGAGCCCGCCGTCGCCCTCGCGGTGGATCACCGCGCCGATGCTGAGGCCGATGGGCACGCCGGCGGGGCCGGCCGGGAACGTGCGCCCGAGGCGCTCGAAGAGGCGCTCGCCGATGCGCCGGACGCCCTCTTCGTCGGGGGGGTTGCGCGAGAGGACCGCGAACTCGTCGCCGCCGAGGCGCGCCACGAGGTCGCCTTCGCGCACCGTCTCGCGGAGGAGCCGCGCCACGTGGACGAGGAGATCGTCGCCCGTCTGGTGGCCGAGCGCGTCGTTCACCGCCTTGAAGCCGTCGAGGTCGACGTAGAGCAGGGCGAAGCGCTCGTCGCCGCGGCGTGCGCCGTGGAGGGCCCGCTCGAGCTCCTCCTCGAATTGCACGCGGTTCGCGAGGCCGGTGAGCGGATCGTGGAGCGCGAGGTGCCGGAGCCTTTCTTCGTCGCGGACGCGCTCGGTCACGTCCTCGTGCGCCGTGACGAGGCCGCCCGTGGGCGTCGCGCTCCCGCGGATCTCGTAGACCCGGCCGCCGCGCGTACGCACGAGACACGCCTTGCCGCGGACGAGCGCGCCGATCGTCTCCTCGTTCCAGGCGTCCCCGTGGCTTCCGTCGAAGCCCGACATCGCGCGGAGCAGCGTGCGCAGCGTCGTTTCCCGCCCGCACGTGGTGGCCGGGTAGAGCGCGTAGAAGCGCTCGTTCGCCAGCCGGAGATCGCCCTCCGGGCCGAAGAGCGCGAAGGCGTAGCTCATGCTCTCGATGGCCGTGGCGAGCTCGTGCCTCGACTCCCGGAGGGCCTCGATGCCGCGCCGGTACTTCTCGTAGAGGATGGAGCGGTTGAGCGTGGCGCGGACGCGCGCGCGGAAGACCACCTGGTGGAAGGGCACGCTGATCACGTCGTCGGCGCCCTGCTCGAGCGCCTCGAGGGCGAGCGGCGTCTCCTCCGGGGTGCTCAGCACGAGGACCCCGAGGTGCGGCGGGAAGCCCGAGCGGCGCAGCCTCCGCGCGAAGGGCTGGGCGTCGCGCGGGGGATCGCGTACGTCGTAGAGCACGAGATCGACGCTCCCGCGGTCGGGCCGCTCGAAGAGCGCCCCGAAGTCATCCAGCTCCCGCACCCGCAGGCCGAGCGTCTCGAGCGAGACGCGCACCGTGCGCCGTAGCGCGCTCTCGGTCGAGAGCACCACGGCCGTACGGATCCCGAACGCGGCCCCGAACGTCTCGACCTGACCTCCCGATGCCCTCATCCCCCTTCGAATACGTCCGAAGTCGGGGTTCGTTCCCCGACGGGGGGAGCGGCGTCAGCCGGCAGCGCGGGCCTTGCGCTTGGGCCTCTCCGCCGGGCGGCGGGCTCTGTCGGCCGCGGCGAGCATCTCGCGGGCGGCGGCGCGGGCCGCGTCGGTGATCTCCTTGCCGCCGAGCATCCGCGCGAGCTCCTCGAGGCGCTCGTCGGGCGAGAGCCGCCGCACCGAGCTCCGGGTGCGGCCGTCGACGACCTCCTTGCGCACGTGGAAGTGCGCGTCGCCGAAGGCCGCGACCTGCGGGAGGTGCGAGATGCAGAGGACCTGGCGTGAGCGCGCGACGTCGGCGAGCTTCTGGCCCACCGCCTCGGCGATGGCGCCGCCCACGCCCGTGTCGACCTCGTCGAAGACGTAGAGGCCCGCCGGGCGGAGCATGGAGAGCACGCGCTTGATGGCGAGGAGGGCGCGGCTGAGCTCGCCTCCGCTCGCGATGCGCCCGAGGGGGCGCGCTTCTTCGCCGCGGTTGGGCGCGATGAGGAGCTCGGCGCGATCGATGCCCGTGGCCCCGAGGCGGGCGCCCTCGACGACGAGCTCGGACGAGCCGCCTTCGAGCGGGGTGACGGCCATCTCGACCCGGGCGTCGCCCATGCCGAGCGACTCGAGCTCGCGGCCGATGGCGTCGCCGAGCTTGGCGGCGGCCTCGCGGCGGGCCTTGCGGAGCGCGAGCGCGTGCGCCTTGGCCTCGTCGAGCGCGGCGTCGCGGGCGCGCTGGGCCTGGTGGAGGCAATCCTCGACGTCGACGAGGTTTTCGAGCTCGGCCTCGAGCGCGGCGCGCTTGGCGAGGACGCCCTCGATGCCGGGGCCGTATTTGCGCTCGAGGCGCTTGAGCTTCTCGGTGCGCTCCTCGACCTCGGCGAGGCGGCCCGGGTCGAGGTCGAAGCCGCGGGCGTAGCGGCCGAGCTCCTTGGCGGTGTCCTCGAGGAGGGAGAGCGCCTGCTCGAGGGCGCTCGCCGGCCCCTCGAGGGAGCCGTCGATCTGGGCGGCCTTGCGGATCTCGTCGACCACGCGCCCGAGGACCTCGCTGATGGCGCCGTCGTCGGCGTAGAGCGTCTGCTCGGCGCGCGCGGCGCTCTCGATGAGGCGGGCGGCGTGGCGGAGCCTCTCACGCTCTTCGACGAGGCTCTCGAGCTCGCCGGGCTTGGGGTCGAGCTCCTGGATCTCGCCGAGCTGGAAGCGGAGCAGGGCCTCGCGTTCGCTCCGCTCGTCGAGCATCGACGTGAGCCGCACGACCTCGGCCTGCGCGGCGGCCGCGTCGCGATAGGCCTCGGCCATGGCCGCGCGCGCCTCGTCGAGCCCGCCGAAGGCGTCGAGGTAGTCGAGGTGCTTCTCGGGGTTCACGAGGCTGTGGTGCTCGTGCTGCGAGGAGATGTCGGCGAGCCCGGAGGCGACGTCGGAGAGCTGCTTGAGCGTGGCGAGGGCGCCGTTGACGTAGGCGCGGGAGCGGCCGCCGGCGCTGACCACGCGGCGGAGGAGGAGCTGCTCGTCGGCCTCGATGCCCGCGGCGGCGAGGCGCTCGCGGAGCTCGGGGGCGGCGGAGATGTCGAAGAGCGCCTCGACCTCGGCGGCCTCCTCTCCGGTCCGCACCACGTCGCCCGAGGCCTTCCCGCCGAGGAGGAGCTCGAGCGCGTGGATGACGATGGACTTGCCGGCGCCGGTCTCGCCGGTGACGACGTTCATGCCCGGCCCGAGCTCGAGCTCGAGCGTGTCGATGATGGCGAAGTTGCGGATCCTGAGGACGACCAGCATGGCGGCAAGGGTTAGCACGTCCCCGTGACGCGTGGGCGGCGTCCCGGACCGCCCAGGGGAGGCGCGAGGGCGATCATCGCGCGGAACGCCGCGGGGTTGCGACGGGACCTCGGAGGTCCGCTTCGAGTCTCCCGGATCCCGAGATTGACTTCGATAGGATGACCAACTAGAGCGGAATCATCGCTTCGATTGATTGGCTTGGGCTGAGGGAGGATCCGATGTCGCGCACACGCCTTTCTGCACGAGGAGCCGCGCTCCTCACCGCCCTCGTCGGGCTCCTCGCCTTCCACGGATGCGCCAGCGGTACGGAGGAGTACTTCGAGCCGCAGTACACCCTCGGAGAGGAGGGGCGGATCGAGTTCTTCAATGCGTCGTTCTGTCCGATCCGCGGGGAGTGCAGGCTCGAGGTGGTGCCGCTCGGGTGGGACGAGATGATGGAGTACCCGTTCTACGCGTCGATCCGGCTCCACGACTCCGAAGCCCCCGTCCCGGCCGACTGGACCTACGAGTCCTCCGATCCGGCGATCTTCGAGGTGGGCGGCCTGACCTGCGGCGGTCTCCTCGGGTGCCCCACCCCGGAGTACGAGTGCGTGATCGAAGACCCCGAGTGCACGGGTGAGCGCCGTATCGTGAACGTGGCGCTCGATCCCATCGCCACGGGCAAGGCCTACCTCGTCGTCCGCGACGGCGACGGAGCGCTCGTCGACCGGCTCGAGATCGAAGTCGAGGAGTGAGGCGCCTCGAGCGGGAGTCGGCACACGGCGGCCTACACCTTCCCCGGACGCCCCGGACCGGCCCCGGGCCCGTTGCGTCCGGGGCGCCGAGCGGGTAGAGCGCAGCCACTCCCATGAAGACTTCGCGCGAGATTCGTAAAGGGTTCCTGGACTTCTTCGCGAGCGAGGGACACGAGGTGGTGGCTTCCGGGCCGCTCGTCCCCTCGAACGACCCCACGCTGATGTTCGCCAACGCGGGCATGGTCCAGTTCAAGGACGTGTTCACGGGGAAGGACCGGCGGCCCTATACGCGCGCGACCAGCAGCCAGAAGTGCATCCGCATCAGCGGAAAGCACAACGACCTCGAGAACGTGGGCGTGACGGCGCGTCACCACACCTTCTTCGAGATGCTGGGGAACTTCTCCTTCGGCGACTACTTCAAGGAAGACGCGATCCGCTTCGCCTACCGCTTCGTGATGGACCACCTCCGGCTCGATCCGAACCGCATGGTGGTCACGGTCTTCGGTGGGCAAGAGGGCTACGGCGGCGCCGACGAAGAGGCCGCGCGCATCTGGAAGGACGTCACGGGCTTCGACGACGCGCGCATCATCCGCTGCGGGGCCGACGACAACTTCTGGCAGATGGGCGACACCGGCCCCTGCGGTCCGTGCACCGAGATCCACTACTGCCTCGGCGAGGAGAACCCCGACCCGCGCACCTTCGGCCAGGAGCCCACGCCCGAGGGCCGCGGCTGGTTCGAGCTCTGGAACCTCGTCTTCATGCAGTTCGAGCGGCAGGCCGACCGCACGCTCGTCCCGCTCCCCGCGCCGAGCGTCGACACGGGCGCCGGCCTCGAGCGCCTGAGCGTCGTCGCCCAGGGCGTGCTCTCCAACTACGACACCGATCTCCTCCGCCCGCTCGTCGACCTCGCCTCCGAGATCTCGGGTAAGCGCTACACCGCCACGCAGGGCGACGACGACGTCTCGATGCGCGTCATCGCCGACCACGCTCGCGCGGCGGCCTTCCTCATCAGCGAGGGCATCTTCCCCGACCGTGACGGCCGCGCCTACGTGCTCCGCCGCGTGATGCGCCGCGCGATCCGCCACGGCCACCGCCTCGGCATCGGCGAGTCCTTCCTCCACCACATCACCGCGCGCGTCGTCGAGAACATGGGCGACGTCTACCCGCAGCTCGTCGAGCGCAAGGAGCTCATCGTCGACGTGACGCGCAGCGAGGAGGAGCGCTTCCGGCGCACGCTCGCGCGCGGCCTCGAGCTGCTCGACGAGAACCACGACTGGATCGAGGCCGGCGGCACGAAGAAGCTGCCGGGCGCCGTCGCGTTCAAGCTCTACGACACCTACGGGTTCCCGCTCGACCTCCAAGAGGTCATCGGGCGCGAGCGCGGCTTCGGCATCGACGAGGAAGGCTTCGAGGCCGAGCTCGAGACGGCGCGCAAGCGCAGCCAGGGCTCCAAGGTGGGCGAGGCGGCCGTGGCCGACGTCTACCCGCCGCTCGTGCAGGCGCACGGCCTCACGGACTTCCTCGGCTACGACACCGAAGAGGCCGAGGCGAAGCTCCTCGCCATCGTCGGCGCCGACGGAACGCGCGAGACGCTCGGCGCGGGCGAGGAGGGCGAGCTCGTCCTCGATCGCACGCCGTTTTACGCCGAGAAGGGCGGCCAGACGGGCGACCGCGGCATCATCGAGGGCGACGGCTTCCGCTTCGAGGTGCGCGACACCCAGGCGGCCATCGCCGGCTTCGTCGTGCACCGCGGGCGCGTCCTCGAGGGCACCGTCCGCGTCGGCGCGAAGGTCCGCGCCACGGTCGATCACGAGTCGAGGAGCGCCACGCGCCGCAACCACAGCGCGACGCACCTCCTCCACCACGCGCTCCGCAAGGTGGTCGGCCCCACGGCCACCCAGAAGGGCTCGCTCGTCGGCCCCGACCGCCTTCGCTTCGATTACAGCGCGACCGCGCCGCTCGAACCCGAGCAGATCCGCGAGATCGAGGACCTCGTGAACGCGGCGATCCTCGAGAACACCGAGATCACCACCGAGGTGCTCGCGATGGACGAGGCCAAGGCCCGCGGCGCGATCGGCATCTTCGAGGAGAAGTACGGCGACGTGGTGCGCGTGCTCCACATCGGGCCCTCCCTCGAGCTCTGCGGCGGCACGCACGCGCGCCGCACGGGCGACATCGGCGCCTTCACCATCCTGAGCGACTCGGGCCTCGCCGCTGGCGTGCGCCGCATCGAGGCGGCCACCGGCAAGAACGCGCTCGCGCACTTCCGGGAGACCGCGGGCGCGCTCGCCGAGGTGGCGGGCAAGCTCAAGACCTCGCCGGCCGAGCTCTCGAAGAAGATCGACCGCCTGAACGAGCAGCAGGCCGAGCTCAAGCGCGAGATCGAGCGGCTCAAGAAGCAGATGATGAGCGGCGAGAGCACCGATCTCGCCTCGCTCGCCGTCGAGAAGGACGGCGTGCGCTTCCTCGGCGCGGTGGTCTCGCTCGGCGATCCCAAGGCGCTCCGCGAGATGGCGGACAAGCTCCGCGATCGGCTCGCGCCCGCGGTGGTGCTCCTCGGCTCGGAGAGCAAGGGCAAGGCGCTCCTCGCGTGCTCGGTCTCCAAGGAGATCACCGACGTGCACAAGGCGGGCGAGGTCGTGCGCAAGGCGGCGGCCATCGTCGGCGGTGGCGGCGGCGGCCGTCCCGACTTCGCGCAGGCGGGCGGCTCCGATCCCTCGAAGCTCGACGAGGCCGTGAAGAGCGTCTTCCCCGCGGCATGACCCTGAAGGCGAAGATCCGCGGCTCGATCCGGAGCCTTTCGCACGGGCCCACGCTCGCCGGCGCGCGCCGCGCGGTGCGTCGCGGGCTGCGCGCGGTGGCGCGGAAGCCGCTCCGGGTGTCGTTCTTCCATCGCGTCGACGATCCGGAGAGCCTGATCGTGGCCGAGGCGCTCGCGCGGCTCGCCGAGCGTTACGGATTCTCCATCGACCTCGTGGTGGTGCCCGAGCCGGCGGCCGACGTGGACCCCGAGCCGGACCTCGCGATGGCGCTCGCACGGCGGGAGGCCGCGTGGGTGGCGGCGCGCTACGGGCTCCCGCCGCTCCCGGCCGAGATCGAGGCGCCGCCGCCCGCGCGCGTGCGGCTGGTGCAGGCGATCCTCCTCAAGGAGGCGCCGCCCGACGTGGTCTTCGCTCGCGCGATCGAGCTCGGCCGCGCCCTCTTCGCGGGCGACGGAGAGGCCATCGCGGCGGCGGCGAAGCGCTACGGCACCGCGGCCGGCCCCGACGTGAGCCCGCGCCTCGAGGCGAACTACCGGGCGCTCCGCGCGGTCGGACACTATGCCGGCGCGACCCTCATCGCCGACGGCGAGATCTTCCACCGCGTCGATCGGATGCCGCTCTTCGAGGCGCGGCTCCGGCGCGCGGACGAGCCGGCCCTCTTCCCGCTCGTGGGCGACGAGGCGCTCTCCGTGTCGATCGACGGGCCCGTCCAGGCCTTCGTCTCGTTCCAGTGCCCCTACTCGTACCTCGCGATCGCGCGCCTCATGCGGCTCTCGGAGCGTTACGGTTTCCGGATCGAGGAGCGCCCCATCCGTCCGCTCGTGATGCGCGGCCTCCGCGTGCCGCCGGTGAAGCTGCGTTACGCGCTCGTGGACGCCGCGCGCGAGGCCCAGCGGCATGGCATCCCCTTCGGCCCCTTTGCCGAGGTGAAGGATCCGGGCGTGCAGCGTGCGCTCTTCGTGTGGCACGAGGCGAGCCGCGCGGGGAAGGGCCTCGCCTTCGTGGAGTCGGCGCTCCGCGGCATCTGGTCGGAGGCCGCCGACCTCGAGGACGACGGGGATCTCTTCCGCCTCGCCGCGCGCGCCGGGCTCGACGCCGACGTGGTGGAGCGCGCCCTCGAGGAGCGCGAGGGGCTCGCCCGCGCGGAGGCGCACCGCGAGGCGCGGCGTGAGCTCGGTCTCTGGGGCGTCCCCTCGCTCGAGGTGGGAGGGATCGCTACGTGGGGGCAGGACCGCATCCCGCTCCTCCTCGAGCGCGCGCGATCTCCGCGCTTGTCGTGAGCGCGCCGGTTTGGGAGACTCTCGGGCGATGACCGTCGACTTCGCACGCCTCGACGCCGAGCTCGAGAGCCTCCGCGTGGATCAGATCGCCGTGGCGCGCGGCATGCTCGCCGCCCGTGAGTGGGCCGGCGCCGACCTACAGAAGATCGACGAGGCCCTCGGCGCGCTCGCCGACGGAGTGCCCGTGGCGACGCCCGCGCGCGTGAGCCTCCCGGCGGTCGATCTCGCGACCTCGCTCGAGCCGGAGGCCGCGGCCGAGGTGGCCGAGCCCGCGGCCCAGGCGGCCGAGCCCGCGCCACTTTCGTCCTCGCCCATCGACGTGCTCTTCGACGACGCGCCGCTCGAGCTGGGCGGCGACGCCGACGCGCCCCTCGCCGGCCTCGGCGATTCCCTCACCGCGGATCTCGCCTCCGAGCTCGAGGGCGACGACGACATCCTCGAGGTCGAGGAGCTCGAGATCCTCGAGGACGACATCCTCATCACCGACTGAGCGCGGCGCCGCTCAGAAGTAGATCACCGCGCCGCCCTGGAGGAGCGCGCCGGCCGAGGTGTTGGTCTCGCGCACGGTGCCGTCGGCGAGGACCTCGCGGAATTCGACGACGTCGTCGCGCACCTGCTCGCGGAGGAAGACGCGCGCGTCGAAGGTGAGCGCGAAGGCGCGGCCCAGCCGTAGCTCGGCGCCGAGGCCCGTCTGCCCGCCGATGTGGTTGTAGCGCTGCTCGATCGTGTCGTAGCGCACGCCGCCGAGCGGCCCCGTGGTGCGGATCGTGGTCTCCGCCACGGCCGCCGAGACGTGGAAGCCCGCGAGGAAGTAGACCTGGAAGACGCTGCGCGGGTTGAAGTAGACGAGGAAGTCGTTGGTGAAGGGGACCTCGGTGCGCGTCGCGCCGTTGTAGTCCTCGCCGCCGTAGCCGCCGATGCCGAGGCGGATGCCGAAGTGACGCGCCGGGCGGATGACGAGGCCGCCCGAGAGGCCGCCCATGCTCACCTGATCGGCGAGGATGCCGCCGCCGGTGGCGAAGAGGCCCACGCGACGGAAGCGCTCACGGGGAGGCGCGGCGGGCTGGGGGGGCGGCGGCGGCTGATAGGCGGGCGCGGGCTGGTAGACCGGCGCGGGGTGATGCACGACGACGGGCTGCGGGGGCGGCGGCGCGGGCGTGTGGACGACCACCACGCGCGGGGGCGGATGCCGGACGACGATGCGGGTGGGCGGCTGCTGGACCACGACCTGCGTGGGGGGATGCTCCACCACGACGCGGCGGGGGGCCGGATGCCGGACGACCACCGGGGCGGCCTGGGCCACCACCGCGGGCCGACGCACCACCGCCTGCGCGCGCGCCGGGCCCAGTTGGACCTCGCCGCAGAACTCGGCGTCGGGGGGACATTGCGCGCGCGCGGCCTCGGGGAGGGCGAGCAGTCCCAGCGGTGCGAGGAGGAGGGGGAGGAGGAGTCGTCGGTTCATGGTGTACTCGCGCTCGTGCGTCGGAGCGATCCTGAGCAACTCCTGTGCCACGCGAGGAGCGCCGAGATCCTTGAGGAATTTTTCGGCGGCGCCTCCTTGGGGCGTGAAGCGGCGTTCACGCGGCCGCTTCGCCGGTCGCGCCGATGGCGATGCGGCCGAGGGGCTCCACGCGGAGGCGCGGCGGGAGCTCCGCGTAGGAGAAGACCACGATCTCGGGGAGCTCGGGCGAGAGGAGCATGCGGACGAAGCGGCGCACGTCGCCCTGCGTGAGGAGGATGCGGGCGCCGGCCTTGCGCGTGGCCTCGACGATGGCCGAGGCGTCCTCGGGCCGCATCGCGAGGTAGGCGCCGGTGTTGGTGCGGCGGATGCTCTCGCGTACGGCCTCTTCGATCTCGGGATCGACGAGGTGCGCCTCGAGCGCGCCGTCGCGGAGGTGCGGGCCCACGAGGGGGTGCCGAAGCTCGAGGCGGCAGAGCTCGGCGAGCTCGAGCGGATCGCGCTCGTTCGGCGCGTGGATCGCGAGCGCGTCGAGGATGGCCGGGAGGTGGGCGAGCGAGAGGCCCTCTTCGGCGAGGCGGCGCGCGACGTCGGCGAGGAGGGCGAGGGGGACGGGCTTGGGGACGACGTTCCGTACCAGGGCGGGCCGCGTCTTCTCGAGGGCGTCGCAGAGGCGCTGGCATTCCTCGAGGCCGAGGAGCTCGGCGACGTTCTGCGCGACCACCTCGAGCGCGAGGCCCACCGCGCGCTCGCGCGCTTCGACGGGCGACTCCACGCTGGCGCGGCCGAGCGACACGCCCTTCACCTTCACCACGACCTCGCGGGGGGCGAGGGCGCCGTCCGCGCGGACCTCGATCTCGTCCACCTCGAAGCCGTGGCGCGCGACGATGCCGCGGCCGATCGCCTCGGCGATCGAGGCGCGCGACGTCGCCGCGGAGCCGCCATCGGCGAGCCAGGCGTCGAGCGTCTCGCCGAGCTCGATCGAGAGCGGCGGGGCGAACTTCACGTTCGCGCGCGCCTCCGTGCGTGCTTCGCCCTCGGCCTCCGCGGGGCGCTCGCCCTTCTTCCGACGGAGCTGGACGAGGCCGACGCCGGCGAGCGCGGCGAGGGCCGCGAAGGGCACGAAGGGGAGCCCCGGCACGAGCGCGAGGACGGCGAGGAAGGCCACGGCGGTGCCGAGGGCGCGTTCGTCGCGGAGGAGCTGGCTCGAGACCTCGCTGCCGAGCGAGCTCCGGCCGTCGCGGGAGGCGACGCGTGTGACGACGAGGCCGGCCGAGGTGGAGACGAGGAGCGAGGGGATCTGCGAGACGAGGCCGTCGCCGATGGTGAGGAGCGCGTAGGTCTCGAGGCTCTCGGTGAGCGCGAGCCCGCGCGAGAGCGTACCGATCGCGGCGCCCGCGCAGAAGTTCACCAGCGTGATGATCACGCCTGCGATGGCGTCGCCCTTGACGAACTTCATCGCGCCGTCCATCGCGCCGTAGAACTGGCTCTCGCGCTCGAGCCGCGCGCGCTTCTCCCGCGCGCCGTCGCGATCGAGGAGGCCGGAGCGGAGCTCGGCGTCGATGCTCATCTGCTTGCCGGGCATCGCGTCGAGCGTGAAGCGCGCGCCCACCTCGGCGACGCGCTCGGCGCCCTTCGAGACCACGACGAGCTGCACCACCATGAGGATGGCGAAGACGACGGCGCCCACGGCGAAGTCCCCGCGCACCACGAAGTCGCCGAAGGCGTAGATGATCTCGCCGGCGTCGGCGTCGAGGAGGATGAGCCGCGTCGACGAGATGTTGAGCCCGAGCCGGAAGAGCGTCGTGACCAGGAGCAGCGTGGGAAACGCCGCGAGATCGAGCCCCTCTCGCAGATAGAGCGCCGAGGTGAGCAGGAGGAGGGACGCGGCGATGTTCGTCGCGATGAGGAGGTCGAGCGCCCACGTCGGCAGGGGCAGGAGGAGCATCCCGACGATCAGGACGATGCAGGTGGCCAGGATCAGGTCGGGGCTCTCGAAAAGAGAAAGCCTACGCTTCCAATCGCTCCACATGGAGGCGAATCTGCCACCCTGTGTGCAGCCGTCAATGGGCTTACAATCAGACTTTCTTTCGGCCGGCGAGCGCACGTCCGAGCGTCACCTGATCGGTGAACTCGAGCTCGCCTCCATGCGGCATCCCGCTCGCGATGCGCGTCACCTCGACGCCAGAATCCCCGAAGACGTCGGCCAGATAGAGGGCCGTGGCCTCGCCCTCGACCGTGAGCGGCGTGGCCACGACCAGCTCGCGCACGCCCTCGCGCTCGACGCGTTCGCGGAGCTCGGCGATGGGCAGGTTCTCGGGGTGGATCCCGTCGAGCGGCGCGAGGAGGCCGTGGAGGACGTGGTAGCGGCCGCGGAAGGCGCCCGAGCGCTCGATCGCCACGAGATCCGGCACGCGCGCCACCACGCAGACGATGGACGCGTCGCGGCGCGGATCCCGGCAGATGTTGCAGAGCTCGTCGGCGCCGAAGTTCCCGCAGGTGCGGCAGCGCTTCACGCGGTCGTGGAGCTTGCTCAGGGCCTCGCCGAGGCCGGAGGCGAGCTCGGGCGGTGACTCGAGCACGAAGAACGCGAGCCGCGTCGCGGTGCGTTCGCCGATGCCCGGGAGGCGGGCGAAGAGCGCGACGAGCTCGCCGATGGGGTCGCCCGCCATGATCGACTCAGCCGAGGCCGGGGATCTTGAGGCCGCCGGAGACCTTCTGGATCTCGGCGTCGATGGTCTCGCGCGCCTTGGCGAGCGCGGCGTTGGCCGCGGCCACCACGAGATCCTGCGTCATCTCCAGGCCTTCTTCTTCGATGAGCTTCGAGTCGATCTGGAGGGCGACGAGCTCGAGGGCGCCGTTGACCTTGGCCTTCACGCGATCGTTGCCCGCGCTGGCCTCGAACTCTTCGGCCTTGAGCTCCTCGCGGCGCGCCTCGATCTTGCGCTGCATCCGCGCCGCCTGCCTCACGAACTCGTTCATTCCACCGCGAAAACTCATGATCTCTCCTGTTCACTCGCCTTCGAGGGCGACCTCGACGTGGCCTTTGGCCTCGGGGAATACATCGAGCGCGTCGAGGATGCGAGGGTGTTCGAGGGCCTCGCGCTTCCGCCGCTCGGCGTCGAGCCGCTTGCGCTGCTCTCCGATGCCCGCGAGGGTCTTCTCCGGATCGATCGCGGGCACCTCGCGGATCTCGAGGATCGGCGTGGTCCCGAGGATCCGACGGGCGGCGTCTTCGAGCGCGGCGCGCGCGAGCGGCTCGTTCGCCTGGCGGCCGAAGAACGATCCGTCCGGGTAGAGGAGGACGATCTTGTCCTCGCGGACGGCCTGCGCCTCCGCCTGCTCGAAGACGGCGGCGATGGACTCGTGGCCGTGGGCGCGAACGGCCTCGACGAGCTCGCCCCAGGCCTGGAGGGTGCTCTTGCGGAGGCGCGGCCCGTTCGAAGGCTCGGCGACGGGCGGCGGGGGCGCGGCGTGGGGCTCTTCGCTCGGCTCGTCGCCGGACGAGGGCGGGGCGGAGGGGCTGCGCCGCTCGCGCACCCCGCGCGAGAGGGCGAGGGCGGCCTTGGCCGCGGCCGTGATGTTCGAGGGGCTCGTGCGCGGTGCGGCCGGAGGCTCGGGCTCGGGCGGGGCGAAGCTCGTGTCGCGCGGCGCCGAGAGCGAGCCGGGCGAGGTCTCGCGCGTGGGCGCGGCGAGCGAGCCGGGCGAGGTGAAGCGATCGTCGCGGGATCCTCCGCCACCACCACCCCTGAGGCGGCCCTCGAGCGCTTCGAGGCGCGCGAGGAGCTCGGCGACGGAGTGGAGGGCAGGGCGCGTGGCGAGCCGCACGAGGCCCATCTCGAGCGCGAGGTGCGGCGAGGACGAGCGGGCGACTTCGTCTTGGAGGCGCGCGAGCCCCGAGAATAGCCGCTGGAGCTCGAGGACGTCGACGCTCTTCGCGAGCTGGACGGCGAAGGCCTCCTCTTCCTGCACGAGGTCGACGAGGCTCTTTGGATCGTCCGTCACGCGGAGGACCACGAGGTCGCGGAGGAAGCCCACGAGCTGCTTGGCGAAGTGGTTGGTGTCGAGGCCGCGTTGGGCGACGGCCTGGAGCCGCTCGAGGATCGGGCGCGGCTCGCCGCGGACGAGCGACTCGACCACGGCGCGGACCTCGGCCCTCCCGGCGATGCCGAGGCTCTGGGCGACCTCCACGCCGACGAGCTTCTCTCCGCCGAGCGCGACCACCTGATCGAGGAGCGTGAGCGCGTCGCGCATCGACCCGCCGGCCTCGCGCGCGACGAGCGCCACGGTGTCGTCGTCGGCCTCGATGCCTTCGCGCCCGAGGATCTCGCGGACGCGACCGGCGATGACCGCCTGCGGGATGAGGCGGAAGTCGTAGCGCTGGCAGCGCGAGCGGATGGTGATGGGGACCTTGTGGACCTCGGTCGTCGCGAAGATGAACTTCACGTGCGCGGGCGGCTCCTCGAGCGTCTTGAGGAAGGCGTTGAAGGCCGCCGTCGAGAGCATGTGCACCTCGTCGACGATCACCACCTTGTAGCGCGCGCGCTGCGGTCGATAGGGAAGGGTCTCCTGCAGCCGACGCACGTCGTCGACGCCGTTGTTCGAGGCGCCGTCGATCTCGAGCACGTCGACGTCCCGCCCCGCCGTGACGTCCTTGCAGATGTCGCAGGCGTTGCACGGCGAGGTGCTCGGGCCGTTCTCGCAGTTGAGCGATTTGGCGAGGAGCCGCGCCGCGGAGGTCTTGCCCACGCCTCGGACGCCCGTGAAGAGGAAGGCGTGCGCCACGCGCCCCGAGGCGATGGCGTTGCCGAGCGTCTTCGCGACGTGCTCCTGCCCGACCAATTCCTCGAAGGTCTGGGGGCGGTACTTTCGCGCGAGGACCGTGTACGACATGGGGCCGAGAAGCCTATCACCCGAGGGCTTTCCGGGCGAGGGTCGGGGGGACGTGTTACTCAGCGTGCCATGGGACCCCACATCGCCCCTCGAGCTCGGCTCGCCGCGGTGCTGTCCGGCATCTTCGCGCTCGCCTCGCTCATCCCGTCGCGGGTCGGGGCCGTCCGCCCCTTCGTGACGGATGACGCACGGATCGTCGATGAGGGCCAGCTCGAGATCGAGATGTGGCCCGAGCTCGTGTTCGCGCGAGGGGGCTCCTGGTTCGGCTACAACGTCATGGGCGGGGTGGGCCTGACGCCTTGGCTCGAGATCCTCGCGGGCGGTGGTGCGGGCGTCGATCACGACGGAAGGTTCACGGCGGCGAACCCCATCGTCCAACCCAAGCTCCTCTTGGTGCGCGCGCAGGAGAACGGCGTCCCGGGGCTCGCCTTGGTCGCGGGGGTGACGCTCCCTTGGGGCCGAGGCGAGATGCACGACGACGCCACCGGGGCGTTCGTCCTCGCGCCGATCACCTCACGGCTCTTCCACGATTGGCTCCAGGTGCACGCGAACGTCGGGGTCGTCGTCGCGCGACGCGCCGAGATCCCGGTCGACGGACGTCGAAGGAGCGCGCGGCCCTTCTGGGGTGTGGGCGCCGACGCCGGGCTCGGACACGAGGACGTCCGGCTCGTCCTCGAAATCTACGCCGGCGATCCCTTCCACGCGCTCGGTCCCAAGCTCGCGTTCCAAGGCGGATTCCGTTGGCTCGCGAGCGATCGGGTGAACTTCGACCTCACCGCGGGGGCGCAGCCCCTCGTGGAGGACGAGCGCCGCGTCGCCGGTGAGTGGGAGTCGTGGGTGCAGCTCGGCGTGCGCCTCGTCTTCGACGTATTCACCGACGGACCGGGCGATCCGCAAGGGGGAGCGGGCATGGTCGTCGTGCCCCGGCGCCGACGCTGACGGTGCGCGCGGCGTCTGGTACACCGGCGATATGGAGAGAGATTTCTGGGAGGCGCGGTGGGCGGCGGGGCAGATCGGCTTCCACCAAGGAAAGCCCAACCGGCTGCTCGCGCGGCACGCGGACCTGCTCGACGGACGCCGGCGGATCCTCGTGCCGCTCGCGGGGAAGGCCGTCGACCTCCGCTTCCTCGCCGCGCGTGGACACGAGGTGGTGGGCATCGAGCTCGTGCGCGCGGCCGTGGAGGCCTTCTTCGAGGAGCAGGGGATCGAGGCGCGCGCGACGACCCTCGGCCCCTACCAAGGGCTCACGGGCGGCGGCGTCACGCTCCTCGTCGGCGATTTCTTCGCGGCGACGCCCGAGGGGATCGGGCGCTTCGACGCGATCTACGACCGCGCCGCGCTCGTCGCGCTCCCGTCCGAGATGCGCGCGAGGTACGTCCCGCACGGTCTCGGGCTCCTCGAGGAGGGCGGGCGCGTCGTCCTCATCTCGTTCGCCTACGACCAATCCAAGATGGAAGGGCCGCCCTTCAGCGTGGACGACGACGAGGTGCGCCGCCTCTATGCCCCGCACGAGGTGAGGATCGTCGAGGAGCGCGAGGAGCCCACGGCGCCGCACCTCGCGGAGCGCGGGCTCACCTCCCTCACCGAACGCCTCTACGCCATCGACATCCGCTGAGAGAGGCTCACTCGTCGGCGGTGTCGTCGTCGTCCGCGGCGGTGTCGTCCGCGACGTCGAGCATCTCGGCCTCGCGCATCATCTCCTCGAGGGTCTGGACGCGCTTGGGTTCGGCGGCGCCGCCCTCGGCCTCGCGCATCATCTCCTCGAGCGTCATCGGCGCGTCGCCGCGCGGCGCGACGGGCGCGTCGGGCACGGCTTCGACCGGCTTCTCCGCGCCGAGGATCACGTCGGCGACGCCGATCGAGATCGCCGGCACGTAGGAAACCACGCCGAGCCCGATGACCATCGCCGCGATGAAGGGGAGGACCGATTTGATCACGTGCCCGATCGAGCGCTCGAAGAGGTTGCTCCCCACGAAGAGGTTCAGGCCCACCGGCGGCGTGAGGTAGCCGATCTCGAGGTTCACGATGAAGATGATGCCGAAGTGGACGGGGTCGATGCCGAACGCAGCCGCCATGGGTGCGAGGAGCGGCACGAAGACGAACATCGCGCTCATGATGTCCATCGCCATGCCCACGAAGAGCAGGAGCACGTTCACGATGAGCAGGAAGCCCACCGGGCCGAGATCGAAGGACTGGATCCACGCCGTGAGCTCGGCAGGGATCTGCTCGGCGTTGAGGTACTCGGTGAAGGCGTAGGCCGCGACCATGATCACGAGGAGCGAGCCGAGGAGGAGCGTCGTGTCCTTGATGATCGCGGGCACGTCCTTCCACGTGAGGGCGCGGTGGATGAAGACCTCGACGAGGAGCGCGTAGACCACGCTGAAGGCCGAGGCCTCGACCGCCGTGAGGATGCCGCCGTAGATGCCGCCGAGGATCGTGATCGGGAAGAGCAGCGCCCAGAAGCCCTCGGCCGTGGCCGTCTTCAGTCGCGCGAGCTCGAAGCGCTCGACCGGCGCCTTGTCGCGGATGCCCTGGATCACGCACAGCGCGGCGAAGATGCCGCCGAGCAGGAAGCCCGGCCCGAACCCGGCCGCGAAGAGCCGCTCCACCTCGATGAACGCCTGCTGGTTGACGATCGGGTAGATGATCATCGGGATCGAGGGCGGGATCAGGATGCCGAGCGAGCCGGCCGACATGAGCAGGCCGTGGGTGAAGCGCTCGGAGTAGCCCTGCTTGATGAGCGTCGGCGCGAGCATGCCGCCGATGGCGACGACCGTCGCGGGGCTCG
>JAAYBZ010000050.1 GCA_012744445.1 Myxococcales bacterium | reverse complement strand
CGCGCAGGTCTGCGAGACGAGCCTCGACTGCGCCGAGCGCGTGCCGGGCACGGTGTGCAAGCTCGAGGACGGGGACGACGACCCGAGCAACGATCACCTGCACATCCCCTACTGCTACGCCGCCGCGCACGCGCGGAACGACCGATACACCGTCGAGCGGGGCGAGACGGCACGGCTCGAGGTGCTGCTCAACGACACCTTCGCGGACACCGTCTGCTCCGGCGCGCCGACCCTCATCCTTTCGGTGTCCGAGGGGAGCCACGGCGGCGCGATCGTCGTCGACGGCGACGCCGTCCAGTACACCTCGGCCGAGGCCGCCGAGTGCGGTTTCGTCGAGACCTTCACGTACACGGCCGATCTCGGCGACGGTGTGCCGCGGACCGCGCGTGTCGAGGTGACGGTGCCCTGCGAGTGCGGCAACGGCATCGTCGAGCCCGGCGAACAGTGCGATGATCCCGACGACGTCGACGAGGAGCTCTGCACGGCCGACTGCCGCCGCGTCTCGCGCTGCGGCAACGGCGTGGTCGAGCCGGGCGAGCAGTGCGACGACGGCAACACCGCGCCCGGCGACGGGTGCAGCCCGGTGTGCACCCACGAGATCATCATCCCGCTCTGACGGGCGCGGGCCGGTCGATCACTCGGCGAGCTTGGCGAGGATCTGATCGGCCATGGCCTCGATCTCCTCGAAGGTCATCTGCCGCTTGTTCGGATCCTCCCAGACCTGCCAGGCCTCGTCGGGCAGGCCGTCGAGGAAGCGGCTCGGCGTGAGCGGCGTGACGTTGCCGCGCACCGAGCGCCGGAGCGGGCGGGAGATGTAGAGCCGCTCGCGCGCGCGTGTGACGCCCACGTAGAAGAGGCGGCGCTCTTCTTCGACGTCGGTGGGCGCGGCCTCCGTGGCCTTGGGATCGGTGGTGCGTTTGTGCGGCATGATCCCTTCGACGCAGCCGATGAGGAAGACCACGTCGAACTCGAGGCCCTTCGAGCTGTGGAGCGAGCTCAGCGTGACGGCGTCGACGTCGTCCTCGCGCTTGTCCTCGGCGCGGAGGTTGAGCTTCTGGAGGTAGGCGGCGAGCTCGCGGAGGTCGACGGGTCCGCTCGACTCGAGGCGCTCGAGGCCGCGCAGGACGTGGAGGCGGTTCTTCCGCCGCATCTCGGCCTCGCGATCCTCGCCGGCCTCGAAGTCCACGCCGAGGCCCACTTCCTCGAGGAGGCGGCGCGCGGCTTCGTGGGCGCCTTGCTTCGCGGCGATCGCGCCGCGCGCGTTGCGGAGCGCGCGGTGGAGGGAGAGCGCGCCTCGCTTCGAGGCCTCGGGGAGCCCGTCGATCGCGGCGGCCTGTCCGAGCGCGTCGTGCAGCGAGAGGCCGTGCTTGGCGGCGTAGCCCTCGATGCGAAGCAGGCTCACGTCGCCGAGGCCACGCGGCGGGTGGTTCACGATGCGGCGGAGGCTGAGCTCGTCGCGCGGGTGCACCACGACGCGGAGGTAGGCGAGGACGTCCTTCACCTCCTTGCGATCGAAGAACTGCGTGCCGCCGTACATCCGATAACGGATGCCCTCGACGCGCAGCTCTTCCTCGATGAGGCGCGCCTGCGTGTTGCTCCGGTAGAGGACGGCGACGTCGCGCGGGCGGAAGCCGTTGGAGAAGAGGTCGCGGATCTGCGAGGCGACCATCCGGGCCTCGGCGACGGGATCGTCGGCCGTGCCCATGAAGACGCGCTCGCCTCCCTTGCGCATCGCGCGGAGGGTCTTCGAGTGGCGCTTGCCGCGGCTCTGCGCGATGGCGGCGTTGGCGACGGCCAAGATGGCCTCTCGGCTCCGGTAGTTCTCCTCGAGCTTGACCACCGCGGCGCCGGGGTAGTGGCGCTCGAACTCGAGGATGTTGCCCACCTCCGCGCCGCGCCATCCGTAGATGCTCTGGTCGTCGTCGCCGACGACGCAGACGTTGCGCTCGTCGTTGGTGAGGGCGAGGACGAGCTCGAGCTGGGCGCGGTTGGTGTCCTGGAACTCGTCGATGAGGAGGTGGTCGAAGCGGTTCCGCCACTTCTCGCGAAGGTCGTCGCGCTCGCGGAGGATGCGGACGGGCGCCACCACGAGGTCGTCGAAGTCGAGCGCGCGCATGCGCCGGAGCTCGGCCTCGTAGTGGGGATAGACCATGCGCGCGACCTCGTCGTACTCGTTGCCGCTCGGCTTCACCTCCGAGGGTGCGAGGAAGGCGTTCTTGTAGAGCGAGATGCGAGAGAGGATGGCCGAGGCGTCCATCGCGCGGTCGGCGAGACCCTCGCGGCGGATGATCTCCTTCACGAGGCCGATGCCGTCGCCCTGGTCGAAGATCACGAAGCGGTCCTCGTAGCCGAGCGCGCGCACGTCCTCGTGGAGGAAGCGGACGCCGAAGCTGTGGAAGGTGGAGAGCCAGAGCCGCTCGGCCCGCTCGCGCCCGACCAGGGGGATCATGCGATCGGCCATCTCGGCGGCGGCCTTGTTGGTGAAGCTCACCGCGAGGATGCGCGAAGGCGGGGTCCCGAGCTCGACCAAGCGGCGGATGCGCTCGGTGATGACGCGGGTCTTGCCGCTGCCAGCCCCCGCGAGCACGAGGAGAGGCCCTTTCGTGTGCTCGACGGCGCGTCGTTGGGAGGGGTTGAGTTGGGCCACGGGGTCGATGTGTAGCGCGAGTTTCGGCGGATGGCTTCACGAGCGGAGTCCGGCCAGACCGAAAGCCAGATGCCTCGGTCTGGGCACCTTGTCGGCCCACGGGGCCCCTGGCATGCTCGCGTCGATGCTCGTCCGCGCCTTGCTCTTGGGCTTCCTCACCCTTTCCCTGACCTTGCCCGCCTCCGTCACGAGGGCCGACGCCCCGCCGCAGGACGCGCGCGAGCTCTTCGTCAAGGGCCAGGCCGCGTACCGCGCCGGCGACTACGAGGTCGCGGTCGATCTCTGGAAGCGCGCCTACGAGATCGACGCGCGCCCGCTCCTCCTCTTCAACCTCGCGCAGGCCTACGGCCGCATGGGCAAGCTCGTCGAGGAGCGCGACACCCTCAAGCTCTTCCTCGAGACGGCGCCGCAAGACGAGCCCTCGCTGAGCACGGCCACCTCGCGCCTCTCCGTCGTCGAGCGCGCCCTCGCCCGCACGGGCATCGTGATCCGCGCCGAGAACGCCGAGGGCGCGCGAGTCCTCATCGACGGCGAGGATCGCGGGCTCCTCCCGCGGCCCGACGCCTTCCGCGTCGAGCCCGGCGCCCACCGCGTCGAGATCTTCCGCGAGGGCTTCGAGCCCTTCGACGCCCGCGTCGTGGTGCCGCCTGGCGAAGAGACGGCGATCGACGTCGTGCTCGAGGCCCTCGACGTGAGCGCGGTCGCCATCCCGACCGAGGCCTCGGTCGGCGCGACGCCGTGGATCCTCTACGGCGCGGGCGGCGCGCTCATCGCGACGGGCGCGGTGCTCGGGGGCCTCACCCTCGCCGGCACCGCCGACGCGCCGCCGCGCGGGAGCGACGACGCCGAGCGGACCCGCAAGCTCGCGATCTCCGCCGACGTGGCCCTCGCGACCGGCGCGGCCGTCGCCGTCACCGGCCTCGTCCTCCATTTGGTGAAGCGCAAGTCGAGCGACGAGCGCGCCTTCGTCCCCTCCTTCGGTCCGGGTTACCTCGGCTTCTCCGCGGCCACGCGGTTCTGAGAATGATCATCATGCAGAAGAGCGCGCACCTCTCCCTCCTCCTCGCGTTCGCCGCGAGCGCGTGCACCCTCATCCAGGACGGCCGTCTCGGCGATCCGGTCGAAGGCTGCGAGATCGAAGGCGCGGCGTGCCGGACCCTCGACGACCTCCCCGGCGAGTG
>JAAYBZ010000049.1 GCA_012744445.1 Myxococcales bacterium | reverse complement strand
GGCCCGAACTGGAGGCCCATGCCGGGCTCGGCGCCGAAGTCGAGCGGATCGCGCACGAAGCGCACCCAGGCCTCGGCGCGGAACTCGAAGCCGCCGGGGAGCGTGACGTGGAGGTTCACCCAGGTGTTGCGCGGCAGGACGTCGTAGGTGGCGAGGAAGACGCCCCCGTCGGCGACCTGCCCGCTGAAGCCCACGTAGAAATTGCTCTCGGTGGTGGCGCCGACGTTGGCCTCGATGGAGGGCATCGCGCCGGTCTTGGGCGGGACCTCGAGGGGGACGTCGCGTGGCGCGAAGGCGACGCTCCGCACGGCGGGCTCGGCCGGCGCGAGTTGGGGCTGCGCGGGCTGGGGCTGCGCGCCCGGTGCGGGCTGGACGGGCTGCGCGGGGGCCGGCTGGATGGGCTGCGCCGGCTGAACGTGCGCCGGCTGGGCGGCCGGTGTGGGCTGGACGGGCTGCGCCTGAGGCTGGACGGGGGCCGGCTGCGCAACCGGCGCGGGCTGGGGCTGCACCGGCGCGGGCTGCACCGTGATCGGCGGCGTGGGCTGCGCCGACTGCGGCGGGATCGCCTGGACGGGCGCGGGCTGCGTCTCGAGTCGGCGCGTGGCGTCGGCGGGGCTCTGCTGCGCGAGCTGCGCGACGCTCAGCGGGTAGAGCGTGCCGAGGACCTGCGCGATGGATTCGGTCGCGCGGTCGATGCCGGGGTGCGCGGCGCTCGTGGCTTGGAGGAGCGCGAGCGTCTGCGTGAGGAAGCCCATCGCGCGCTTCACGAGCACCTGGCCCTCTCCCTCGGAGGGCGCGCGCTCGGCCTCGAAGAGCGCGCCGACCGCCTGCGCGACCTCGGCGGCCACCGCCAGCACGTCGCTCGGGATGTTCGCCTCGGTCTGGAGAGACGCGAGCGCTTGGCTCAGGCGTTCACGCGCCGCCCGCGTGATCTGCGCGCCGGAATAACTCATGCGGTGTGGGACCTCTCGGCGTGTCGCGCCCTCGGAGGAGCGGCCGCGACCATACCAGAGTTCGCGGCTGGGCTCCTGAGATAAGGACTACAAATCGCGCGTAAAGACGATCCGCGCGCGCGAGGGTCCGGCGTAGTCCTCGACCTCGGTGGCCGTGAAGCCGAGGGCGGCGTGGAACTCGAGCTGCCCCTCGGCGCCGACGGCCGTGATCGTCTTGATGCGCTTCGCGCCGTGCTCCACGCAATGGGCCGTGAACCGCTCGTAGAGCGCCTTGCCCACGCCGCGACGCCGGTGGTCGGGGTGGATGCCCACCAGGTGGATGTAGCCGAGGCGGGGCTCGTTGCAGGTGAGGAAGCCGAGCAGGAAGCCCACGATCTCGCCGTCCATCTCCGCGACGAGGGCGTGCTCGCCGAACTCGTAGAAGAAGAGGGGATGCGCGTGCTGCCCGGCCGGTCCTCCCCACCAGCGATCGAGGACGCTGACGAGATGGTCGAAGTCGGCCTTGTACAAACCGCGGATCTTGAGCGAAGCGCTGGACATCTCTGACGAATCGCCATGGGTAACAGAGTCGGGGAGCGGTTTCCAGCCGCAGCGCGTCGCGATCGTTTGATGTTGCCGTCAATAGGTGCGGCGGTATGCTGCGCGGCCCATGGCGGACGCGATGCACGGTGTGACGGCGAGAGAGCGCCTCGAGGCGCTGGGGAAGCTCCAGGGCGATACGGTCGCGGCGAAGGTCGACGGCCGCGTCTACGACCTCCACACGCCGATCCCCGAGGACGCACGCGAGATCGAGCCCATCCGGGTGAACGACCCCGAGGCCCTGCCCATCATCCGGCACTCCACGGCCCACGTGATGGCCGACGCCGTGCAGCGTCTCTTCCCCGGGACCAAGGTGGCCTTCGGTCCGGCCATCGACGACGGCTTCTACTACGACTACGACCGCCCCGACGGCTCCTTCACGGAGGAGGACCTCGAGAAGATCACCGAGGTGATGCTCGGCATCATCGAGGCGAACACGCCCTTCGAGCGCAAGGTCCTGCCCTACGAAGAGGCGCGCCGCGTCCTCGAGGAGCTCGGCGAGCCCTACAAGCTCGAGCACCTCGAGCGGCTCAAGGACGAGGAGATCAGCTTCTACCAGCACGGGAAGTGGGTCGACCTCTGCGAAGGCCCGCACGTGCCGAGCACGGGCTTCCTCAAAGCCTTCAAGCTCACGCACCGCGCGGGCGCCTATTGGCGCGGCGACGAGCGCAACCCGATGCTCCAGCGCATCTACGGCACGGCGTTCCCCGACGCGAAGGCCCTGCGCGCCTACCTGCTCCAGCGGCAGGAGGCGGAGAAGCGCGACCACCGCAAGCTCGGCAAGGAGCTCGGCCTCATCGCGTTCCACCCTTACGCGCCGGCCTCGCCCTTTTTCCTCCCGCGCGGCGCGCAGGTCTACAACCGCCTGGTCGAGTACATCCGCGACCTCTACGACGAGAAGGCCTACCAAGAGGTCATCACGCCGCAGATCTTCGACAACGCGCTCTTCCACACCTCGGGCCACCTGCCCTCGTATCGCGAGAACATGTTCTTCGCGGCCACCGTCGACGGGCTCGAGGAGGCCAGCAAGGCGCTGGTGAAGAACCCGCCCAAGGACGAGGAGAGCTGCTCGCACGTGCTCTCCGAGCACCTGCGCTTCGGCGTGAAGCCGATGAACTGCCCGTCGCACTGCCTCTACTTCGCGATGGAGAAGCACAGCTACCGCGATCTCCCGCTGCGCATCGCGGACTTCGGGCGGCTCCACCGCTACGAGCGCTCGGGCGTGGTGCAGGGCCTCACGCGCGTGCGCACCTTCGCGCAGGACGACGCGCACATCTTCTGCACCATGGAGCAGGTGCAGGGCGAGATCGCCTCGTTCATCGACCTCGTCTTCCGCGTCTACGAGGACTTCGGCTTCACCGACACCAAGGTCATCGTGGCCACGCGCCCCGACCAGCGCCTCGGCAGCGACGAGGTCTGGGACGCGGCCGAGGCGGCGCTCTTCGACGCCTGCAAGGCCAAGGGCATCGCCTTCGAGGTGGCCGACGGGGAGGGCGCCTTCTACGGCCCCAAGATCGAGTTCCACCTCAAGGACGCCATCGGTCGCTCCTGGCAGCTCGGCACGATCCAGTGCGACTTCAACCTGCCCGAGCGCTTCGATCTCCACTACGTGGGCGCCGACAACGAGCGTCACCGCCCGGTGATGCTCCACCGCGCGATCCTCGGCTCGGTCGAGCGCTTCTTCGGCGTGCTCGTGGAGCACGTGGCGGGCGCGTTCCCCATCTGGCTCGCCCCCGAGCAGCTCCGCCTCCTCACGGTGAGCGAGCGCTTCAACGACTATGCCCATGAGGTCGCCGCCGATCTCCGCAAGAAGGGCTACCGCGTCGACGTCGACGACTCCGCCGACAAGCTCGGCGCCAAGATCCGCAACGCGCGCAACCTCCGCATCCCGCTCCTCGGCGTCGTCGGCGAGCGCGAGGTGGAGTCGCGTGGTCTCGCCATCCGCTCGCGGGACGAGAACGCCGATCTCGGCTTCAAGACGCTCGACGAGGTGGAGGCGATCCTCGCCCCGCTCTCGCTCCCGCCCTCACGGCGCCCGGCTTGATCTCACGCGAACGCACCGCGGGGGCTCGATCCAGCGCGTCCAGGGCGTTATGGTGTCCCTAGACCCAAGCTCGATCGTGGTGTAATTGCGCCGCGAGAAAACGGCCCGCCTGGCCACACAAGGAGAGACGTTCTGGCAAATCCCCGCTTCAACCCTCGCGATCGTCAACAGCAGCAGCGATCGTTCGGTCCTCGTACGAACCAGCGCATCCGCGTTCCCGAGGTGCGTGTCATCGACGAGAACGGCGAGATGCTCGGCGTGCTCGAAACCGAGACCGCCCGACGCATGGCGGCCGATCGCGGCCTCGATCTCGTCGAAGTGAACCCCAAAGCCGTGCCCCCGGTCTGCAAGATCATGGACTACGGCCGGTTCAAGTACGACGAGAAGAAGAAGCGAGCCGACGCCAAGAAGCGCCAGGCGCAGATCGAGCTCAAGGAGATCAAGCTCCGCCCCAAGACCGACGAGCACGACATCGGCTTCAAGGTCAACCACATCAAGCGCTTCCTCGAGGAGGGCAACAAGGTGAAGGTCACCGTCCGCTTCCGCGGCCGTGAGATCACCCACCCCGAGACGGCGCAGAAGCAGATCCAGACGATCATCGACGCCGTCCGCGACCTGGCCATCGTCGAGAACGCCGGCCGCATGGAGGGCAGGACGATGACGGCGATCCTCGCGCCGCGGGGATCCAAGCCGACTCCGTCGTCTTCGTCGCCCGCCTGAGCCCCGGAAATCCCCGGATCGGCCCACGAATTTTGGTCAGGCGCCGTGGTCTTCGCCCGCGGCGCCTTGACGCTCCTCACCCAGAGATTTACAACTCGCGCCCTTCCGCTCGCACCCGCGAACTCGCTGGGTTCGAGCTTGTCCAAGGAAGCAATCGATGCCCAAGATGAAGACCAAGCGCGCGGCGGCCAAGCGGTTCCGCGCCTCCGGCAGCGGCCGTATCCGCCGCGCCACGGCCGGCAAGTCGCACATGATGACCGGCAAGTCCGCGAACCGCCTCCGTGGCCTTCGCAAGAATGGCATGGTCGACCCGGCCGACGAGAAGCGCATCAAGCTGCTTCTCCCCTACGAGTTCTGAGGAGGACGATCCATGCCGCGCGCCAAACGAGGCTTCAAAGCCCGCCGTCGTCGTAATCGCGTCCTCAAGCTCGCCCGTGGCTACTACGGGGCCCGGAGCCGCACCTTCGCCAACGCGGTGGAGCAGCTTCACAACGCTTGGGTCGACGCCTACCGTCACCGCCGCACCAAGAAGCGCGAGTTCCGCAAGCTGTGGATCGCGCGCATCAACGCTGGTGTGCGTGCCCACGGTCTGAGCTACAGCCGCTTCATCTCGGCGGCCAAGAACGCGGGCATCGGCCTCGATCGCAAGATCCTCGCCGACCTCGCCCTCAACGACCCGAAGGGGTTCGAGGCCGTGGTCCAGGTGGCCAAGGGCTGAACGCCGAGTGCTGCATCTGGGCCCACGAAGCGCCGAGCGCCGCGTGGGCCTTTTTCAATTCCGGCCCGTCGAGCTCGCGCGAGCGCGCGAGGGGGTTTGTCGATGAGCGAGTCAGAAGCAACGATCGAGATGGAGCGCGGCATCGCGCAGATCGAGGCGAGCTACCGTGAAGCCCTCGAGTCGGCGCGCGACGAGAACGAGCTCCGCCGGAGGAACGCCCAGTACGTCGGCGCGCAGGGCGAGCTCACCAAGCTGATGAAGTGGATGCCCAAGGTCCCGGGCGATCGCAAGAAGGACCTCGGGCGCCGCGTCAACCAGCTCAAGCAGGCCATCGAGGCCCTGTTCTCGGCGCGGCTCGAGGCCATCGAGGCCGAGGCCATGCGGGCCGAGCTCGAAGGCCCCTTCCTCGACGTCTCGCTCGCGGGGCGCGGCGTGCGTCCCGGCCGTCTCCACCCCATCACGCGCGTCGAGGCCGAGCTCCTCGACATCTTCGGCGCGCTCGGCTTCGACGTCGCCGATGGACCGCTCGTCGACTACCACGAGAACTGCTTCGATCGCCTCGGCTTCCCGCCGGACCACCCGGCGACCGACATGCAGGACACGTTCTTCGTCACGCGCAGACAAACCGGCGCGTCGGCGACGACGCTCCTCCGCACGCACACCTCTACCATCCAGATCCGCGAGATGATGCGGCGCAAGCCGCCCCTCGCCGTGGTGGCGCCCGGCACCGTCTTCCGGCGCGACGACGACGCCACGCACTCGCCGATGTTCTATCAGCTCGAGGGCTTCCTCGTGGATCGGGACGTGAGCTTCGCCGACCTCAAGGGCGTGCTCACGCTCTTCGCCAAGCGCCTCTTCCACGAGGACATCCTCGTGCGCTTCCGGCCGAGCTACTTCCCCTTCGTGGAGCCGGGCGGCGAGGTCGACATCAGCTGCGTCTTCTGCGAGGCGTGGACGCACGATCACGAGCGCACGGCCGGCTGCAAGGTCTGCAAGGGCACGGGCTGGCTCGAGGTCCTCGGCTGCGGGATGATCCACCCGGTCGTCTTCGAGAACGTCGGCTACGACCCCGAAGAGGTCACCGGCTTCGCCTTCGGCATGGGGCTCGATCGCATCGCGATGCTCAAGTACGGCATCCCGAACATCAAGCTGCTCTACGAGAACGACGTCCGCTTCCTCTCGGGGTTCTGACCGATGCTGGCTTCCTACGAATGGATCAAGCGCCTCTCGGGCGTCTCGCTCTCGGCCGACGCGATGGCCGAGACGTTCAACCGCGTGGGCATCGAGGTCGAGTCCGTCACCCACTTCGGCGAGGGGCTCGATCGCGTGGTCGTCGCCGAGGTGCGCGGCATCCGGCCCCATCCCAACGCCGAGAAGCTCCGCCTCGTCACCGTCTTCGACGGCGAGCAGGAGCTCGAGGTGGTCTGCGGCGCGCCCAACGTCCCCGCGCCCGGCCGCAAGGTGATCTTCGCCAAGCTCCACGCGACGCTCCCGGGCGGCTTCGTGCTCACGCCCAAGGCCATCCGCGGCATCGAGTCGCAGGGGATGCTCTGCAGCGAGCGTGAGCTCGGCATCGGCGAGGGCGGCGAGGGCATCTTCGTCTTCGACGACGGCGACACCACCGCGCCCGGCACGCTCGTGGCCGACGCGCTCTCGCTCCGTGACACCGTCTTCGAGCTCGGCATCACGCCGAACCGCCCCGACGCCCTCGGCCACGTCGGCCTCGCGCGCGAGATCTGCCTCGCCACGGGATCGAAGTTCGAGTGGCCCTCCATCGAGCCCATCACGCGCGGGGAGACGCCGCGCGCCGAGGTGCGCATCGAGGACGGCGAGCGCTGCCCGCGCTACGGCGCGGCCATGCTCGCGGGCGTGCGCGTCGGGCCTTCGCCCTTCTGGCTGCGCTACACGCTCTTCAAGCTCGGCATCCGCTCGCTCGGCAACCTCGTCGACGCGACCAACCTCGTGATGCTCGAGTACGGCCACCCGATCCACGGCTTCGACTACGACAAGCTCGCCGGCGGCCGCATCGTGGTGCGCCGCGCGCGCGAGGGCGAGCGCATGATGACGCTCGACGGAGTCGAGCGGACCTTCGTCGAAGACGACCTCCTCATCTGCGACGCCGAGCGCCCCGTGGCGGTGGCCGGCGTGATGGGCGGCGAGGACTCTGGCATCGTCGACGGGACCCAGAACGTCCTCATCGAGTGCGCCTACTTCGCGCCGCGCAGCGTGCGCCGCACCTCGCGCCGTCTCGGCCTCCACACCGACGCGAGCCATCGCTTCGAGCGCGGGGTCGACTATTCCGACGTGCCGCGGGTGATCGAGCGCGCGCTCTCGCTCATGCAAGCGCTCGGCGGCGGCGTGGCCTCGGCCGACGTGATCGACGAGATCGCGCAGCCCATCGCCCGCCCCCGCGTCACCTACCGCGCGAAGAAGGCCGACGCCCTCCTCGGCGTCTCGATCCCGCTCGCCGAGGCGCGCGCGATCCTCGAGCGCGTCGGCTGCGACGTGGTGACCGAGACGGAAGAGAGCCTCGAGGTCGAGGCCCCGCTCCACCGGCCGGACATCACGCGTGAGGTGGATCTCGTCGAGGAGGTCGCGCGCATCCAGGGCTACGACGCCATCCCCACGCGCGTCGTCGCCGCACCGCCGAGCCGCGAGGGGACCTCGCCGAGGCTCGTGTTCCGCCGCGCGCTGCTCCGCGCCGCGTCGGCCGCCGGGCTCCACCAGGCCATGAGCTTCGCCTTCTGTTCGCGCGCCGATCTCGAGCGCGCGCGCGTCTCCACCGACGCCGTGCCGCTCGAGAACCCCTTGAGCGAGGCGCAGGCCGTCCTCCGCACGGCGCTCCTCCCGGGCCTCGCCGCGGCGGCGGGGCACGCGCGTCGCCACGGCGCGCGCCGCATCCGGCTCTTCGAGCTCGGCCGCGTCTTCTCGCCCTCCAAGGAGGAGCTCCCCACCGAGACCGAGCGCCTCGCGCTCTTCCTCCTCGGCGAGGCCGAGGGCTGGGTGGGCGAGTCGCGTGAGCTCGACTTCTACGACCTCAAGGGCGCGCTCGAGTCGATCGCCGTCGAGGCGATCGGCGGGGGCGTGCGCGTCGAGCTCGACCGCGAGCCGCCGCCCCACCTCCACCCGCGGCGTGCGGCGAAGGTCTACGCCGACGACGTCTTCCTCGGTCACCTCGGCGAGCTCCACCCCGAGCTCTGCGAGGATTTCGATCTCGGCGGGCGCGGCATCTACGCCGAGCTCGAGGTCGACGCGCTCTTCGCCGCCAAGGTCTCGCGCGGCGCGCCCAAGGCCTCCGCGCTCCCGCGCTTCCCCGGCTCGAGCCGCGACGTGGCGCTCCTCGTCGACGAGGCGCACGAGGCGGGCGCCGTGGCCAAGGCGCTCCTCGAGGGGGGCGCGCCCCTCGCCGAGGACGTCGAGCTCTTCGATCTCTACCGCGGCGAGAACATCCCGAGCGGCAAGAAGAGCCTCGCATTCCGCGTCTTCTACCGGGATCCGGAGGCCACCCTCACCGACGCCAAGGTCGAGAAGGCGCACGAGCGCGCGTGTGCGCGCGCCGTCGCCGAATTCGGAGCGCAGGTCCGCGCCTCGTGAGCTCCTACGAGGTGGGGCGGAGTCGCTTCCGGTAACACGTTGAAATTCTAGTGGAACCGTGGTTCCATCCAGGCCGTTGGAAAAGCGCGGATGACCAAAGCCGAAATCATTGATTCCGTCTACGAAAAGGTTGGCGGCTTCTCGAAGAAGGAGGCGGCGGAGGTGGTCGAAGCCGTCTTCGACGCGATGAAGGAAGTCCTCGCGCAGGGAGAGAAGATCAAGCTCTCCGGTTTCGGGAACTTCGTCGTCCGTGAGAAGGCGGCGCGCGTGGGTCGCAATCCGCAGACGGGCGAGGAGATCGTCATCGCGGCGCGGCGCGTGCTCACCTTCAAGCCGAGCCAGGTCCTCAAGGAAGCCCTGAACCCCCACCGGGAGAGCGCCTCTCAACGGCCTCCTCGCGCCGCCAGCGGCGAGTGATCGGGGAGCGAGGCCGCCTTGTCGCGGGATGACGAGCGGGGCGTCGCGGCGCGATCGCCGATCTCCGTGGTGCGTCGCGCCGACGTAATCCCCGAGAAGCAATTCTTCAAGATCGGCGAGGTCGCCGAGATCGCGGGCGTGAAGCCGCACGTGCTGCGCTACTGGGAGAGCGAGTTCACGCAGCTCAACCCCAAGAAGACGCGCGGCTCGCACCGGCACTACAGCCGGCGCGACCTCGATCTCGTGATGGAGATCAAGCGGCTGCTCCACGACGAGGGGTACACCGTCGCCGGCGCCAAGCAGCGCATCCGCGAGCTCCGCGCGCAGGCGCGCAAGGAGGGCCGCGAGCCCGAGTACGCCTCGGCGCGCGAGGTGGCCCTCCGCGTGGAGCTCATCGCCGTGCGCGACAAGCTCCTCGGCCTCCTCGACGAGCTCGACGCCGAGAAGCGCGCGAAGACGCCCGAGCCGCAAGCGCGCGTCGTCGTCGAGAAGATCGTGCACACGGCGCGCACGCCGGGCCGGCGCTGAGCTCGCGCATTCTTCGTGCACGCGTCACGCACGAATGAGGCCTAGAAAAGCCCGCCCGCGCTTGCACGACGGAGAACCTCGCGTACAATCCGCGCTCCCTCACCCCACTCGCTCGAGCTTTGGCCGGGGCGTAGCGCAGTCTGGTAGCGCACCATACTGGGGGTGTGGGGGTCGCTGGTTCGAATCCAGTCGCCCCGACCGTGAGAGCCTGTGAAGTTCGCTTCACAGGCTCTCGTTTTTTATTCTGCCGTCCCCACGTCGGGGAGGGTTTGAGCCTCCAGGGTTGTCGGGCCACGGGGGCGCTGTTACGCAACGGCATGACGCGATCGCAAAGGCGGGTGACCTCGTGACGGCTCGGCCTCTCATCCTCGTATCCAACGACGACGGCATCGAGGCGCGGGGCCTGCTCTCGCTCCGCGAGGCGCTCCTCGAGTTCGCCGACGTGGTGACGGTGGCGCCGCGCTTCGAGCAGAGCGGCAAGAGCCACTCGATCACGCTCCACGAGCCGCTCCGCTACGTCGACCACGGCGGCGGCCTCCACTCCATCGAGGGGACGCCGGCCGACTGCGTATACGTGGCGCTCTTCCGCGAGGGGCTCCTCCCCAACCGTCCTGATCTCGTCGTCAGCGGCATCAACCACGGCGCGAACCTCGGGAGCGATGTCTTCTACTCGGGGACCGTCGCGGCGGCGCGCGAGGCGGCGCTTCGCGGCATCCCGGCCCTGGCCTTCTCGCAGCTCGAGGGCGGCGACATGGACCGCGCGGCGACGCTCGCGGCGCGCATGGTGAAGACCTTCCTCGAGACCAAGATCGACCACCCCGACACACCGCTCATCTCGATCAACTTCCCGCCCGGCAAGCCCAAGGGCGTCCGCGTCACGCGCCTCGGCCGGCGCGTCTACGCCGAGGGCGTCGACGTCCGCAAGGATCCGCGCGGCCGCGAGTACTTCTGGATCGGCGGCCCCGGCGGCGTGCGCCACGAGGAGGTCCTCGGCTCCGACACGGAGGCCGTCGACCAGGGCTACGTCTCCCTCACGCCCCTCCACCTCGAGGCCACGCACTTCGAGCACCTCGAGCTCACGCGTGCCTGGCTCGAGAACTACGAAGCCGAGCGCAAGAAGCGCCGCTGAAGACGGCCTGCGCGATGCGCCGCGAATCGCACCCGTATCGCACCAGCGGGCGGGAGCGCGATGACGGCTAAGTCCTGGAAATCCTTTGCGCCCCCGGCACGATTCGAACGTGCGACCTTCGGCTTAGGAAGCCGCTGCTCTATCCGGCTGAGCTACGAGGGCGGGGTGCCGGTCGGGCGAGATTTGCTCGCCCGGTGACGACGAGCCCGCCTATAACACGGAGACGAAGCTCGTGCATGAAGCCCGCGGGGGCTCCCGGCTTCGCGCTCCGATGTCCCTCCGCCGCCGCCGACTCCAGTCCTTTGCCTTCCTCGGCATCGTCGCGGGGTTCTCGCTCTCGGCCCATCGGGTGAAGGAGCACGCGGACGCGGAGCTCCGGCACGTCTCGGCGTCCGTGCGGCTCGGCGAGGTGGGCGAGCGCGAGGGGGCGACGGAGATCAGCTCGCGCCTCACCCACGCCTCGCTCGTGGAGGGCGAGCTCTCGACGTTCGAGCTCTGCGCCGACGACGAGATGCGCGATCCGGCGTGGAGGGACGCCTTCCTCGTGCTCGTGTGGGCGCCCGAGACGCAGACGCTCGGCCTCCGCATCCCGCTCGACGACGCGCACCTCGCGCTCGCGCGGCGCAGTGCAGGGAGGGCGTGTCTCCCGCTCGGCGGGGGCAGGGTGCCGGTGAGCGATCGCTTCGTGGTCGATCTCGTGCACCAAGACGCGCCGATCCCGGAGGCGCTCCACGACGTGCGCGTCTCGGCCCGCATCTTCGCGCAGCGTCCTCTCGGGCTCGTCGACGCGCTCGGCGGTGTGCTCATCCTCCTCGGGGCTTCCGCGCTCCTCGTCTCGTGGCTCGTGACGCCCTGCCCGAGCTCGACCGAGCGCCCGCTCCGTCCGCACCGGGCGCTCATGGCGGTCGCGTTCGGGCTCGCTCTGGTCCTCGCCGCCTTCGAGCTGCCGAGCGTGGGACCGCTCGCGGTGATGGGTCGCGGGGCCCTCGTGGCGCTGCTCCAGATCGGCATCGCGTTCGCGGCGGGCAGAGCGCTCTCCACGTCGCCGCGGTCGGCGCTCGCCCTCCACGCGCCCGAGCGGAACGTCGGGCCTGCGCTCGTCTTCGCCGTCGCGGCCGGCGGCGCGGCGTACGTCGCGGCACGGCTCCTCCTCGCCACGATCCCCTCGACGGGCGAGGCGCCGATCACCACCTTCGTCGCCTGGTCGAGCGGCGCGCTCTCCTTCGCGACGCTCGGCCTGCTCACGCCCGTCGCCGAGGAGATCTTCTTCCGCGGCTTCGTCTTCAAGGCGCTCGGCGCGTTCGGGAAAGTCGCCGCCGTGCTCGGGAGCGCCGCGACGTTCGCGCTCCTCCACCTCGCGCAGACCCACGGCAACTGGGGCGCGTTCGCGTCGATCGCCGTGGCCGGGCTCGTCTTCTCGATCCTTCGCGCGCTCACGGGCACGACCGTCGCGCCGGCCTTCGCGCACCTCGGCTACAACGCGCTGCTCTCGCTCTCCGCCTTCGATTGATCAGCGGATCTCGCGGAGACGCGCGAGGAATTCGTCGGGGCCGATCACGCTCGTGAGGCGGAAGGCTTCGTTGCCCTCGCCGTCGTGCACGACGACGAAGGGGAGGCCCGACTGGCCGTACTCGCGGAGGAGCGCCCACTTCTCGGGCGTCTCGACACGCGGGCTGAGGTCGACGCGGATCGTGGTGAAGCGCCGCGACTCGGCGACGACGCCGGGATCGGCGAAGGTGTCGCGCTCGAGCTCCTTGCACGCGCCACACCAATCGGCCCCGAAGTCGATGAGGTAGGGGCGCTTCATGGCGACGGCCTCGGCGCGCGCTTCGAGGAAGTCCTCGCGCCACTCGAAGTGCGCGCCCGGCGGGAGCGCGGAGAGATAGGCGACGAAGGCGAGGCCACCGAGCGATGAGAGCGCGATGGAGAGCGACTTGCGCGTCCGGGAGAAGCGCGCGCCCTCGCCTGCGCGGAGGAGGTGCACGCCGAGGATCACGCCGACGAGGAGGGCGCCGAGCGAAGCCGCGAGCCACGCGTCGCCGCGCACGCGCGGGAAGAGCTCGGGGAGGTGCGGGAGCGCGAAGTAGAAGGCGAGGACGAGCATCACCACGCCGAAGACGTTCTTGACCACGCCCATCCAGCGCCCGCTCTTGGGCAGGCTCATCATGAACGTGCCCACGAGGAAGAAGGGGAGCGAGAGCCCCACGGCGTACGAGAACATCGAGAGCGCGCCGATGGCGAGATCGCCCGTGGCCGCGATGTACGCGAGGAGCGCGGCGACGACGGGGCCGGTGCACGGCGCGGCGACGACGCCCGTGGTGAGCCCGATGAGGAAGGCGCCGCGGACGCCGCTCCCGCCGAGCTGGGCGAGCTTGGTCTTGAACGAGCCGGGCAGGTCGAGATCGAAGAGCCCGAACATGCTCAGCGCGAGCGCGACGAAGAAGAGCGCGAGCGGGATCATCACGTACGGGCTCGCGTTGAGGGATCCGAACGCGAGCTCCGTCGTGCCCGCCAGGAGGCCGAGCGGCGTGAAGAGCGCGACCACGCCCATCACGAAGGCGGCCGAGAGCTTGGCGGCCTCGGCGCGCGAGGCCGCGCGGCGCGCGCCGAAGACGCTCACGGTGATGGCGATCATCGGGTAGACGCAGGGCGTGAGCGAGGTGGCGAGGCCGGCGAGGGCGCTCCCTCCGGCGACGACCCAGAGATCGCCGCGCCCGAGCGCCGCCTCCACGGGCCGCGCGAGCTCGCTCAGCCAATCGGCGCGCGCGACGGCGGCCTGGGCGAGCACGCCGAGCGCGGCGAGGAGCGAGAGAGGGGAGATCGAGCGGAGACGTCGCACGAGGGCCATTGTTCGCCCTTTTCGGGCCAGATTCCACCGACGCAAGATCGCGGGGCTCCCGCCGTCCACGTGACTTGGGCTACGCTCTCGGGACGAAGGCGCCCCTCAGGTCGCCGCGGAAAGGAAAGGACGCACCTTGCCCCTCCCGACGCTCGTCTTGTTAGGGTTCGCATCCGGCATCGGCGCGGCGGTCGCGTCGCGCGCCGAGCTCCTCGAATCGCCCCATCCGGCGATGCTCACGCGGCCCTTCTGGGCCTGGGCGCTCTTCGCCGGCTTGGTGCTCATCCCGATCTCGGCGTACTTCTACCTCTTCCACGGCGACTGGTTCCTCCTCTATCGCGTGGACGTCGCCGCGATCCCCTCGGCCATCGCGCTCTTGCTCTTCGCCGCCGAGGGGGCGATCGGCGCGCTCGGCTTCTTCGCGGGGGCGATGCTCGTGCGGGGCAAGAAGACCGATCTCGCCATCGCGCTCGCCGTGCTCGTCACGGTGCTCGCCGCCGCGCCCATCGTCTACTTCCGCCGCGAGCTCGAGGTCGTGGGAACCTACCGCCAGTTCCACCGCGGCTACGGCCTCTCGTCGTTCGCGGAGACGGCCCTCTATCCCGGCATCCTCTTCATGGCGGGCGTCTTCTTCTTGGGCCTCGTCTTCCTCGTGCTGCGGCTCGAGCTCGGCAGCCGCCGCGCAGGGTGACAGCTATTGACCAAAAAGGCGCGGCCTTGTTAGCGTCGACCGAAGAGCCGGCCACGTGCGGGTCGGCTTGGAGCTCATCCCCTTGAAGTCGCGCTTTCGCCTCCATGTCCCGAGCCTCGCCAAGACGGCGGTGCTCGCGAGCGTCGTCCTCACGTCGGGCTGCGGCCCGACGATCTATGCGACGAACGTGCACAAGGCGGCCAAGGCCGTCGAGGCGGCGCGTCACGCGCAGGCGCCGGAGCACGCTCCCTTCGAGTACCACTTCGCCGTGGAGCACCTCGAGAAGGCGCGCGAGGAGGCGGGCCACGCCAGCTACCAGAGCGCCATCGAGTACGCGCGGGTTGCGTGTGAGTTCGGGCAGAAGGCGCGGGACCTCGCGCGGCGCCGCCTGGAAGAGATGGGACGATGACGCGGCGCGAGCACTCCATCCTCCTCTCGATCCTGCTGGTCCTCGCCTTCGGCGGTTGCGGCAAGGCGCACACGGTCCACGGCCGCACCCAGGGCCTCGCCGACATCGTCGCCCAGGCCGAGCGCAACGGCGCCTATCGGTGCGCGCCCCGCCAGCTCGCGCTGGCCAAGGCGCACCTCACCTTCGCCGAGAACGAGCTCGCCGAGGGCGACGCCGTCCGCGCCGAGCAGCACCTCGCCATCGCCGAGCCCAACGCGCACGCGGCGTTCCGCATGAGCCCGCCCTCGCGCTGCGTCCCGGCCGACGAGCCGGCGCCCGAGCCCGAGCCCGAAGAGCCGCCGCCTCCGCCCGCGCCGGGCGATCGCGACGGCGACGGCATCCTCGATCCCGACGATCGCTGCCCGGACGATCCCGAGGACTACGACGGCTTCGAGGACGAGGACGGCTGCCCGGACGATCAGGACACCGACGGCGACGGCATCCCCGACTCCAAGGATCTCTGCCCGGCCGAGCCCGAGGACATCGACGGCTACCTCGACACCGACGGCTGCCCCGAGCCCGACAACGATCTCGACGGCATCCCCGACGAGAGCGACCGCTGCCCGCTCGAAGCCGAGGACTACGACGGCTTCGAGGACGAGGACGGCTGCCCCGAGCCCGACAACGATCGGGACGGCATCCTCGACGTGAACGACCGCTGCCCGAACGAGCCGGGGCCGGCCGAGAACGAGGGCTGCCCGCGGTACTACGAGGACGTCGAGGTCACGACGTCGCACATCCGCATCAAGCAGACGGTCCACTTCCAGACCAACAAGGCCACCATCAAGCCCGAGTCGTTCGGCTTGCTCGACACGGTCGCCGCCGTGCTCCGCGACTACCCGAACATCACGGTCGAGGTGCAGGGCCACACCGACAGCGTCGGCAACGACAACCACAACATGCGCCTCTCGCAGGCGCGCGCCGAGGCCGTCCGCGACTATCTCATCCAGCGCGGCGGCATCGATCCGAGCCGCCTCACGGCGCGCGGCTACGGGGAGACGCGCCCCATCGAGTCCAACCGCACGTCCAAGGGTCGCGCCGCCAACCGCCGCGTGGAGTTCGTGCGGACGGACGAGGACGCGCCCAAGCGCCACGACGACGCGGTGCCCTGAGCGGGCTCAGGCGGCGGGGGCCAGGTCGCGGAGCTCGTTCCGCAGCTTGGCCTTGGCGCGCGCCTCGAGCTGACGCGCGCGCTCTCGGCTCACGCCGAGCTCACGTCCGAGGGCGGCGAGCGAGACCTCCTCGTCGCCGAGGATGCGCTGCTCGACGATGAGGCGTTCGCGCTTGTCGAGGACCTCGAGGGCGTCGCTCAGGCGCTCGGCGAGCTGGCGGGAGGCGACCATCCGCGCGTATTGCTCGTCGGGCGGATCCTCGGTGGACTCGAGCGTCTCCACGAGCGAGGTGGCCGACTCGTCGAAGACGGGCTGGTCGAGGGAGACGTCGCCCGCCTCGATGCGCCGGAGCATCGACTCCATCTTGGCCGGCGTGGTGTCGAAGCGCTCGGCCATGATCTCGATGCGCTCGTCGGGATCGTTGGTGAGCGTGGCCACGCGCGCGCGCTCACGGCGGAGCCGGAAGAAGAGCTTGGAGCGGAGCGGGCCGGCGCCACCGCCGACGAGGCTCGTGGAGCGTACCACGGCCTCGAGCACGAAGGCGCGGATCCAATATCCGGCGTAGGTGACGAAGCGCGTCCCGCGGTGCGGATCGAATTTCTTCACGGCGGTGACGAGGCCGAGGTTGCCCTCGGCGATGAGCTCGCTCAGCCGGATGCCGTAGCGCCGGTACTGGAGGGCGACGGCCACGACGTAGCGGAGGTTGGCCTCGATGAGCTTGTCCTGGGCTTCCTGCGACCCGGCCTGCGCTTCGAGCGCGAGCGCGTGCTCGTCCTCGCGCGAGAGCGTGGGGATGGCGCGGACGCGCTCGATGTATCTGTTGAGGGAGGGGTCGTTCTCGGAGGCCACGGTGCTGCTCCTCGAGGGTTTCGAGGGTTTCAATTCGATTAGGTAAGCATCCTCACAAACTTCGTCAAACCGACGCCGATGGGACGCGAATTCGGCGAGCTGGAGAGGAAGGTCCCTAAAGGTCGAACCTCTGAGGGTCTCGGGTCATTCCACGACGCAAAAAAGCCCGGCCGAGGGACGTCGACCGGGCTCGCGAAAAAGCCAGCGATTCCGCGCCTGACGGCGCGTTGGGCGGGGCCTGTGGAAGGGCTCAGGTGGAGAAGCTGCTGCCGCAGCCGCAGGTGGCCTGGGCCTGGGGGTTGAGGAACTTGAAACCGGCCCCGTGCAGACCCTCGACGTAGTCGATCTCCGTCCCCTCGAGGTACTGGTAGCTCATCATGTCGACGTAGATGGGCACCCCGTGCGACACGAAGGTCTGATCGAGCTCTCCGTGCTCGTCCTCGAAGAAGAGGTCGTAGGTGAAGCCGGAGCAACCTCCGCCGAGGACGCGGACGCGGAGCCCCTGTTCGGGGATGTTCTCCAGCTGTCGGATCTCTTTGACCTTTTCGGCGGCCTTGGGCGTGAGTGAAAGCGACATTCGTTCCTCTTGGAACGGCCAATATAGGTCGCGAAGGTCCGATTGACCACCGGGCGTTCAGCCGGCGTCGACGAAGCGCCATTCGAGGGCGCGCTTCCCGTCCACGAAGAGGGAGGGCTCTTCCTCGGCTCGGCGCGGGACGAGGGCGAGGGCAAAGGGGCCCGCGGCGCTCGTGATCTCGCCGATCGCCTCGCCGGAGGGGAGGGTGAGGGGCGCGCCGGCGTGCGTGGGCTCGGCCGTGCGGAATCGGGCGAGGCGCTTGGGCGCGCGGCCGCGGTGCTCGAGCATCACCACCGGTTCTTGGCCGAGGTAACAGCCCTTGGTGAAGGAGACGAGCGCCTTGAGCCCGGCTTCTTGGGGGAGGAGGCCCCGCGAGAGCTCGGCCGCGCCCGGCTCGCCTGCCTCGATGCGGAGCGTCTCGAGCTCGTCGTCCGTGAGGCGCGTCGCGCCGTGGCGCGCACAGGCGGCGTCGAGGTCGGGGCTCGTCGCGAAGGAGACCGGCTGGCCGAAGAGCTCGCCCGGGATCGTGCCCTCCTGGGCGTGCCCCTCGCCGAGCAAGGCATAGGCGCGCTCCTCGAAGCGCGGATGGAGCTCGACGTCCTCCATGATGATGTAGCGATCGAGATCGGCGACGAGCTCTTCGGCGCGGTCGCGCGGCACCAAGAGGTCGAGGCCGTCGGGGCGATCGAGCACGCGGACGACGGCGAGGATGCGGCCGTTCTTGGTCAGACGGAGGCCGCGCATCGAGCCGCCGGGCGGAAGGGCGTGGACGTTGCAGGTGAGCTGGCCGTTGAGCCAGGAGCGGGCCTCGTCACCACGGATCTCGACGAGGGTCTCGTGCAGATCGGCGAGTCGGATCATTCGATGGGCTCCACACGTCCCGCGAGGATGCGATGAAGCTCGGTGCCGTCGCGGAGGATGAGCGCGCCGTCCTTGGCGATGCCCTCGACGACGCCCTTGATCTCCCCGGCACGCACGCGCTCGTTGCGGTAGGCGAGGCGTCGGTCGAGCCCTTCGACGATGGGCGCGGGGCCGAGCTGCTCGTAACGCGCGAGCCATTGCTCGACGCTCGCGAGCGTCTCGACGAGCACCTCTTCGCGCTCGAAGGTGCGCCCCGTGGCGAGGTGGAGCGAGGTCGCCCCCTCGGCGAGATCGTCGGGGAAGGAGGCGCGGTTGACGTTGAGGCCGAGGCCGACGACCACGCCCTGCGAGAAGTCGCCGCTCGACTCGACGAGGATGCCGGAGACCTTGGCGTGATCGAGGAGCACGTCGTTGGGCCACTTCACGAGCGTGTGCTTGCCGGTGAGCGACTCGACGGCTTCGGCCACGCCGAGGCCCACGGCGAGCGTCATCACGCCGGGGTTCGCGATGGGCTCGAGCGGTCCCCAGACGAAGCTGAGATAGAGGTCGGTGCCGGGTGGGCTCGACCACGTGCGGCCGCGCGATCCGCGCCCTGCGTCCTGGCGATCGGCGACGACGAGCGTGCCGGGCTCGGAGGTGCGCTCGCGCGCCACGTCCATCGTGCTCGAGGTGCGCTCGAGCAGGACGAGCGGGCGGCCGATGCGCTTGCCGCGGAAGGCCTCTTCGAGTCGTTTGCGATCGAGGAAACTCATGACTCCACCTCGAAGTCGAGGCCGAGGTCGGCCGCCCTGGCGGAGTGCGTGAGCGCGCCGACGCTGATCACGTCGACGCCCATGGTGGCGAGCCTCGGGATGCGCTCGAGCGTGACGCCGCCCGAGACCTCGAGCACGACCTTGCCGTGGAAGGCCTCGACGGCGCGCGCGACGGCGTCGTCCTGGAAGTTGTCGAGGAGGACGATCTCGGCGCCGGCTTCCACCGCCTCGCGGAGCTGCGCCTCGGTGTCGACCTCACACTCGATGCGGCTCGTGTGCGGCGCGTAGGCGCGCGCGCGTTGGATCGCGGCGGCGACGCCGCCCGCGGCCGCGACGTGGTTGTCCTTGATGAGCACGGCCGAGGAGAGATCCTCGCGGTGGTTGAAACCGCCTCCGCATCGCACGGCGTAGCGCTCGAGCGCGCGCAGGCCGGGGGTGGTCTTGCGTGTGTCGGCGATGCGCGTCCTCGAGCCCTCGGGGAGCGCCTCGACGTGGCGCCGCGTGAGCGTGGCCACGCCGCACATCCGCTGGAGGAGGTTCAGCGCGACGCGCTCGCCGAGGAGCAGGCTCCGCGCGCTCCCGCGCAGGGTGGCGACGCTCGCCTTGGGCTCGACCCACGCGCCCTCTTCGGCGTGGAGCTCGACGCGGACCTGGGGATCGACCTGCGCGAAGACCTCGGCGAGGACGGGGCCTCCGGAGAAGACGAGGCGCTCACGCGCGCGGAGCTCGGCGCGGTAGGCGAGCGTGGGCTCGATGCAGGCCTCGCTCGTCACGTCGCCACGGCCGATGTCCTCGGCGAGGGCGCGGGCGACGATCTCGCGCACGGTCGATCGAGGAGGAGGAGGCGGTGCGAAACTCATATGTCGCACGATTCCTCGACTTTCCCGCGCGAGCAAGGAGGACTCAGAAAAAGCCCTGGAAGAGGGCCTCCGAGAAGAGGTTGGAGAGCGCGTGGTAGGTGAGCGCGGCGCCGATCCCGCCCCTCCATTCGCGGACGAATCCGAAGAGGAGCCCCGGGAAGAAGACCGCGAGGCGCGCAGGGTGCGGGTCCACGAGCACGTGCACGACGGCGAAGAGCGCGGCCTGGAGCACGAGCGCGCGGAGCGAGAGCGACACGCCGAAGAGCGTCCTCCGATCGGCGAATGCCTCGGAGAGACGGGATTGGACGAAGCCTCGGAAGAACGCCTCCTCGGGGAGCGCGACCACGACGAGCTGCCCTATGACGAAGCTGGGCGCGAGGGCGATGGCGTCGAAGGAGAAGGGCCGCGAGGGCGCGTGCCAGGCCGCGTAGGCCAAGGCGTAGGGCACGAACGTGAGGAGCGCGAGCCCGAGCGCGACGCCGATCTCCGTGGCCGCCTCGCGGAGCAGGGCGCGGAGGTCGAGGTTGGAGTCTTCCTCGCGCGGGAGGAGCAGGCCGCCGAGCGCGATGCCGAAGCGCGCGGCGCCGCCCGGGGCCCGGCGGGCCTTTTCGAGCGCCGTGAAGAGGAAGGCGCCCGCCACGAGCGTCGGCGCGATCTCCTCTCCATGGGGCACACGTCGCAGGAGACCCGCGATCACACACAGGAGACCCACGGCCGAAAACGTGAAGAAAACGTCGCGAAGCGGACGGTCGCGGGATCCGGGGCTCGTCATCGAAAAATCGGAGGCGAAGCGGTCGCAGGGGTGGATACAGGCCGAAACTCCACTTGCCAAGGGCCTCCCCCTCCATAGACTGACCGCTCGTCCCTGTGATTCCGGAAGAGACGATCGCCGAGATCCGCGAGAGGACGGATATCGTCGCCCTGGTCGGCGACTACGTCCGGCTGAGGAAGACCGGCGCGAGCTTCAAGGGGCTCTGTCCCTTCCACGACGAGAAGACGCCCTCGTTCCACGTGATGCCGGAGCGGCGCTTCTTCCATTGTTTCGGCTGTCACGCGTCGGGCGACGTGATCCGCTTCTACATGCAGATCGAGTCGCTCACCTTCCCCGAGGCGTGCGAGCGGCTCGCCGAGCGCGCCGGCGTGATCATCCCGAAGATCGAGTCGAGCGAGGCGCTCAAGGAGCGCGCCGAGCGAGAACGACGGGAGCGTCGCTACGCCATCATGGACGAGGTGGCGGGCTTCTACGTGCGCGCGCTCGCGGGGGCAGAGGGCGCCGAGCTCGCGCGCGCCGCCATCGAGGAGCGCGGCGTCACGGCCGAGACGGCGAGGACCTTCCGGCTCGGTTACGCGCCGGACGCATGGGACGCGCTCGTGCGCTTCCTCGAGTCCAAGCGGATCGATCTCCGCGAGGCCGAAGCGCTCGGCTTGATCGTGCCGCGGCGCTCGGGGTCGGGGTACTACGATCGATTCCGCCATCGGCTCCTGTTCCCCATCGCCGACCTCCACGGGCGAATCGTGGCGTTCAGCGGTCGCGTGCTCCCGCCACGCACACCGCTCCCCGAAGGCGCCGAGAAACCCGCGAAGTACATCAACAGCCCGGAGAGCCCCATCTACAAGAAGGGCGAGATCCTCTACGGGCTGTTCGAGGGCCGTCTTGACGCGCGGCGTCGTGGCGAGTTGCTCATCTGTGAAGGAAACTTCGACGTCCTAGCGCTTCATCAAGCAGGCCTTAGGAACAGCGTAGCTCCCATGGGAACGGCATTCACCGAAGCGCACGCGAAGCTCGTACGGCGATTCGCCGATCGTGCCGTGTTGCTCTTCGACGGAGATTCGGCGGGTCTCAAAGCCGTCTCCGCGGTGCATCCGATCCTCGCGAAGGTGGGCGTGGCGGCGCGCGTCGTCTCCATGCCTCCGGGTGACGATCCCGACAGCTTCCTCCGCCGGGAGGGCGTGGCGGCGCTCGAGCAGAAGCTCGCGGCGGCGCCGGCCATCATCGATTTCCTCGTGGACGGCGCGGCCCGTGAGGCCGGCGACGATCCCTCGGCTCGCAGCCGCGCGATCGCCTCGCTCGCGCCGGTGCTCGCCTGCATCGACAGCCCCGTCGAGCGCCAGCTCTACGAGGAGCGCGTCGCGCAGCGCTTCGGCATCCGCGACGTCGGCGCCGTCCGGCGCGAGCTCCGCCGCGGCGCGCAGGCGAGCTTCTCCAGCCTCCGCGAGCGTCCGGCGAGCCCGGCGCCCGCCCGCAAGGAGCCGCCCTACGAGCCGCCCGCCCTCGAGGCCGAGCTCGTCGGGATGATCCTCGACCTGCCCGCGCTCCTCGAGGAGCCGGAGGCCGAGCTCCTCCCGAACCTTTTGACGGACGCCGGACTTGCGGCCATTCTTCGCGAGGCGTCGGAGATGTTCTTCCGGCGCGGGGTGCTCGACGGGCCGAGCCTCGTCGAGCGGATCGAGGGGTCGTCCGTGAGGGCGTGGCTTGCGCGGCGTCTGGCCGTGAGCCTCACGGGTGAGAAGGGCGCGAAAGAGGGGTTTCGTTTGGGGGCTCTCAGGTTGGCGAAGCGGCAGATCGAGCGTGAGCTCCGACGCCTCCGCGAGGAGATCCTCGAGGCCCGACGCGCGGGGAACGACGCCCTCGCCGATTCTCTCCTCGCCGACCGGGTCGCGCTCGAGCGCGAGGTCGGCGAGCTCGACAAGGTTCTGTCCAGTGCGATGTCTCGAGGTGCATCGCCCGACCAAGGAAGTACGACGAGGCATTAGATGGCGACGAAGGACTCCGCTCGAACCGCTCCGATCCAAGGCGCGCCCGAAGGGGCCACCAAGAGCGCGGCGACCGCCCGTTCCCGTGGCAAGGAGCGCAAAGAGGTCCAAAGCCTGCTCGAGCGAGGTCGGGTGCAGGGCTACCTCACCTACGACGAGGTCAACGACGTCGTCGCGGCCGACAGCGTGACGCCGGATCGCATCGACGACCTCATGATCTGGCTCGCCGAGGAGGAGATCCAGCTCGTGGACTCGGCCGCCAGCGTCAAGCGCCGCGCCGACGGGCAGGTCAAGCCCGCCAAGGCCAAGCGCGAGGAGCGCACGAGCACCATCCCGCCCGCGCTCGTCGACGACTCCTACTCGTCCAAGTCCAACGACCCGGTCCGCATGTACCTGCGGAAGATGGGGGCGGTCTCGCTCCTCACGCGTGAGGGCGAGGTCGAGATCGCCAAGCGCATCGAAGAGGGCGAGAACCGCGTCTTCCAGTGCATCCTCCGCTCGCGCGTGGGCGTCTCGGAGATCCTCGCCATCGGCGACGGCCTGAAGAAGGGCAAGCTCCGCATCAAGGACGTCATCAAGGACTACGACAAGACCGACGACGACGCGAACGACGAAGAGGCCAAGGAGCAGACCTACAAGATCCTCGAGAAGATCCGCCGCCTCGAGTCCGCCGGGCAGAAGCACCGCGAGATGCTCCAGTCGGGGCAGAAGCTCTCCGAGAAGAAGGTCAAGGAGCTCGAGGACGCCATCAAGAAGAACGACCGCGATCGCATCCAGGCGGTCCGCTCGCTCCAGCTCTCCAAGAAGCAGATCGACCGCATCTGCGCCGCGCTCAAGGTGCACGCGCGCCGCGTCGAGCGCGCCGAGCGCACCATCGCCGAGGCCGAGGAGCGCGTCGGCGGCCTCCGCTACGAGGAGATGCCCAAGATCCTCGCCGAGATGGAGTCGGGGAAGGCCAACGAGCGCCGTCTCCACCGCAAGTACGGCTCGCCCGATCAGATCCGCCTCGCGATGCGCATCATCGAGGACGCGCAGTCGGTGCTCCGCAAGGTCGAGGAGGAGATCGGCCAGCCCCTCGAGGAGCTCAAGCAGACCTACGACGAGCTCTCCATCGGCGAGCGCTCGGCCGAGCGCGCCAAGGCCGAGCTCATCGAGGCCAACCTCCGCCTCGTGGTCTCCATCGCCAAGAAGTACACGAACCGCGGCCTCCAGTTCCTCGACCTCATCCAGGAGGGGAACATCGGCCTGATGAAGGCGGTCGACAAGTTCGAGTACCGCCGCGGCTACAAGTTCTCCACGTACGCGACGTGGTGGATCCGGCAGGCGATCACGCGCGCGATCGCCGATCAGGCGCGCACGATCCGCATCCCGGTCCACATGATCGAGACGATCAACAAGCTCATCCGCACGAGCCGCTACCTCGTGCAGGAGCTCGGGCGCGAGCCCACCCCCGAGGAGATCGCCGAGCGCATGGAGATGCCGCTCGAGAAGGTCCGCAAGGTCCTCAAGATCGCCAAGGAGCCCATCAGCCTCGAGACGCCCATCGGCGAGGAAGAGGACTCGAGCCTGGGCGATTTCATCGAGGACAAGAACGCGGTCTCGCCGGTCGACGCCGTCATCACGAGCAACCTCGAGGCGCAGACGCGTCGCGTGCTCAAGACGCTCACGCCGCGCGAGGAGAAGGTCCTCCGCATGCGCTTCGGCATCGGCGAGAAGAGCGACCACACCCTCGAGGAGGTCGGTCAGGACTTCGACGTGACGCGCGAGCGCATCCGTCAGATCGAGGCCAAGGCGCTGCGCAAGCTCCGGCATCCGAGCCGCTCCAAGCAGCTCCGCTCCTTCGTCGAGAGCTGAGGCGGGGCGCGCTCGCGCTCCTCGGCGTCGATTCGTGCTATGTGTTCGCCTCGTAGGGGCCCATAGCTCAATTGGTTAGAGTCCCCGGCTCATAACCGGGTCGTTCTAGGTTCGAGTCCTAGTGGGCCTACCGAGTCGGTGGCTCGTCGTGCGGAAGGCCGACGGGCCGTCCCGAGCCAAAGGCGGCCCCCCGATCGGGGGGCCGGTTGCGTTCGGGGGGCAAGCGGGGTAGAGGGGCATTCGCGCGATCGGTCGCGGAAGGAGGTTCGACGTTGCGGGACCAATTGATTGCCCTCGCGAAAATCGCCGAGATGGATTCCTCGGCTCGAGAGCTCGACGACGAGCTTCGTAGCCTCCCCGCAAAAGTCGAAGCGCTGAAGACCGACCTCGCGACCCTCGAGACGCTGCTCGCGCGCGAGCAGGAGCAACTCGACGAAGCCAAGTCGCTCCGCGCCCAGCGCGCCGAAGAGCTCCGCACCAAGAACGAAGCGCTCGCGCGCGCTCGTTCGAAGTCGGCGCACGCGACCAACATGAAAGAGGTCGAGGCCGCCGAGCGCGAGGTCGAGGCCGTGCGGCGCTCGGTGCGGGATCGCGAAGAAGAGCTCGCCACCCTCGACGCCACCATCGAGCAGAAGAGCGCCATCCTGAAGGAGCGCGCCGCGCAGCTCGAAGAGGCGCGCGCCATCTGCGAAGAAGAGTCCAAGCGTGCCGAGGCCCGCATCGCCGAGCTCGAAGCGCAGCGGAGGACCGTCCTCGCCGGCCGCGACGAGCTCGTCGCGCGCGTCGACAAGGCCGTGATGCGCCGCTACGAGCGCATCCGCGAGCGCTTCAAGGTGGGCGCCACCTTCATCGACTCCGAGATCTGTAGCGCGTGCAACCGCGCCTTTCCCACGCAGCTCCTCGGGAAGATCGCGCGCTGCGAAGAGCCCGTGGAGTGCCCGTTCTGCCACAAGCTCGCGCTCCACGTCTCGCTGCGCGAGTGACGCGCTTCAGCGGACGTGCGCCTCGAAGGCGGCGCGCGTGGCCTCGGTGAGGTCCTCGGACTTCTCGAGGATGAAGTCGAGGTAGCTGGGCTCGATCATCTCGAGCGGGAGCCCGCAGTGCTTCCCCGCGCCCATGCGGAGGAAGCCTTCGGCGCGATCGCGATAGAGCCAGTATCCGAACTCGTTCCACTCGGCCTCGAGCGCGAGGCGCAGACGCTCTTGCTCGGCGAGCGCGGCCTCGACGTCGTCGGGGATGATGCCGCGCTCGAGGAGGCGGAAGAAGACCTCACCCGTGGCCTTGGCGTCGGCGGCGGCCGAGTGCGCGCGCTCGAGCGTCACGCCGAGCTCCACGCAGGCCGAGCCGAGATCGCGCTTGCGCAGGTGCCGCATGTGGTAGCGGACGAAGACGATGGGATCGTGGACGCGGGCGGCGTCGATGCGGTGCCCGACCCCGTGCCGCGCGAGCTCGTTGTTGAGCACGGGCACGTCGTAGGAGACGGCGTTGTACCCCGCGAGGAGCGGCGGGCTGCCGGCCTTGGCGCTTCCGTCGAGGTGCGAGACGAAGCGCCGCCCCACTTCGGCGAAGCTCGGTTTGTCGCGAACCACCTCGTCGGTGATGCCGTGGACGCGGCTCGCCTCCTCCGGGATGGGCACGCCCGGGTTCACGAGCATCCGGCGCGCTTCGGCGAACTTCCGCCCCTCGAAGTACGCAGCACCGAGCTCGACGACGCGCGCCTCCAGCGGATCGACGCCCGTGGTCTCGGTGTCGAAGACGAAGAAGAGCCCGTCGAATCCGTTCATGCGCGCGAGCCTACCAAAAAGGTGAGACCTCAGCGCCGGCCGAGCTTGCGCTTCACGGCGGCGAGGAGCGCGCGCAGCTCGTCGACACCCAGCGCGTAGGCGAGGCCGACGTAGACGCCGCCGCCGACGAGGGCCGCGAGCACGAAGAGGCCGAGGTTCGTCGGGACGTTGCCGCCGGCGCGCCAATCGCCGAACGACGCGACGAACGCCATGGCCGCGCCGGCGCCCACGGCAGCGACGAGCATCGATCCCACGGGCCGCACGAGCGAGCGGAAGCCGAGCGGTCCCACGCGATGTCGGAGGAGGAGCAGGAGCCCCGCGAGCTGCACGGCGGCGGCCGCGGTGATCGCGCAGGCGAGGCCGACGTGTCCGTAGAGCGGGAAGAGGAGGAAGGCCGTGGCGCCGAAGACGACGAGGTTCAGACCGCTCGCGACGACGGGCGTTCGCGTGTCGTTCAGGGCGTGGAAGAGGGGCACGACGGTGCGGATGGACGCGACGGCCCAGATGCCGGCGGCCTGCGCCACGAGCGAGCGGCCCGTCTCGACGATGGCCGTCTCCCCGAAGGCGCCGCGCCCGAAGAGGACGGCGACGCTCGGCGTGCCGAGCGCGATGAGCAGCGCGCTCGAGGGCAGCGAGACGAAGAGCGCCATCCGGAGGCCTGAGCGGAAGAGGGTCTTCGCGGCGTCGCGATCGCCGCGCGCGACGGCCTCGCTGATGCTCGGGAGCGCGGCGGTGGCGATGGCCATCGCGAACATCCCCTGCGGGATCTCGACGAGACGTTGGCCATAGTAGAGGTAGCTGATCGCCGAAGCCTGGTGGGAGGCGATGGTGCGTGAGAGGGCGACGTTGAGCTGGTAGACGCCGAGCGCCGCGAGCAGCGGAAGGAGCAGCTTGAAGGCCTTGCGCGTGTAGGGATCGGGCCGCTCGAAGCGCGGCGCGATGGGGAGGCCGAGTTTCTTCGCGGGCGGGAGCTGCACGCCGAGCTGGAGGACGCCGCCGAGGAGCGTGCCCACGACGAGCGCGAAGATCGCCGGGTAGCCGAGGCCCTCCACGAAGTCGACGAAGACGAAGGGCGCGGCGATGAGCGCGATGTTGAGGAAGGCGGGGGCGAAGGCGGGCCAGCCGAAGCGGCCGGAGGCGTTGAGGGCGCCCGTCGCGAGCGCGGCGAGGCCGGCGAGGAGGACGTAGGGGAAGACGGCGCGCGTGAGCTCCACGGCGACCGCGAAGTCCTCGGGACGCTCGCGGAGGCCCGAGCCGTAGACGGTCACGAGCTCTTCGGCGAAGGCGATGCCGAGGACGACGAGGATCGTGAGGAGGAAGAGGAGGCCGCCGGCGATCTGACCGAGCACGCGCCGTGCGCGCTCGACCCCTTCCTTCTCGCGCGCCTCGACGTAGACGGGGACGAAGGCGCCCGAGACGGCACCCTCGCCGAGCAGCACGCGGAAGGCGTTGGGGATGGTGAAGGCGAGCCAGAAGAGGTCGGTGACGGCGGTCGCGAAGCTCGCGGCGATCACCGCGTCACGCGCCGCACCGAGGATCCGTGAGCCGAGCGTGCCGAGCGCCACGAGGGACGCGCGTCTCGCGATTCGACCTTGGGCGGCGCTGCCTTCGCTCATCGTCGCGAGGGTTCCCCGTTCCGTGCACCGCCGCAAGGATTCGGCGCGCTCAGGAGGGCGAGAGGAGGCCGCGGAGCGTCGCGAGGTCGACGCGGTAGCTGCGCCCGCAGTAGTCGCAGCTCATGTCGAACGGCTCGCCGTCGGCCATGAGCGACTCGATCTCGGAGCGGTCGAGCGTGGCGAGGCTCGCGAGCACGCGCTCCTGGCTGCACGTGCACCCGAAGTGGATGCGCGAGTCGGCGAGCCAGGTGAAGTCCATGCCTTCGAGGATGCGCTCCGTGAGCGCGCGCGGATCGGCGTTCAGCTCGCGGAGGACGCCCGTGAAGTCGCGGAAGTCCTCGAAGCGTTCGGTGAGGACGGTGAGGGGGCCGCGCGCGTCCTTCGCCTCGGGGAGGAGTTGGACGAGGAAGCCCCCCGCCGCCTCGACCTCACCGCCCGGGCCCTGCGCGACGCCGACCGAGACCATGGTGAGGATCTGCTCGCTCTGATCGAAGTAGGTCATGAAGGCGGCGTCGAGCGAGATGCCGGACACGCCCACGATGCCCTGGTGCTGGCTGCCGGTGGGGAGGTTGCGCGTCATCTGGAGGAGCGCGCCCTCGCCCTCGAGCGAAAAGGGCCGCGTCTTGCCGGCCTGGTAGAGGCCACGCGTCATTCCGTCGGGATGCGCGTCGGCCACCAAGGTGCCGCTCGCGCCCGCGCCGCGGCAGATGCACTGCACGCGCAGCGTGGGCGCCATCGTCTCTCGATAGAGGACGGAGCCGACGACGAGCTCGCCGAGGAGCCGCGACGTCTCGGGGTCGGCCTCTTGGGCGGCGAGCACCGCGCGCACCGTGGAGGTCGCGTCCACGGTGATGCAGCGGAAGGCGCCGTCGTCGGTCATCGCGCGTACGACGTGATCGTGAGCCATGGGCGTCTTTCTTGGGCTCTCCCTGCGCCACGAGCAAACCGACTCGAGCCCCCCGGATGGCGATGTCGGTCGCGTGCCCCATACTGGGCGGGTGGGCGCCGTTGGATATCAGGAGTCGAGGTGGGCATGCATGACGTGGTGTTGATCCCTGGTGACGGAATCGGTCCCGAGGTGGCCATGGCGGTGGTCCGCGTGTTCGAGGCGGCCGAGGCCCCGGTTCGCTTCCACGAGCGGCACGCCGGCGAAGGCGCGCTCGAGGCGTACGGTGACGTCCTCCCGCCCGCGACGCTCGAGGCGATCCGGGAGCACGGCGTGGCCCTCAAGGGGCCGTGCACGACGCCCGTGGGCCGAGGCTTCTCGAGCGTGAACGTGCGCCTCCGCAAGAGCCTCGACCTCTACGTCGCGGTGCGGCCCATCCGCAACCTCCCCGGCGTGAAGACGCGCTACGAGGGCGTCGACATCGTCGTCCTCCGCGAGAACACCGAGGGCCTCTACAGCGGCATCGAGAACGAGGTCACCGAAGGCGTGGTCACGAGCCTCAAGGTCGCCACCGAGAAGGCGTGCCGCCGGTTCGCGCGCTGGGGCTTCAAGTACGCGCAGGAACGCGGCCGGAAGCGCGTCACGGCGATGCACAAGGCCAACATCATGAAGCTCACCGACGGGATGTTCCTGCGGTGCGCGCGCGCCGAGTACGAGGCGGCCGCGCTCACGTCGGTCACCTACGACGAGATGATCATCGACGCGGGCTGCATGAAGCTCGTGCAGGATCCCACGCGCTTCGACGTCCTCCTGCTCGAGAACCTCTACGGGGACGTGATCTCGGATCTCTGCGCGGGCTTCGTCGGCGGGCTCGGCGTGGTGCCGGGCGCGAACATCGGCGACGACTGCGCCGTGTTCGAGGCGGTCCACGGCTCGGCGCCCGACATCGCGGGCAAGGGCGTCGCCAACCCGCTCGCGCTCCTCATGAGCGGCGTGATGATGCTCAACCACCTCGCCGACACGCGCGGCGACGCGGCTTGCAGGAGCACGGCCGAGCGCATCAAGCACGCCTACGACGCTGCGCTCACGGACGGCAGGACGACGCGTGACCTCGGAGGGAGCCTGAGCACCATGGAGTTCGCCGAGGCCGTCGTCGAGCGGCTCTGAGCGGCGACGGCGCGCCATCCGCCGCGACCTTCGCGGAGGATGGCGCTCGGTCCCGGCGGCTCGAGATCAGCCGCGGCCTTCGCGGAGGAGGGCGCGGAGGCGCTCTCGCTCGGTGCGCTCGCGCTCCCGATCGGCGCGGCTCTGGCCGAAGAGCTTGAGCAGCGCCGGGAGGAGGAAGACCGTCCCGATGAGGCAGGTGCCGACGGTGACGGCGATGAGCTCACCGAACTGGCGCACGGGCACGAAGGAGCTGAGGAGGAAGATCCCGAAGCCGCACATCAGCGTGGTGTACGAGACCACGTTGGCGCGCCCGGTGCCGCGCGCGGCGCGAAGGAGGGCGGCGCTCGGGAGGCGTCCGCGGCGCGTCTCCTCACGGAAGCGCGCGAGGACGTGGATCGAGCCGTCGACGGCGAGGCCGAAGCTGATCGAGAAGATGATCACCGTCGACATGTTCAGCGGCACGTCGCGGAGGACCATGTACGCCATCGTGCCGACGAGCGGGATCAGGTTGGGCGGGATGCTCAGGAGGCCGAGGCGCACGCTGCGGAAGAGGCCTACGAGGAGCACGAAGATGATGAAGACCGCGGCGAGGAGGCTCGAGAGGAGATCCGAGACCACGGCGTGCTGCACGCGCGAGCTCGTGTAGGCGTCACCGGTGAGCCGGAAGCTCACGGGCTTGCCCTCGAAGCGGCGGGCGAGCTCGGCCTCGAGCGCGTCGATGATCTGGATGGTGCGGTTGGCGCCGGCGTCGCGGAGCATGATCTGCACGCGCGCGAGCTTCCCGTCCTCGCTGAGGAAGCGGTGGAGCGGGTTGGGCTTGCGGTTGCCGAACATCGCGACGAGGGCCTTCACCTGCGCCTCGCTCTTGAAGGGCTCCTGGAAGACCGAGAGATCGTCGGCGAGGAGGGCGAGGCTCTGATCGAGGATCGCCCCATAGCTCATGGTGCGGATGACCTCTTCGTGCCCGCGCGCCCAGGCCTGGACGTCGTCGAGCGCCTGGATGAATTCGGGATCGAGGAAGATCTCCGGATCCTCTGCGCGCACCATGATCTCGAGCGGGCGGACGCCGTCGAGCTTGTTCTCGAGGAGCTGCGTGGTGACGTAGACCGGGTCGTCGTGGTCGAATTGGTCGAGGAGCGCGTGATCGACGCGGATGCGGGTGGCGACGATCGCGGAGGCGACGAGGAGCACGACGGCGGCGGCGACGACGGGCCAGGGCTTCTTGAGGACCCGCGAGGTGAGGACGAGCATCGCCGACTCGAGCGGTCGGCCGCCGCTCGGCTTCTCGGGCTTCCCGCGCGGCGGCTTCACCGAGACCATGAGCGGCGGGACGAAGAAGATCGTCACGACGTAGGCGATCATCACGCCGATGGCCGAAGTGACGCCGAAGTGCTTGAGCATCTCGGTGCGCGCCGCGATGAGCGAGCCGAGGCCGATGGCCGTGGTCGCCCCCGTGAAGAAGATGGCGACGGCCAGGCTCCGCACGGCTTGCGACGCGGCGGCGTGGCGATCGTTCCCGCGCCCGATCTCGTCGCGATAGCGCGACAGGAGGTGGATGCAGTCCGTCACCCCGATGATGATGAGGAGCGGCGGGATGATGTTGTTGAGGATGTTCAGCGGCTCTTCGGCGAGCGCCATGCCGCCGAGCGTGACCATCAGGAGGACGCCGACGGATGCGATCGTGAGGAAGACGCCGCCGATCCAGCGCATGGCGATCCAGAGGAGCGCCATGCATACGAGCAGCGTGAACGGGACGAGGATGATCTGGTCGGCGCGGATGCGCTCGACGATGGCGCTCCGCACGTAGGGGAGCCCGGCGAGGCGCACCTCGCTCCCCTCGGGGGCCGGGTTCTCGGCGATCCACGCCTCGACGTCCTTGACGAGGCGCGGCATGTCGCGGCCGGAGAGCTCCTTTAGGAAGAGCGCGACGGCGGCCGCGGTGTGGTCCTGGCTCACGAGCCGGCCGACGAGGAGGGGCGATTGCGCGAGCGCGTTGCGGATCTGCGCCTCGGCGTCGTCGGGGAGCACCCCGTCCTTGGCGATGGGATCGTACCGAAGGGTGGTCTGGAGGCGGGGCCCCACCGCCTGGAGACCGCCGGGGAAGCGCGCCGGATCGCTCTCGATGATGTCGATCAGGGCGTTCATCGTGGCGGCGTCGAAGCCGGCCTCGACCTCTTCGTCCTCGAGGGCGTCGAGATCGTCGAGATCGTCGACGTCGTCGAGGTCTTCGAGATCGCCTTCGTCCTCGGCCGCGTCGGGCTCCACCCGGCGGGGGAGGACCATGTCGGTCAGGCTCTCGATGCGATCGATCGCCCCGATGGACGAGAGCCCCTGGGTGAGCGCGTGCTGGTAGGCGAGGTTCTCCGCCGAGAGGACGTTGTCGGAGGTGAGCAGGACGAGCAGGACGTGCGAGCTGTCGCCGAACGCCTCCTTGAAGAGCTGGGTCGTCTCGAGCCCCTCTTCTTCCGACGCCGAGAGGAGGTTCTCGGGGGCAGGATCGACCTTGATCTTGGGGATTTGCGCAGCGAAGACCGCGGTGAGCGCGAGGGTGACGAGCACGATGAGCGCTCGTCTTCCGGTGACGAACTTCGCGAGTCGGTGCGGCAATCGGTCGAAGGGGCTTGTTCCCACTGATACAGCCTATGTGAGCATCCAGGGAGAAGTGGCGTGCGCGCGTCGGAGGACGTCCCCGGTCGTACGCCTTGCCCCGGCTGGCGATTTTCGTGGCGTGACTCTATGGCCTCCCGAGCGGGGAAGGCAAGCAACCGCCGGTCGAAAACGGGCCGCACGATGGGAGGAACCCGAGGCTTCGCTTGACATCGCCCATCACGTGGCCTAAATCGCGGCGCTCAGCAGGAGATCACCGAGCGTGGCCAATCACGAGTCCGCAAAGAAGCGAATCCGCCAGACCGAGAAGCGCACTGCCCGTAACCGGCACGTCCGCTCGACCGTCCGTACTGCCATCAAGAAGGTCCGCACCGCCATCGAGACGGGTGACTCGGCTGCCGCCAAGGAGCTCCTCGCCGCGGCCGTCAAGCGCATCGACATGGCCGTGTCCAAGGGCATCTACCACCGCAACACGGGCTCGCGTTACATCTCGCGCCTCTCGCAGCAGGTCCACAAGCTCGGCTGAGCTCGGGGCCTGACCCAAGGCGCGACCCCACCCGCCTTTCCGGCGGGTTTTTTCGTTTCTCGGGCGCCGCTCAGGCGGCCTGCTTCTGCGTGAGCTGGAGGACCAGCTCGACCAGCAGATCGCCGGCGTCGACCTTGGAGCCCTTCATGCTCCGCTCGGCGCGGGCGATGGCGAGGAAGGCGGCCTCCAGGGCAGGGAGGGTCCACGCGCGCGCGGCGGCGCGCCCGGCCTGAGCCTTGAAGGGCGGGATGCCCGCGATCTTGGCCGCCTCCTCGGTGGGCCGGCCTTCGCCGAGGGCCTGGCGCATCTTGGCCACCATCCGGAGCTGACGCGCGATCATCGAGAGGAGCCCGAGGGCGTTCGAGCGATCGTCGAGGAGGCTCACGAGCGCCGCCGCCGCTTCCGCGGAATTGCGGAGGGAGATCGCGTCGACGAGCTTCCAGATCGTCTCCACGCGGGCGCGGGTGATGCACGCGGCCACGTCGTCGAGCGTGATGGCCTTGCGATCGCCGGCGTAGAGGGCGAGCCGCTCGACGGCGTCGGTGAGGGCCGCGAGATCTTCGCCGAGGGCGTCGACGAGCGCTCCGCCGACGTTGCCCTCGAGCGTCTTGCCCTTGGCCTTGGCCTCGGACTCGACGAAGCGGAGGACCGCGGCGCCCTTGAGGGGACGGGCCTCGAAGAGCATGCCCTTGGCCTTGGCCACCTTGGTGAGCTTGCTCCGTCCGTCCAGCTTCTCGGCCACGAGGACCACGCACGCCGAGTCGATGGGGGACTCGAGGTAGGTGGCGAGCTGGGTGAGCTCGCCCGCGTCGAGCCCGTCGGCGTCTCGGACGAGCACGAAGCGCCGTCGCGCCATCATGGGGAGGGTGCGGGCGGCGTCGATGATCGTGGAGGCCTTGGCGCCCTTGCCCTCGAAGGTCTCCTCGTTGAAGCCCTCGGGGCCGTCTTCGAGCGCGCGCTCGCGGATGGCCCGGACGGCGCGGGTGCGGAGGAGGGCCTCTTCGCCGACGATGACGTACGCGGGGAGCGGCTCGCCCTTTTCGAGCGAACGGAGGAGGCTCGGGACGTCGGCGCTCGGGGCGTCTTTCATTGCGTGAAGTCGACGGTGCCCGTGTGGCGGACTCGGATCTCCTCGCCGGAGAGCGTGACGCGGCGCGTGCCGGCCTCGTGACCGCGGACGCGGAGCACGAGGTCGATCTTGGTGTTGGGCTTGAACTCGGGCCGCTTGAGCTCGAGCTTCTGGATGAAGTTGCGCTCGTTGCGATCGTTCACGTGCACCGAGGTCGAGTTGATGAACTCGCGCGTGTTGCCGTTCACCTGGAAGAAGTAGACGCCGAACTCCCAGTCGCCGAGCGGGCGGGTGAACTGGACGATGAGGCGCGCGATCCAGCTCCGCTCCTTCACGGGAACGTCGGTCACTTCTTGGAGCACGTTCCGGTGATTTTGCCGACCGAATCGGATGAGGCCGTCCTTGCCCGAGAAGGTGCTCGGGACACGGCCTTGCACGACGTAGATCTGCGCCCGGTTCGCGCCTTGTCCCTCGGCGGTGGAAGGAGCGAAGGACGGACCGAGGGCAAGCGAGGCGACGAGGACGGCCGCGGCCGCCACGCCGATGGAGCGGGGCGTTCGAAACATGCGCGGCACGATAACAGAGATTCGGGCGACCGGGGGATGGCCGAAAACTTGGAAACCCCACCGGGAGCCTGTACTTCCGTTCCCGTCAGGACGGAGGTCGCTCTCGCGATGGTCGCACAGAAGCTCGAAGGTTGGTCGAAGGGGTTGGTGGCGAAGGCCGAGCGCCTGGCGAAGCGGACCGCCCGTCGCACCAGCACGGCGCATCTCCTCCTCGAGCTCTACCGCGAGGGCCGCGAGGTCCATCACCTCCTCCACGCCGAGGGCATCGGTGAAGCCAAGCTGATGGAGGCGATCCGCATGGCGGACGACGAGTCGGAGGGCTCGCTCGCCCGCGCGCTCGATCACGGCGCCAAGCTCGCCTCCCTCCAGGGCGCGCCCATGCAGGAGGCGCACCTCTTCCTCGCCATCACGCGGGATCCGCGATCGGCGGCGCACCAGACGCTCCTCGCGCTCCATCTCACGCCGGCCGTGCTCCAACGCAAGCTCGTGGGCGCCGCGGTCGAGCCACCCGTGGCGGCGCCGAAGCCCGCGGCGAAGTGGCCGAGCACCCCGAAGCTCCCGCCCGACATCCCCGGCCGCGCGGTGGCGAAGCGTGTCATCCCGCCCGTCCGGCGGCGTTCGGTGGCGGCGCCGCAGCCCGCCGAGGTCCCCGACGCGCCGGCGCGCGTCGTCGAGCCCGCCGTGGAGATCGCCCCTGCGCCGTCCCGGACCGCGCCTCCGCTCGTCAGCCTCGATCCCGAGGCCTTCCCGGTCCTCTCGCGCCTCGGTCGGAACCTCACCGACGAGGCACGGCGCGGCAAGATCGATCCCGTCATCGGCCGCGACGCCGAGATCGAGCGTGTCCTCGACGTCCTCGCGCGCCGGCGCTCGAACAACCCGATCCTCGTCGGCCCGCCCGGCGTGGGGAAGACCGCCATCGTGGAGGGCCTCGCGCGCGCGCTCGTCGCGCCGGGATCTCCGCTGCGGGATCGCCTCCTCATCGAGGTGAGCGCGGGCGCCCTCGTCGCCGGGACGGGCGTGCGCGGCGCGCTCTCCAAGAAGATCGCCGCGCTCGTCGAAGAGGTCGAGAAGCTCGAGGGCAAGGTCGTGCTCTTCATCGACGAGATCCACGCCGTGATCGGCACGGGCGAAGGGCCCGACGATCTCGCGCACGAGCTCAAGGCGGCGCTCTCCCGCGGGCGGCTGCCGTGCGTCGGGGCCACGACCGAGGCCGAGTACCGTCGCTACTTCGAGCGTGACGCGGCCCTCGCGCGGCGCTTCACGCGCATCGACGTGGGCGAGCCGACGCCCGAGGACGCCGTCCGTATCCTCGAGGGCATCCGCGCTCGCTACGAAGAGCACCACGGGCTCCCGATCACCGAGGACGCGCTCGAGGCGGCGGTGGAGCTCTCGGTGCGCTTCCTCCCCGAGCGGCACCTCCCGGACAAGGCCGTGTCGATGCTCGATCTGGCCGGCGCGCGCGCGCGTCGTCGTCGCGAGCCCGTGGTCGATCGAGCCGCGGTGGCCGCGGTGATCGCCGAACAAGCCGCGGTCCCGGTCGAGCGTCTCCTCCTGCGCGACGGGGAGCGACTCCTCGTGCTCGAGCAGGAGATCGCGGCGCGCGTCGTCGGCCACGAAGAGAACGTCCGTCGCATCGCCGACGTGCTCCGCAAGGGCGCGGCGGGCTTCTACGGCCAGCGGCCCCTCGGCACCTTCCTCTTCCTCGGCTCGACGGGCGTGGGCAAGACCGAGATGGCGAAGGCGATCTCGGACGTCTTCTTCGGGGGCGGGCCCATGACGCGCATCGACATGAGCGAGTACTCCGAGCCGCACAGCGTCGCGCGGTTGCTCGGGGCGCCTCCCGGTTACGTCGGGCACGAAGAGGGCGGGCAGCTCACCGAGGCCGTGCGCGGTCGTCCCTATCAGCTCGTGCTCCTCGACGAGATCGAGAAGGCCCACCCCGAGGTGCTCCTCGCGCTGCTCCCGCTCCTCGACGAGGGGCGCATCACCGACGGACGGGGGCGCACGGTGGACTTCAAGAACACCATCCTCGTGCTCACCTCGAACCTCGGCGCGCAGGCGGAGGACGCGACGCCGAGGCCGCGGATCGGCTTCGGCGCCATGGCGTCGTCGGGACACGCGGACGCGCCCTCGCGGGCCATCGAGGCCGCGCGGCGCGCGCTCCCGCCCGAGCTGTGGAACCGCATCGACGAACCGCTCCACTTCGGTCGATTGAGCCGTGCCGAGGTCGCCGAGATCGCGCGCCGCATGCTCTCGCGCGTCGCGACCACGCTCGAGCGCGAGCGCCGCGTGCGGCTCGTCGTCGAAGAGAGCGCGATCGAGACGCTCATCGCGCTCGGTGGCTTCGACGCGAGCCTCGGCGCCCGCCCGATGCGGCGGACGATCGGACGCTTCGTCGAGTCTCCGCTCGCCACGGCGATCTTGCGCGGCGAGCTCGCGCCCGGATCGCTCGTGCGCCTCACGGGCGATCACGCCTCGATCCACATCGTCCGCGACGAGGCCGAAGCCGCGGAGTGAGTCAGCGCGAGAGCAGCTCGTCGATGGCGCGCGCGGCGACGTCGCCGAGCCCTCGCGCCTTCGCCGCGCGCAGGATGAGGCGCGAGACGGCGTCGTAGGCCTCGCGCGCCTCCCCGTGGAGCGCGTCGCGGTGCATGCGGACTACCTCCACGTCGCCCCGGGCGATGGGGCCGGTGAGCGCGGCAGGGACACCGAGCGCCTCCACGTTGTCGGCGACGGAGTGGAGGAGCCCGGCCATCATGACGGAGGCGCCACGCGCCTCGATGCCGAGCTCGACGAGGATCTCGACGGCGATCTGCACGAGCGCGACGGCGCCGTTGGCCGCGATGGCGGAGGCCGCGTGATAGGCGGGACCTGCGTCGTCGATGGGAAGCGGGACGGCGCCGAGGGCGCGCGTGAGATGCGACGCGGCCTGCACGGCGGCGTCGCTCCCGCGCACGGTGAAGGTCCGCCCGGCCACCTCGGTCTCGTGCGGACGCGCGAACGAGACCACGGGGTGCATCGCGCCGGTGGGGCGGCCGCTCGGGAGCGTCGTCGTGGCCGGCATCGTGCCCGCGCAGTGGACGAAGGGGATGGCGGGATCGAACGCCGGGTCGAGGCGGGCCCACGTCTCGGCGATGGCGAGATCGGGCACGGCCGTCACGACGAGATCGACGTCCGTCACGGTGGGCGCCTCGCCGGAGGCGAAGAGCGTGGCGTCGATGCCGCGCTCGACCGCGCGCGCGTGGAGGGCGCGCCCGACCTTGCCGCGGCCGAAGAGGGCGATCTTCATGCGTCACCTCGGTAGAGGCCGTGCGCGTCGATGTAGTCGAGCACGCGCCGATCGACGAGGTGCGCGGGTCGCTCGCCGCGGAAGAGGGCGGCGCGGAGCTCGGTGGAGCTGGCGTCGAAGAGCGGCGGCGAATCCCCTCGCTCCGTGCCGGCGCGTCCGGCGACGAGCGGCGGCGCCAGGGCGACGATGTCGTCCCAGCGATGCCAGCGGTGGGCGTCGGCGAGGACGTCGGCGCCGACGACGAGGCGGAACCGTACGCCCGGGTGCCGGGCGTGGAGCGCTTCGAGCGTGCGGAGCGTGCGGCTCTCCCCGCCGAGCTCGCGCTCGATCTCGCTGATCTCGACCCCCGGGAGGTCGCCGAAGGCGAGGCGGCACATCGCGACGCGATGCTCGAACGACGCGCCCATGGCCTTGGCGAAGGGATGGTCGAAGACCGGCGCGACGAGGAGGCGATCGAGGCCGCCGGCCGTGATGGCCCAGCGCGCGACGGCGACGTGGCCGAGGTGCGGGGGATCGAAGCTACCGCCGTAGAAGCCGAACGTGGTCATGTGGTGACGGAGAAGCGCGCGCTCCTCGGCGCGAGGAGCTCTTCGGCGATCACGCGCGCGTCGGCGTCGTAGCACACGAGCCGGAGCGATTCGCCCTCTTCCACGGAGGCGAGGCCATAGCCGCTCCCGGCCGGTCCCGGCGTGAAGAACACGCGGGGGCCGATCTTCTTGAGGAGGGGCGCCGTCGCGCGGCCGTAGATCACGACGTCGGCGTTCGCGATGTCCTCCTCGTCGAGGATCGCCTTGTCGTGGACGAGGAGGGCGATCCGATCCTCGAGCATCTCGATGGTGCGCGCGGGTGGCTTGGGGACGGCGCGACAGAGGGCGAGACGAGAGAGCGCCTCGCGCGCGTCGAGGAAGCGCTCGATCTCGTCCGCGTGGCCTCGCTCGGCGAGCGCGCGCGCCATGCCGTCGATCCCTTCCGAGTCGTCGAGCCCGAGGACGCCGCGCAGGGACGCGGCGATCTCGTCGAGCGCGTCGCAATCGCCGAGGTAGTGCACCAGGTCGCACCCCTCGCGCGAAACCAGGTGCTCGAGCCGCCGCGCGAAGAGGTCGCGATCGCCCGCCACCGGTCCGATGAAGCCGACGCGCGTCATCGCGATGCTCCTGCCCGCCGGCGGAGATCGATGCAGGCCGGCGACATCGAGAAGAGGACGAGGTCCCACGCCGCGGGGATGGCGCGCGTGGCTTCGACGCGCGCGCGCCCGTCCTCGGCGCCGACGTCGTAGAGCGTCTGGAGCGCCTCGAGCGCGGCCTTTCCGTCGCCCACGCGGCCGAGCGCCGCGCGATGGCCGAGGCGCGTCGTCGCATCGACCAGGGCGGCCACCTCGAACGAAGGGTCCTGCGCGAGGGCGAGCGCGGCCCTGCCGAGCGCCTCGTCGGGCGTGCCGATCCACCGACGCGCCGCCTCGACGAACGGGCCCTCGCGGTGGGCTTCGTAGCCGGGGACGTCGAGCTCGAGGGCGACGAAGACGGCGCCGAGGCAGCGCGTCAGGTCCTGACGGTTGAGCTGGAGCACGGGGGCGAGCTTGGCGACGCCGATCGCCTGCGCGCTCGCCGCGAGGAAGCGGAGCGCGTCGACGTCGAAGCGCTCGACGAGCTCGTGGCCGAAGAGGATCGAGCGGCCCGTGGAGTCGACGGGGACGCAAGCGCGCGGGATCCTCGCGCTCACCAGGACCTCGAGCCCTTCGTCGGCGAGCGGGGCGAGCGCCTTCGCGACGGGATGCGCCGGATCGAGCGGCGTCGCCGACCAACGCTCGAGGCGGAAGGGCGCGAGGCCTTCGAGGATCGGCGCGGCCGCTTCGAAGAACACGCGCGTGGCCGGCGTGAGCGTGCGCGGCGCGACCCGCGCGACGAGCTCCGGGTGGAGCGGGCCGAGGGCGTGCGAGAGCGGACGGTGGGGCATGGTGCCGAGCGCCATGGCCACGCCCTCCACGGTGGCGGCAGGCGCGACGAAGCCGCAGCCCGCGAGCGTCTCGACCAGCGCGCGCCAACCGTCGCGTCGGTCGGGGCGGCGCTCGATCGCGCGCCCGAGATCCTCGAGCGCGGCGCGGAGATCGTCGCCCGCCGAGCGGTCCCCGAGCCGCGCCTTCAAGGTGGCGAGGCGTCCGCGCAGCGCGCCGTCCCGCGGCGCGAGGGCCACGGCCATGCGGTAGTGCGCCGCCGACGCCGCGAGGTCACCGCGATGCGTGTCGAGGAGGCGGCCGAGGGTGATGTGGGCGAAGAGCACGTCCTCGTCTTTCGTCGAGGCCTCGAGCAGGGCCTTTGCGTGCTCCATGGCGCGCTCGGGGCGGCCTCGCGCGAGCTCCGCGTCCACGCACGCGCGGAGCGCCTGGGCGTGGCCCGGCGATTCGCGGAGGAGGGCTTCGAGGACTTCGAGCGCGCGCTCGGGCTCGCCCGCGGAGAGGTGGATCTCGGCCTTTCGCATCGAGAGATCCGCGGACGCCGGCGCCTCGTCGACCGAAGCGTGCGAGCGCAGCCACGCCTCCGGGATCTCCTCGCCTCGGGCGCGCTTCAGCGCGATCGCGTGCTCGAGCGTGTCGGCGCGGTGCGGATCGACGTCGAGCGCGCGGGTGAGGAGGGCGAGGGCGAGCGTGTCGTCCGAGAGGCTCGCCTCGGCGAGCCGCGCCGCGTGGTGGAGGAGGGCGGCCTTTCGGGGCGAAAAGCGCGCGGCTTCGGCGGCGATCACCAGCGCGTCGATGGCCGAACGCACGTCTCCGCGTGCCTCTTCCACGCGCGCGAGCGCCTCGGCTGCGGCGGGGTGGCGGCGGTCTTCGGTGACGGCGTCGGCGAGGAGGCGACGCGCGTCCTCGAGCGCGCCTCCGCGTTCGGCGATCTCGGCGGCGCGGACGAGCGCGCTCGCGCGCTCGATGGGCGTGGCGTAGC
>JAAYBZ010000231.1 GCA_012744445.1 Myxococcales bacterium | reverse complement strand
CCCGTGATCACGGCCTTGGAGCCGTAGCCGAGGCGCGTGAGGAACATCTTCATCTGCTCGATGGTGGTGTTCTGCGCCTCGTCGAGGATCACGAACGCGTCGTTGAGCGTGCGGCCGCGCATGAAGGCGAGCGGCGCCACCTCGATGGTGCCGCGCTCCTGGTAGAGCGCGACGCGCTCGGGATCGAGCATGTCGTTGAGCGCGTCGTAGAGCGGCCGGAGGTAGGGGTTGATCTTCTCGGCGAGGTCGCCGGGGAGGAAGCCGAGCCGCTCCCCCGCCTCGACGGCCGGGCGCGTGAGGACGATGCGCTTCACGCGCTTCTCCTTGAGCGCGGCGACGGCCATGGCGACGGCGAGGTAGGTCTTGCCCGTACCCGCCGGGCCGATGCCGAAGACCACGTCGTGCGTGCGGATCGCCTGGAGGTAGCGCTGCTGATGCAGGCCCTTGGGCGCGATCACGCGTCGCCCCGTGGACAGCGCGACGTCCTCGAAGAGCTCGCGGAGGCGGAGGTCGGGGTGGGCCTTGGCCGTCCGCGCGGCGCGGGCGATCTCGTTGCCGCTCAGCGCCCTCCCCCCGAGCACGTCGACGAGCTCGTGGAGCACGCGCGCCGCGTCGTCGACGATGTGCTGCTCGCCGCCTGCGACGCGGATCGTGTTGCCGCGGAGGCCCATCGCGACGCCGAACTCGTGCTCGAGGATGCGCAGATAGTCGCCGTTCGGTCCGGTGAGCCCGAGGAGGAGGGCCGGATCGACGACCTCGACGTCCGCCGTGAAGAGGGCCTCCTCGGCTGAACCGTGGGAACGATATTCGGCTCGCGCCATTCGTCTGGATCTTACCACGTGGGGGAGCGAGCGGGAGCCCAAGAAGAGGAGCCCCCCTCAGACGCCCCGGAACCGGGGCCGGCGCTTCTCGAGGAACGCGCGGACGCCCTCGGCGTAGTCGGCGCTCTCGAAACAGCGCTGGATGGCCGATGCGATGCGCGCGTCGTCGGGCGGCGCGCCGTGCTTGCCGAGCTCGCGGAGCGTGAGCTTGGCGGCCGCGATCGTGAGCGGCGCGTTCTCCGCGATCTGATGTGCGACGGTGCGCACCGCGGCGTCGAGCTCGGTCTTGGGGTGCACGGCGCGCACCCAGCCGAGCGAGAGCGCCTCGCGCGCGTCGAAGCGGCGCGCCGTGAAGAGGATCTCGCGCGCCGTGGCGTGGCCGAGCTCCCGGACGAGGTCCTCGATGTTGCGCTTGCCGTAGCCGAGGCCGAGGCGCGCCGGCGGGATCGCGAAGACCGCGTCCTCCGCGGCGTAGCGGAGGTCGGCGCAGAGCGAGATGGCCGCGCCGCCGCCGATGCAGAAGCCGTGGATGGCGGCGAGCACCGGCTTCTGGATGGCCTTGAGGGCCTCGAAGGCGCGCTCGGTGGCCTGCTCGTAGCGCGGCGCCTCGGGGCCGACGCGCGACTCCTCGAACTCCGAGATGTCGGCGCCGGAGACGAAGGCCTCCTCGCCCGCGCCGCGCAGGAGGACCACGCGGATATCACGATCGCCGTCGAGCTCGGCCGCGGCCTCGGGGATCGCCTCCCACATCGCGCGCGTGATCGCGTTGCGCCGCGCCTGGTGATCGAAGATGAGGTAGCCGAGCGGCCCTTCGCGCTCGATGCGGATGCGTCCTGCCATGGCCGGAGACCTAGCACGCGCCGGACGGGCGTCATGCCGCGGAGGTGAAACGCGCGACGCGAGCCGATAGGCTAGGCGCATGGAGCACGTCGTACGCGTCCCGCCCGCGCCGACCCCCATCCTGGGCGGCGCCCTCGAGGTCCACGGCATCCCCGCGTGGGTCGACAACGTGGTCTGGCTGATCGTCTCGAAGGCGACCGGGGAATGCGCCGCGGTTGACGGCCCCGACGCCGAGGCCACGCTCCGCTACGTCGAGGCGCAGGGCTATCGGCTCACGGCCATCCTCAACACGCACACGCACGGCGATCACGTGGGCATCAACCGCGACCTCGCGCGCCGCGGCCTGCTCGACGGTCTCCGCGTATTCGGCGCGAGGCAGCGCGCGGGCGAGATCCCCGGCCTCACCGATCCGCTCGACGACGGCGATCGCTTCGCGCTCTTCGGGCACGAGGTGCAGGTGATGCTCACCGAGGGCCACATCGACGGGCACCTCTCGTACGTGCTCGGCGACGCGCTCTTCTGCGGCGACACGCTCTTCGCGGCCGGGTGCGGCTACCTCTTCGACGGCCCGCCGGCGAAGATGCTCGACTCGCTCACGCGCCTCGCCGCCCTCCCCGACGAGACGCGCGTCTTCTGCGCGCACGAGTACACGGAGGACAACCTCCGCTTCGCGCACAGCGTCGAGCCCGAGAACCAGGCGCTCGCGAACCGCATCCGGGAGACGTGGGCGATCCGTGCGCGCGGCGAGTCGACGCTGCCCTCGACGATCGGGCTCGAGCGGGCGACGAACCCCTTCCTCCGATCGCACTCGGCCGAGCTCATCCGTCACGTGAGCGAGGCGATGGGCCGCCCGCTCGCGACGAGGCTCGACGTCTTCGCGGCCACCCGCGCGCTCAAGGATCGCAAGGACTACAAGGCGCTGGGCGACTCGACGCTGCCGCTCTGATCAGTCGCGGAAGACGACCTTGATCTTCATGCCGCGCGGGCCCGGGTGCATCGAGAGCTCCGGGATCTGATCGGGCTCGAAGCCGGGCTCGAGCGTGGGCACGAGCTTCTGGAGCATCGTGCCGAGCACGAGCTTCATCTCCATCTGCGCGAAGCCCTGGCCGAGGCAGACGCGGGGACCGGCGGCGAAGGGCACCCACGCGCCCTTCGGGAGGCCGCGCTCGTACTCGCGCGTCCAGCGATCGGGGTTGTAGGTGAGGGGGTCGGGGTGCCAGCGCGGATCGCGGTTGAGCGCGTATTGGCTGATGAAGAGCGTGGAGCCCTTCGGGAAGAAGTAGCCGTCGAGGACGACGTCCTCGATGGGCGAGCGCATGTACGTCCACACCGCCGGCATGAGACGCATGCTCTCCTTGATGCACTTGTTGAGGAACTCGAGCTTGTCGAGGTCCTCGAGCTGGAGCGGGCGATCGCCCGCGACCTCACGGACCTCGGCGTAGGCGCGCTCGGCGATCTCGGGGTGCTTGGAGAGGAGGTACCAACACCACGTCATGTTGTGCGCCGAGGTCTCGTGGCCGGCGAAGATCAGCGTCATCGCCTCGTCGCGGAGCTCGGTGTTGGTCATGCCCACGCCGTTCTCGTCCTTGACGAAGACGATGTGGCTGAGGAGGTCGCCGCCGTCGACGCCCGAGGCGCGGCGCTCGGCGATGAGGCGCTTGATGACGCCCTCGATGGCCTCGATCGCGTCGATCTTGCGGCGGTTGCCGCGGCTCGGCCACCAACGCGGCGTCGGGAGCGGGAGGTTGATGTGCTCGACGAGCATCTCGCTCACGTTGTGCATCGCCTGGTAGACGGTGCTCGTGGCGTCGCTCATGTCGGCGCCGAAGAGGGTCTTGCCGACGATGGCGAGGGCGATGGCGTTGATGTCCTCGCGGACGTCGCGGATCTCGCCGTCGCGGTACTGCGCGAGCTTCTCGTGCGCCGCCTCGACCATGGCCGGGGCGTAGGCGTCGATGCGCTGCCGATGGAAGCCGGGCTTGATGAGGTCGTGCTGGCGGCGCCAGTGCTCACCGTCGTTGGGGACGAGGCCCTTGCCGAGGAAGAGCTTCCAGATGGTCTTGGCGATCTTGGGCTTGTGGAACTTGGACCACTGGCGGACGTTCGCCTCGTGCACGATCGCGGGGTTGAAGACGAAGTACCAGTCCTCGTGGACGATGCGCGCCTTCACCACGTCGGGGTAGTCGCGCTGGAGCCCCGTCACGAAGCCGAGCTGATCCGACTGGAAGCGGATCGTGGACCCGATGATCGGGGGCTCGCCCTTGACCCGGGGGACTTCGCGAGCGTTGCGGAAGTCGGCCCGGGCGGTGGCGGCGGCGGCCTGGGTGTTGACGGTTGCGTCCACGGCGATCTCCTGCGGCATGGATCGAAGTCTAGAACATGTTCCATCCCACGAGCTAGTCACATTTTTGTCACAAATGGGGACTCCTCCGGTGCGGGGATTCCCTCGGGCACCCAGGCGATGGCGCGACTCAGACGAACTGCGGATCGAGCCCCACGACTCGATCGCCGCCGGCCCGCTTGGCCGAATACGCGCGGGCGTCGGCGCGGCGGAGGACGTCGGCCGGGTCGTCGCCGGGGCGACCGACCGCGACGCCGACGCTCGCGGTGACGCCGCACGCCGGGTCGAACTTGCGGCCGATGCGGCGCACCGTCTCCGCGATCTCCCGCGCGCGATCCTCGGCCGTCTGCTCGTCGGCGCCGAAGAGGAGCACGACGAACTCGTCACCGCCGAAGCGGCACACGAAGTCGTCGGCGCGCACGGCCGCGCGGATCCCATCGGCGATGTCGCAGAGGAGGCGATCCCCGCGGAGATGTCCGTAGGTGTCGTTCACCGGCTTGAAGCCGTCGAGATCGAGCATGGCCACGGCGACCGTGGCGCTGGGATCGCGGGTCTCGAGGAGCGCGCGGCCGAGCTCGTCGAGGAGGTAGCGCCGGTTGAACACGCCGGTGAGCGGGTCGCGGACGCTGAGATCGGTGAGCCGACGGTTGGCGCGCTCGAGCTCGCGCTCCTCGGCGCGGATGCGCGCGACGAGGCCGCCGACGATCATGGAGGAGACGATGGTGGTGAGGCCGGTGAGACCGACCAGCGGGACGAGCATCGCCGGCGAGGGCGCGGTCTTGGAGATCCAATCCGGCGCGCCTGGCGCGTAAGGGATGACACCGGAGGACTCGAGCGAGAGCAAGGTGCCGTACATCGCCGTGGCGACGATGCTCATCGTCAGGCCCATGCGTTTGCCGACGACCAGCGTGTTGAGCACGGCGCCGAAGGCGTAGAAGGTGACCAAGAAGCTCGAGGCGCTGCCCACGTGGTGGAGGAGCAGCGTGAGGATGGCGCAGTCGGCGAAGCCGCCTAGGAGGGGGCGCCACCACCCCCCTCGCCCGAGCCAGATGAGCACCTGCGCCACGAGGGCTACGCCAAGGTAGCCGTAGATGACCGGGCGGAGCTGGGCCACCGACGGGTAGAGCGCGGGGATGACGGTGAGCGCCGCCACGGCCAAGAAGACACGGCTCGCCCCAGCAGCGAAATTGAGGCGCTGCGAGTCGAGGGTAAGCGCGTGTGCCCGTTTCGGCCTCATTCGCCGCCCGATACTAACATCGGTAGCGCGCATTCATGCCAAGATCTGGCGCTTTCGCCACGCTTCGCTGCGCTGCGTGGCGCGCTCGAGTCGCTCGGCGTCGAAGTCGCGTCGACCGTCGAATCGCTCCACGAGACCGAGCTCCGAGCCAGGCGCGCCGAGGCTCATGATCTCGACGGAGCGCGTGCCGTCGATCACGCCGCGTCGCACGGCCTCGTCCACGCGATCGACGTCGGGGAGCCAGGGCTCGGGCGCGGTGGCGGACTCCTGTGAGGCGCCGGAGAGCTCCGGCGCGAGCACCTCGATCCGCTCCGTCGCGAGGATCGCGCGGGCACGATCGAGATCGACCTCGACGGCCAAGCGATGCGGCCCGGCGCCCAGGATCGACTCGCCATGGAGGACCGTGGATCGCTCGATGGGGCCGGGCTCGTGCAGCGGCGGGAGTGCTTCGTAGGCGAAATCCGTGGCGCGCTCGCCTGGCGCGAGGTCGACCTCGGCGATCACGGAGAAGCCGAGCTCCGGGTGATCGAGGACCTGCGCGCCGTAGTGGTCGGTGGCGAGCTGCGCGCGCCGCTCGAAGCCGAGCGTCTCGAAGATGCGCATCAGGTGGCGGAGGCGCGCGCGGCTGCTGCGATAGACGAGGTGATCGAGGTGCGGGAAGCCCACGCCGAGGACGCGCAGGCGCGACTCGAGGACGCGCCCCGCGCGGTTGCGGCGGACGAAGCGCTCGATCTCGGCGTCGAAGAAGAGCGAGGCCACGCGCGCGACCCCGAATTCCGCGCGGGCGTGCTGGATGAGCGAGGCACAGCGCCCGAGCCGCTCGACCTCGGTCGCGTCGTCGGAGGCGGAGACGTAGCGCGGGCGGCGCCGGAAGCCCTCGCGCGTGCGCATCGCCGCCGCGAGCTCGCGGGAGTTCATCGCGCGGGGCGTGAAGCCGCGGATGCCCTGCCGCTCGACGGCCCAGACCTCGTGTCCGTCGTGCTCGGTGAGGCGCGCGCGTCTGAGGCCGCCGAAGGGGTCCCCCTCGATGCGCACCTCCTCCGTCCACCGCCCGCAGGCGACGAGGAAATCGGCGAGGTCCCCCACGCGGAGCGCGAGGCGCGGTCGCCCCGCGGAGAGACGGTAGATCGCCGGGAGCGCGAGGGCCGGGTGGCGGTAGACCTCGGCGTCGATGGGATGGGCGGCGGCGCGCTCGAAGCCGAGGGCGAGGAGCTCCGCGTCGTGGAGCTTCGCGGCCGGCACGCCCACGTGGTCCACGAAGGGGAGGAACGGGCTCCCCACCACGTCGAGGAGGCGGGCCTCGAGCATCTGGAGGCGCTCGCTCCGCCGACGGAGCTCCTCCACCAGGCCGAAGACGAGATCCGAGGCCCGCCTCGAGGCGACCGGCTGGACCGAGGGTGCGAGCGCGGGCGACATGCGGATCAACCCTAGTGATGCCGCATCCGGCGGGGAGCCCACGCTTCGTGACGGTGGGCTCCGAATCCCGCCTGCGGGCGACCTGGCTCGCTCGCCTTCGAGGGCGCTTGGGATTAGAACGCGGCCATGCAAACGCACCGAGGCCGTCCGGCCCTCTCCTCCGGCCGCCGCGCGAAGCTCCTCTCCGATCTCAGGCGAGTTCACCCCGAGGTACGGGACGTCGAGGTCGAATGGCTCCACCTCTTCGATGTCGCCGCCCCGCTGACCCGCGAGGAGGACGCGCTCCTCGACAAGCTCCTCGAATACGGACCCGCGCGCGCGCCGCGCGACCTCTCGGGTGTCGAGCTGTTCGTGGTGCCCCGGATCGGCACCATCTCGCCTTGGTCGTCCAAGGCGACCGACATCGCGCGCATCTGCGGCCTCACCCAGGTGCGCCGCCTCGAGCGCGGCCGCCGGATCGTCCTCGACGTGCCCGCCGGGCTCGACCTCGCGCCGCTCCTGCCGCTCCTCCACGATCGGATGACGGAGTCCGTGCTCACCTCCGCCGACGCGCTCGCGGCGGTCTTCGAGCGCGAGGAACCGCGCCCCAAGACCACGATCCCGGTGCTCGCCGAAGGGCGCGCCGCGCTCGAGGACGCGAACAGGCGCATGGGCCTCGCCCTCGCCGAGGACGAGATCGACTACCTCGTCGCGGCCTTCCAGAAGCTCGGCCGCGATCCCAGCGACGTCGAGCTCATGATGTTCGCGCAGGCCAACAGCGAGCACTGCCGGCACAAGATCTTCAACGCCGAATTCACGATCGACGGCGAGCGCATGGATCGCTCGCTCTTCCAGATGATCCGGAACACGACGGCGTGCTCCCCGGGCGGCGTGCTCAGCGCCTACAAGGACAACGCCGCCGTCATCGAGGGGCACCGCGGCGTGCGCTTCTTCCCCGACCCGCAGACGCGCGTCTACGGCAAGCACGAAGAGCCGATCCACGTCTTGATGAAGGTCGAGACGCACAACCACCCGACGGCGATCAGCCCCTACCCCGGCGCCTCGACCGGCTCGGGCGGCGAGATCCGCGACGAGGGCGCGACAGGACGCGGGAGCAAGCCCAAGGCCGGCCTCACGGGCTTTTCCGTGGGCGACCTCGAGCTCCCCGACGCGCCGCGACCGTGGGAGCAACACTACGGACGTCCGTCGCGCATCGCCTCCGCGCTCGAGATCATGCTCGACGGCCCGATCGGCGCGGCCTCGTTCAACAACGAGTTCGGACGCCCCGCCATCGCGGGCTACTTCCGCAGCTTCGAGCTCGAGGTGCCGGGCCCGGCCGGCCGCGAGGTCCGCGGCTACCACAAGCCGATCATGATCGCGGGCGGCCTCGGGAACATCCGCGAGCCGCACGTGCAGAAGGAAGGCATCCCCGAGGGCACGCCCATCATCGTCCTCGGCGGCCCCGCGATGCTCATCGGCCTCGGCGGCGGCGCGGCGAGCTCGGTCGCCACGGGCGAGAGCGAGGAGGCGCTCGACTTCGCCTCGGTGCAGCGCGACAACCCCGAGATGCAGCGGCGCTGCCAGGAGGTGATCGACCGCTGCGTGGCCCTCGGCGAGGCGAACCCCATCCTTTCCATCCACGACGTGGGCGCGGGCGGCCTCTCCAATGCCCTCCCCGAGCTCGTCAACGACGCCGAGCGCGGGGCGGTCTTCGAGCTCCGCGAGGTGCCGAGCGACGAGCCGGGCATGAGCCCGCTCGAGATCTGGTGCAACGAGAGCCAGGAGCGCTACGTCCTCGCGGTCGACAAGGAACGGCTCGCCGAATTCGAGGCGCTCTGCAGGCGCGAGCGCTGCCCTTACGCCGTGCTCGGCCACGCCACGGCGGAGCGCTGGCTCGTCGTGGGCGATCGCCACTTCGGCGACAAGCCCATCGACATGCCGCTCGAGGTGCTGCTCGGGAAGCCGCCCAAGATGAAGCGCGACGTGCGCTCCGGGGAACGCCCGGGCGACGCCTTCGACGCGGCCTCGATCACGCTCGACGAGGCCGTCTCGCGCGTGCTCCGGCTCCCCACCGTCGCGGACAAGCACTTCCTCGTCACGATCGGCGATCGCACCGTCACCGGCCTCGTCGCGCGCGACCAGCTCGTCGGCCCGCTCCAGGTGGCCGTCGCCGACTGCGGCGTGACGCTCGCCGACTACGTGGGCTACGCGGGCGAGGCGATGGCGATGGGCGAGCGGACCCCGGTCGCGCTCCTCGAGCCCGCCGCCTCGGCGCGGCTCGCCGTGGCGGAAGCGCTCACCAACCTCGCGGCCGCGCCCGTCGAGAAGCTCTCCGACGTGAAGCTCTCGGCGAACTGGATGGCGCCCGCGGGTCATCCGGGCGAGGACGCCGGCCTCTACGAGATGGTGCGCGCCGTGGGCATGGAGCTCTGCCCCGCGCTCGGCATCGCCATCCCGGTCGGCAAGGACTCGATGTCCATGCGCACGCGCTGGCACGAGGACGGGAAGGAGAAGAGCGTCACCGCGCCGCTCTCGCTCATCGTGAGCGCCTTCGCGCCCGTGGCCGACGTGCGGAAGACGCTCACGCCGGAGCTCCGCCGCGACGCCGGCGAGACGCGCCTCCTCGCGATCGATCTCGGCGCGGGCAAGGATCGACTCGGTGGCTCGGCGCTCGCCCAGTGCTTCGGCACCATCGGCGCGACGCCGCCCGACCTCGACGATCCCGCCGCGCTCCGCGCCTTCTTCGAGGCGATCGCCGCGCTCCGCGAGGAGGAGCTCCTCCTCGCCTATCACGACCGCTCCGACGGCGGCTTCTTGGTCACGCTCGTGGAGATGGCCTTCGCCGGCGGCGTCGGCCTCGACGTCGAGGTGCCCGCGGATCGCGATCCGCTCGCCTTCCTCTTCAGCGAAGAGCTCGGCGCCGTGGTGCAGGTGCGCGCCGGAGACGAGGCGAAGGTGCGCGCGCGCCTCGAAGCCGCCGGTCTCACGGTCCTCTCCCTCGGTGCGCCCAGCGAGGACGATCGCGTGCGCATCGCCCAGGGCGGACGCCCGCTCCTCGAGCGCTCGCGCGTCGAGCTCCGCGCGCTCTGGTCGGAGACCACGCACCAGATGGCGCGGCTCCGCGACGACGCGGCCTGCGCCGACGAGGAGCACGCCCTCCGGCTCGACCCGCAGAACCGCGGCCTCTTCGCCACGCTCACCTTCGATCCCGAGGACGACGTCGCCGCGCCCTACGTGAACCGCGGCGCGCGGCCTCGCGTGGCCATCCTCCGCGAGCAGGGCGTGAACGGCCAGATCGAGATGGCGGCCGCCTTCGACCGCGCGGGCTTCGACGCGGTCGACGTCCACATGAGTGATCTCCTGAGCGGCGAGGTCTCGCTCGAGGGCTTCCGCGGCCTCGCGGCCTGCGGCGGCTTCAGCTACGGCGACGTCCTCGGCGCAGGCGAGGGGTGGGCGAAGAGCATCCTCTTCCACGCGCGCACGCGCGACGAGTTCACGCGCTTCTTCGCGCGCGACGACGTCTTCGCGCTCGGCGTGTGCAACGGCTGCCAGATGATGTCGAACCTCCGCTCGATCATCCCCGGCGCCGAGCACTGGCCCCGCTTCGTGCAGAACCGCTCCGAGCGCTTCGAGGCGCGCCTCTCGATGATGCGCATCGAGAAGAGCCCGAGCGTGCTCTTCGCGGGGATGGAGGGGAGCGTCGCGCCGATCGCCGTCTCGCACGGCGAGGGCCGCGCCGAGGTCCGCGACGAGGCGCACCTCTCGGCCATCGAGGCGAGCGGCACGATCGTGGGTCGCTACGTGGGTCACGATGGCGAGATCGCCACGCGCTACCCCGAGAACCCCAACGGCACGCCGAACGGCATCACCGCGCTCACCAACGCCAACGGCCGCGTGACGATCCTCATGCCGCACCCCGAACGTGTCTTCCGCGCCGTCCAGATGAGCTGGCGCCCCCGCGAATGGCGCGAGGACAGCCCGTGGCTGCGGATCTTCCGCAACGCGCGGGTCTTCGTGGGTTGAGCTCCGGACGCCTGGACCATGACGCCGGCGCGGCGAGCGTGTAGGCTTCACCTCCTCACGCGCGCCGCGCCATCGCACGCATGTCGATCGAACACTCCCTGAAGCCCACGCGCCTGACCAAGATCGTCTGCACGATCGGG
>JAAYBZ010000048.1 GCA_012744445.1 Myxococcales bacterium | reverse complement strand
CGCGACGGCCTCCGTGAAGCTCGCCAATCGAGGCGGGCCCGGCGCACGGTTCGCCGGCCTGGCGGGCATCCTCGGCTCGCTCTTCATCCTCGCCTTCTTCACGGTGCACTTTGGTGGCTTCCACCTCGGGCACTCGGTCTTCCTCTTCCTCTTCTTCCCGATCGGCGGCGTGGATTTCATGCAGGGAGGCGGTCTTCCTGGCGTGGCCGACTACGTCTCCGTCGTGAAGCAGGCGGGCTTCTTCCTGCCCGCCGCGATCCTCGCCGAGCGGCGGAACATCTTCCCGCCTCGGCGCGTGGATATGTCGCTCGAAGAAGAGGCGGGCGCGATCGGCGACGGGATGGTCGCGCCGTACAAGAACGTCGTCCGCCTCCACCTCTTGATCTTCTTCTTCGCCTTCGCCCACTTCACCCAGCTCGACAGCCTCGTCGTCTACGTGGTGGTCTACGCCATGTACTTCTTCCCACTCCGCGCCTTCTTCCCGAAGAAGACGCCCGCGGCGACGGAGGTCGCACCGGCGGAGGAGCGCCGCGAGGCGGCCTAGAAGAGCGCGCGCTGGCGCTCGTCGATCGTCTCGAGGACGGGCACCGAGAGCGGCAGGCCCCGCGAGGCGAGCGCCTCGTTCATATGCGTCGAGAGCGATCGCGCCATCGTGAGCTGGGCGAGGGGATCCTTCGCGTGCAGCGTGACGTCGAGCTCCCGGAGTCCGGACGCGAACCACGTGGCGATGCGCGCGGCCCAGTCGCGGAGCCGTCGATCGTCGATCGCCGGATCGTCGCTCGAGGCAAATCGCACGAGCGCGCGCGTGCTGGAGAGGCTCGCGTGCGCGAGCTCGCGAAAGCCGGCCGTGTCGGTGATCACCGCCGCCGCGCGATGTCGCGCGAGGAAGTCCACGATCTCGGGGCGGAGCCGCCGCTCGCGGAAGAAGCCCTCGTGCCGGAGCTCGACGGCGATCCGCAACGCCCGGGGAATCGCCGAGAGCAGCGCGTCGAGCTCGCCGAGGCAGGCGGGGGAAGCCGCGGGCGGGAGCTGGACGAAGCATTGCCCGAGCCGATCGCCGAGCTCGAGCGCGCCCGAGACGAAGGCCTCGAGCTCGCGCGTGTCGAGCGCGCCGGCGACGGAGCGGCTGATCGACTGAGGGAGCTTCGGGCAGAACCGGAAGTGCTCGGGCACGGCGTCGCGCCAACGCGCGAAGGTCGCGCGCGGCGGCACGGCGTAGAAGGTGGAGTTGATCTCCACCGTGTCGAAGTGGCGCGCGTACTCGCGCAGCGTCTCCGTGCCCTTCGAGCCCTTGGGGTAGAGGCGTCCGATCCACGCGGCCTCGCCCCAGACGGGCATCCCCACGCGAAGGCGCGGAGGCCGGGGATCACGCGCCGCCGCGCGTGCGAGGCGCTCGAGCTGCGCGCGCTCCTCGGCGGATTCGAGCGACGGAAGGGACCAATCGATCCGATCGCGTTGCCGCGGGTCTTCGACCCTCCCGAAGTCCATCCCGTGGTTCTGCGGAGAACCCGCGGCACGCGCAAGGAGACGCGCTCCGCGTGTGCCGCCGCGCGCGATCGGCCGACCGTCGACCTCGGCGATGAGCTGTTCTCGCCAATCCGGGTCGCCTCGCAGCTCCTCCTCCCAGCCCCAGTCGTCGTCGGGGCGTCGCTCGTCGTCGCGTTCCCAAGGCGCGCGCGATGTGGAACGCTCCGAGGGCGCGCGAGGCTGCGCGAAGGAGTGGAGCGATGCGAGTCGAGGTCTTCGCCGACGTGATCTGTCCGTGGTGTGGCATCGGGCACCACCGCCTGGAGGAGGCGCGCGCGCGTTTCGACGGGGACGTCGAGATCGTTCGCCGCTCCTTCCTCCTCGATCCCTTCGCGCCGATCGGCAAGGTCGAGCCCGTCCCCGAGATGCTCGTGAAGAAGGGTTACCCGGCCGATCAAGTCGGCGCGATGACGGAGCGCGTCGAGGAGATCGCGCGGAGCGAGGGTATCCAGCCCTACCACGTCCGCGACAACCGCGTCGGCAGCACCGCCCTCGCGCACGAGCTCGCGGCGCTCGCCCGGAGCGAGGGCAAGGCCGATGCGGCGTGGTCGGCGCTCTATCGCGCCTACTTCGGCGAGGCGCGATCGATCTTCGACGCGCCCTCGCTCGTGAGGATCGGCGAGGAGATCGGCCTCGACGCCGAGACCGTGCGCGGCGCGCTCGACGCGCGGGTCTACGAGCCGGAGGTGAAGCGCGATCTGCTCCGCGCGCGTGAGCTCGGCGTGCGTGGGGTGCCCTTCTTCGTCTTCGACGAACGCTTCGCCGTTTCCGGCGCCCAGCCGGTCGAGGTCCTCCTCCGCGCGTTCGAGCACACTTCGCGATCCTGAGACCGTAGGGCCGGAAAAGTTCGAGGAATTCCGCGGCCGAGCGCGCATCGGTCCGAGAATGGACTCGAATGCAGGGCGCTACGCGTGGCATCCTCGCCGCATGCGCAGTGCTTCCTTCGTCTCTCTCTCCTGGATCGTCGCCCTGTCCGTCTTCGTGGCCTGCGACTGTGGCGGCGGAACTCCCGATCCCTTCGACCCCGCCCCCGACGCGACGCCAGGCGACGACGGCGCGGCACCGGATTGCGAATCGCTCGTCGCCTGCGGCTCGACCTGCTGCGGCGAGGGCGAGTTCTGCGGCAGCAACCTCCAGTGCTGCGCCTTCACCGAGGCCTGCGGTACGAGCTGTTGCGGCGAGGGGGAGGTCTGCGAGGCGGCCTCCTGCCGGCTCGCGTGCGGAGAGGACGAGACGCGTTGCACCGACGCCGAGGGCGTCGACACCTGCTGCGCGGCGGACGAGCTCTGCGTCTCCGGCGGATGCTTCGCGCCTACCACGGCGTGCACCGAGTTCTTCGACTGCCCGCCCGATCAATACTGCGAGCCCAGCATCGAGGGCGGCGTCTGCCTCCCGCAGCCCGGCGGCGAGGCTTGCCAGGCCTTCCCCTCCGGCGCCGACGTGCAGCCGATCGTCAAGCTCCGATGGCCGCGCCGCGATGGGAACGGCGACATCATCGACGCCATCCCGGAGCCCGACTGGGTCCACGTGATGATGACGCCGATGGTGGCCAACCTGAACGACGACAACGGCGACGGCGTCATCGACGAGAAGGACGTCCCCGACATCGTGTTCAACACCTTCAACCCGCCGCTGAACACGAACGGCTCGTACAACCGCAACGGCATCCTCCGCGCCGTGAGCGGCGCCGACGGCACGCTCCTCTTCAGCGTCACCGCGCCCGATCTCCGCGCCATCGGCGGCGCCCAGGTCGCGATCGGCGACATCGACGGCGACGGACGGCCCGAGATCGTGACCTGTGGCGGCGACGGAGGGAGCACGGTCGGCACCCTCTTCGCCGTCGACAACACCGGGGCGATCAAGTGGAAGGCCAACCCCGATCAGGTGAAGTGCGGTCAGGCCGCGCCCGCGATCGCCGATCTCGACGGCGACGGACAGGTGGAGGTCTTCGTCCGCTACACCGTGGTCGACGGCGCCACGGGTGCGCTCCTCGGCAAGGAGGACTGCGCGGTCTTCACCGAGCCCTCGGCCGAGCACGATCCCTGTGACTACACCGCGGCGGCCGATCTCGACGGCGACGGCTCGCTCGAGATCGTCGGCGGGAACGTCGCGTTCAAGTTCGACCGCGGCGCGGGGCTCTCGCCCCTCTGGGACTTCCGCGACTGCGACGACGATCCGAGCTGTCGCCGCGACGGCTATCCCGCGGTGGCCGACTTCGATCTCGACGGCGAGCCCGAGGTCGTCGTCGTCGAGGCGGGACGCCCTTCGCCTTTGCTCCACGTCCACCACAGCGACCACTACCTCGTGGTCCGAGACGGCCGAACCGGCGTGGTCCGCGCGGGGCCCATCGACATCAACGTCGTGCCGCCGCCGGCGGCGCACACGACGCCCGACCATCCCGACGAACCGGACGCGGGCGCGTGCGTGGAGTTCGAGGGCGAGCAGTACTGCTACGTCGGCGGCGGCGGCCCCCCCACCGTCGGCAACTTCGACCCGAGCGATCCCAACCCCGAGATCGCGCTCGCCGGCGCGTACAACTACGTGGTCTTCGACGTCGACTTGAGCGCGCCGACGCCCGCGGAGCGACTCTCGCCGCTCTGGCACAAGGTCACGCAGGACTTCAGCTCGCGGAAGACCGGCTCGAGCGTCTTCGATTTCAACGGCGACGGCGCGGCCGAGGTCGTCTACAACGACGAGCACTGGCTGCGCGTCTACGACGGCCTCACGGGCGAGACGCTCTTCTGCCGCTGCAACCGCAGCGCGACGCTCTGGGAGTACCCGGTCATCGTCGACGTCGACAACGACGGTCACGCCGAGATCGTCGTCGCCACCAACACTTACCTCGGTCCGCTCGACTGCGAGGAGATCCCGGGCGATGCGTGCACGGCGGCGGAGATCGCGGCGGGGCGGGGCACGTCCGGCCCGGCGGGGATCACCGTCTACGCGGGGCCCGGCGAGGGCTGGGTCGGCACGCGCCGCATCTGGAACCAGCACACCTACCACGTGACGAACATCACCGAAGCCGGGCGCGTGCCCGCGGGTGAGGCGCGTAACTGGACCTTCCCGGCGCTCAACAACTTCCGCCTCAACGTCCAGCCCGGCGCGACCTACCAGCCCGACGTGCGTCCTCGTAATTCGGCCGCAGACGCGGGCTTCTGCGGCTCGGGGCCCATCACGATCTACGCCGAGATCTACAACGCCGGGTGGGCTCCTGCGGCGCCGGGCGTGCCGGTCTCGCTCTATCGCGTCGACGGCGCGACCACCCACTACGTGGCGACCGTCGTCACCACCCAGCGGCTCCTGCCGGGCGAGCACGAGCGCGTGTCGTTCAGCTACGATCCGACCGATTCCGCCACGGTCCGGACCTTCCGCGTGGCGGCCAACGACGCTGGCGAATCGAGCGAGTCCGAGATCGCCGAATGCGACGACTCGCAGAACGTCGAGACCGTCATCTCGTCCTGCTTCCCCGGCGGGCCGGGCTGAGCCTCGCGACGTCCAATTTCGAGCGCGCCGCCTCGCATCTCGATGTCGAGGCGGCGCGTTCGTATCCGTCCGAACATCGCTCGATCTCTCGGGGTGACGGTCGCGACATCACCCGCGCGCGTGAATCATGACGTCGCGTGTCGGTGCTCTGTGTGACGGGAATGAATCACCACTGCATGGGGATCTCGGGCGGGGGGAGCACGTACACCGACTTCGAACGTCACAAGTTCGCGTCGGTTGGGGGCTGGGGGATACACCAGACCTTCCTCCTCGGAATCGCCGCGATCGACACATCGAAGGGGGAAATCCATGTCGTATTCAACTCGTACGCGTCTCTTGGCGTCCGCGATCGGCTTCTTGGCGATCACTCAATTCGCGGCCTGCGGTGACAGCTCGGTGGCAGAGGGATCGCCAAGCTCCGCCGACGGCGTCCACTGCGAGGGCCCGAAGTGCTACGTGCACACGGACGGGGGCGTGTCGCAGTGCGTGAAGCACACGAACGGCGTGTGCGTCCCGGTCCCCGGCACCTGCGTGAAGCACAGCGGGGAGCCGTGCGAGGAAGAGCCGCCGAGCGGTGGCGACGGTCATTGCACCGATCTCATCGACGCCATCTGCTCGATCGAACACGTCGGCCCGCTCGTCTGTGACGGGATCGGCGGTCTCCTCTGTCTCGACCTCGGCAACCTGCCGATCGACCTCTGCCTGGGCGAGGGCGCGCAGTGCCTCGACATCCTCGCGCAGATCGTGAACCTGCTCGCGAACGATCAGGACGGCCACCTGCACCAGCTCCTCGCGATCCTCTTCAGCGGTCAAGATGTGAACGTGATCCTCTCCGGCGTCCTCGAGCTCGTCCTCGACGATCAGGACGGCACGGTGGTGGAGCTCCTCGACATCATCCTCTCCTGCGGGCTCGTCGATGCGCTCGCCGGAGATCTCGTCGAGACCTTGCGCGGCCTCGTCTTCGTGCTCCTCCACGACGTGGGTGGCGTCGTGCACGACCTCCTCTCGGGCCTCGCCTGCGGTCAGCTCTGCATCGGCGACCTCACGGGGCTCCTCGAGGGCCTCCTCGGCAGCGGTGACGACGATCTCATCGCGGTCGTGCTCGGGCTCATCGACGGCCTCGTGGGCAACGGTGCCCTCGACCTCGGCGCTCTCGACCTCGGTGACCTCCTCGAGGGTGTCCTCGGCGGTCTCCTCGTCGGCGGTGGCGGCGACTCGTGCGAGGGCCTCTCGGTCCTCGGCCTCTGCGTCGATCTGAACGTGGGCCTCGGGAACGATTCGGGCGAGACCTGCGACGGCCTCTACTTGCTCGGTATCTGCGTCGGTCTCTGATCCGAAGCAAGCGTGAGCCGGAGCCCCGCCCTGCCAGGGGCGGGGCTCTTCTGCGTTCTCGGGGTCACTCGCAGCGCATGCCGAGGTAGAACTTGTCGTTGCCGTCGGCGTCGCCGCCGATGTTCACGCCCACGAGCTGGACGAAGCGATCGTCGAGGTAGTGCGCGGTGCAGCTCGAGCTGGGGCCCGCGTAGCACTCGACGCCGGAGGTGTAGCCCCAGCGCGTTGGCGCGTTCGTGCAGTTATTGCAGTTGTCGCGCCAACCGAAGAAGACGTTGCAGCGGCTCCCGAAGCTGTCGTGCACGGCGGGCTCGACGCTCATGCAGACGAGCGCGCCGCCCACGCCGATGCCGATGGCGACGTCGCCGTCGGCGCAGTTCCCGCTGGTCCTGTACTCGCGGTAGCCCGCCGATTCGCACGAGAAGCCCACGTAGAAGCGGTCGTTGTCGTCCACGTCGCCGTCCACGTCGACCCCGCCCATCCGGACCTCCTGGCCGCCGAGGTCGTAGGCGGCGCAGGTCACGCCCGTGCCGAGGGCCGTGCAGCTCGACGGACTCGTGCGAGCCCACTTCGCCGGGCCCGCCAGGCAGCTCCCGCCGCACCCGTCGCGCCACCCGAAGAAGAGGGAGCAGCCGCCGTGGATCGCGCGCTCGGCGGCGACGCTCATCGGGCCGCACCGGAGCATGCCGTTCGGCTGGATCCCGTAGACGAATTGGCCCGCGGGGCACGAGCCCGAGTGCGCCGTGATGGAGCCCGCGGCCCTGCAGGAGAAGCCGGCGTAGAACTTGTCGTCGTTGTTCACGTTGCCGTCGGTGTTCAACCCGAAGAGCGCGACGGAGCGATCGTTCAGCGTGACGGCCTGGCAGGTGTTGTCCTCGCCCGCGCCGTTCTCACAGGTGCTCGCCTCCCCCGAGTAGCCCCACTTCTCGGGCGCGGTGTCGCAGCCGTTGCACGAGTCCCTCCAGCCGAGGTAGACGCGGCAGTTCGCGTCCGCGTAGTCCCCGATCCCCGGGAAGGGCGCGCAGTTCGGCTGACCATCGCCTCCGATGCCCGTCATCCACGTGCCGAAGGGGCAGAGGCGATCACCGCAGATACCCTCCCAGCATGCCGTTCCGGCGGGGCACGCGTTCCCGCAACCGCCGCAGTTCTCGGCGTCGTAGTCGACGTCGGTGCAGGCGCCAGCGCACTCGACGAGGCCGCTCCCGCAGGAGACCTCGCACTGGCCGCCCACGCAGATCTCGCCGGCGGCGCAGGCGTTCCCGCACTCGCCGCAGTGCAGGCGATCGTGGTCGAGATCCCGGCAGACGCCGTCGCACTCGACGAGGCCCGCGCCGCAGGAGACCTGGCATTCCCCGTCGCTGCAGAGCTCGCCCGCCGGGCACGGGTCGTTGCACGCGCCGCAATGGGCAGGGTCGCTCGAGAGATCGCGGCAGACGCCGTCGCACTCCACGAGGCCGCCCCCGCAGGAGATGACGCACTCGCCGCCCACGCAGATCTCGCCGGCGGCGCAGGCGTTCCCGCATTCGCCGCAGTGCAGGCGGTCCTGGTCGAGGTCGCGGCAGAGGCCGTCGCAGCGCGTGAGCGAGCCACAGGAGACCGTGCACTCGCCCTCCACGCACGCCTCGCCTTGGGGGCAGGCGTTGCCGCAGTCCCCGCAGTGCGCGGGGTCGGAGCGGGTATCGCGGCAGAGACCGCCGCACTCGACGAGGTTCTCGCCGCAAGAGACCTGGCACTCGCCGTTCACGCAGATCTGGCCGGGATCGCAGGCTTCGCCGCAGCCGCCGCAGTGGAGACGATCGACCGTCGTGTCGCGGCAGAAGCCCGCGCACTCGGTGAGCGAGCCACAGCTCGACTGGCAGCTGCCGTTAAGGCAGACCTGGGCGGGATCGCAGGCTTCGCCGCACGCGCCGCAGTTCTGCGGGTCGACGTTGGTGTTGCGGCAGAGACCGTCGCATTCGGTGAGGTTCTCACCGCAGCTCGTCTGGCACTGGCCGGCGGCGCAGACCTCGCCCGGCTCGCAGGCGTTCCCGCACGTGCCGCAGTTCTGCGGATCGGCCTGGGTGTCGCGGCAGACGCCGCTGCACTCGGTGAGGAGCCCACAGTGGACCTGGCAGCTGCCGTTCAGGCAGACCTGGCCGGGGTCGCATGCCTCGCCGCATGCGCCGCAGTTCTTCGGGTCGACGTCGGTGTCGCGGCAGACGCCGTCGCACGCGGTGAGCGAGCCGCAGGTGAGCTCGCAGCTGCCGAGGAGGCAGACCTCGCCTTCGCCGCATTCGTGGCCGCAGGCGCCGCAAT
>JAAYBZ010000047.1 GCA_012744445.1 Myxococcales bacterium | reverse complement strand
TGGGCTTCTCCTCGAGCCCGATCACCCTGCCGTCCTCGTCGAACTCGGCGACGCCGTAGGCCTCGGGGTGCTTCACCCAATAGCCGAAGATCGTGGCGCCGTGCTCACGGCCGGCCGCACGGTGGAAGACCTCCGGGAGGTGCTCGCCGTAGAAGATGTTGTCGCCGAGCACGAGCGCGGACGGAGCGCCGTCGAGGAACGCCTCACCGATGATGAACGCCTGCGCGAGCCCGTCGGGGCTCGGCTGAACGGCGTATTCGAGCTCGATGCCCCACTGCCTTCCGTCGAGGAGGAGGCGCTCGAAGAGGGCGCGCTCGTGGGGCGTGGTGATGATCAGGATCTCCCGGATGCCTGCTTGGAGGAGCGTGCAGAGCGGGTAGTAGATCATCGGCTTGTCGTAGACGGGCATGAGCTGCTTGCTCACCGCGCGCGTCAACGGATGGAGCCTGGTGCCGGAGCCTCCGGCGAGGATGATGCCCTTGCGTCTCATGCGGCCTCCCCTCCACGTCGGCCGTAGTTCGCTTCGATCCAGCGCCGGTACTCGCCGGTGCGGACCTCGTCGACCCAGGCCTCGTTCTCGAGGTACCAGCGGACGGTCTTCTTCATGCCGCTGACGAAGCTCTCGCGAGGGCGCCACCCGAGCTCACGCTCGATCTTGCTCGGGTCGATCGCGTAGCGATGATCGTGCCCCGGGCGATCGGCGACGAAACGACGGCGCTCGAGGATGGTCTCCGGGGCGACGCCGGTCTCCTCGGCGACGAGGCGCGCGACGAGCTCGACCACTTCGACGTTACGACGCTCGGCGCGCCCGCCGATGACGTAGGTCTCGCCCACGCGGCCACGTTCGATCACGGCCCAGATGGCGTCGCAGTGGTCGTCGACGTAGAGCCAGTCCCGGACGTTCTTGCCTTCGCCGTAGATGGGCAGCTCGCGCCCTTCGAGCGCGTTCATGATCATCAAGGGGACGAGCTTCTCGGGGAACTGCCGCGGCCCGTAGTTGTTGGAGCAGTTCGTGATCTTGATGGGGAGGCCGTAGGTGCGGTGATAGGCGCGCACCAGGTGATCGCTCGCCGCCTTGGAAGCCGAGTAGGGGCTCGAGGGATCGTAGGGCGTCCCTTCGTGAAAGGCGCCGGTCTCGCCGAGCGAGCCGAAGACCTCGTCGGTGGAGACGTGGTGGAAGAGGCCCTCGCCGCGCGGGAAGTGACGTCGACATGCCTCGAGGAGCTGGAAGGTGCCCTCGATGTTGGTGCGCACGAAGTCGGCGGGCCCGAGGATGCTTCGGTCGACGTGGCTCTCCGCGGCGAAGTGGACGACGATCGACGGGCGATAACGTTCGAACACGTCGTCGAGCGTCGTCGCGTCGGCGACGTCGCCGCGCACGAAGACGTGGGGATCGCCGTTCGAGAGCGCCTCGAGGCCGCGAAGGTTGCCGGCGTACGTGAGCTTGTCGAGGTTCACGAAACGACAGCGCGGATGGCGCCTCACCGAATGCAGGAGGAAGTTCGATCCGATGAAGCCGGCGCCGCCGGTGACGAGGACGGTGGTTTCGAGCGAGCTCATACGACCTCGGGTGCGGGACGCAGCCGCGAGGCGAGCCTCCCGAGTTGGGGCCAGAGGAAAGGCAACCAGAGGAGCACCACCGCGATCCCGAGCGCGAGCGCCTCGACGGCGAGCGGCATGTGCGCCGCGTCCGACGCCTTGGCGACGGCGCGACCGACGAACGCCGACGTGAACGCGCCGAGCACGAGGAGCGCGTCTCGTCTCATGTCGCCGACGCCGCGGAACGCGCAATACGAGCCCGAGACCAGATAGGGCAACATCTCAGAGACGGCATACCCCAGGATCGCGCCGAAGATTCCCATCCACGAGAACCCGAGCCAGATGAAGACGGCCATGGCGACGAGCTTGCCGAGCGCGCCGAAGACGAGGATGCGCGGCATGCCGAACGCGAGGATCGAGGCGCGGTAGTACGACTCGAGGATCCCGAGGAGGCCGTAGATGGAGAGGAGCTGGATCATCCAGCCGGCGTCGTCGTAGCCCGCGGGGAAGAGGATCGCGGCGATGGTGGGGCCGCCGGCCATCGTGAGCGAGAAGACGAGCCCGCCGGCGAGGATCAGGGGCTTTCGGGTGTCCTCGAAGATGTGGCGAAAGCGCGGATCGCGGGTCGCGCGCGCGTAGATCGGGAAGGCGACTTGGCTCGAGACCTGCGTGAAGAGCTCGAGCGGCGCGCGCGTGAGCATGAGCGCCATGCTGTAGACGCCGAGCATCTCCAGCGTCATCACGTTGCCGAAGATCAGCCGGTCCGAGTGCTGCACCACGAACGTGAGCAGGGTGCTCGCGAAGATCCACTTGCCGAAGGAGAGGATCGACCTCGCGCTCTCCACGTCGAACGAGAATCGGTTCCGTTCGCCTCGGAGGATGGCGTGGCTGAGGACCGTCTTGGTGAGCGGGTGGGCGAGGCCGCCGGCGACCAGCGCCCAGACGCTCGGCGAATGGAGCGCCCAGCCCACCAGGACGGCGGCCGAGACGAGCTGCGCGGCGACCTGGATGAGCACCACGCGGCGGAGCTCGAGGCGGCGGTTCGCCTCGTAGTACTTCGTGGAGATGAAGCCATTGAAGATGGCGGCGAGCCCCGCGACCGGGAGGATCTCCGCAAGCCGGGGGTCGCCATAATGGGCGGCGAAGGGCGCGGCGGCGAGCCAGACGATGCCGTAGAGGAAGAAGCCGCGCGCGGCCTGCACGGTGAAGACCGTGTCGAGGAACGCCCGCCGGTCGCCGCGCTCGTTCTGGATGACGACGGCGCGCACGCCGATGTCGCTGATGAACTCGAGGCCGAGCACGAAGACGTTCACGAGGGCCATCAGGCCGAACGACTCGCGGAGCAGGAGGCGCGTGAGGACCAGGTTGGTTCCAAAGCGGACGAGGTGGACCGAGAGCGCGGACCCCACCGTCAGAAGCGAGCCCTCGAATCCGCGCCGCCTGAAGCGCTCCCCCGTCGTCTCTTCGCCCATCGATGATGCCCGAACGCGCTGGTCTTCGAGAGACGTATACGGCGCGTCGGCGTCCGACTGAGGCGGTCGCTCACGAGGGCGGGAGGTTTCCGCAAAGAGTCGTCCCTCGAAGGCAGGAGCGGACGAGCGCGCGCGTAAGAGGACGGGAGCGCGATCGTCGCTCGAGGAGGATGCGCACGTGGACCTCGTCCGTCCCAAGATCCGCGATTTCGCTGCCGAGGTGCTCGCGCAGGGGGGGATGACCTCGCCCGCACGCCGCCATCTGGGGCGGCTCGTCATCGTCACCTTCCACCGCGTGCTCCCGGAGCAGTTCCGCAGCCGCTACCACATCCCCGGGATCGTCGTGACCCCCGAGGAGCTCGACTGGACCATCCGTTACCTGCGACGCTCGTACACGATCGGCCGGCTCGACCACGTCCACGGGCGACACGAGGCGGGGGACGCGCCGTCCAAGCCCTTCGTCGCGATCACCTTCGACGACGGCTACGCCGACAACTTCACCTACGCGCGGCCCATCCTCGAGAAGCACGGCGTGAAGGCGACCTTCTTCATCCCGGCGGCGTTCATCGGGCGCGAGCGCCTCCCGTGGTACGACAGCCTCGGCTTCGCGCTCTCGCCGGCGTCGCGGCGTACGGAGGTCGAGCGCGGGCTGCTCGCGCGGCACGACCTAGGGCACGTGGCCGACGCCGAGCCGCAGACCATCATCGAGGCCGCGAAGCGGATCCGGCCGCACGTTCGGCAGGCGCTCGTCGAGGCCATCCGCCCTTCGCGCATCCCTGCGTGGGCGAGGACCATGAGCGCCGAGGAGATCGTCTCCCTCGCGCTGGAAGGGCACGAGATCGGCGCGCACACGATGACGCACCCGATCCTGAACACGTGCGACGACGCTTCGCTCGACTGGGAGCTCCGCGGGAGCAAGAGCCTCCTCGAGAAGCTCATCGGTCGCGAGGTGACGAGCCTCGCCTATCCGAACGGCGATCAAGACGCGCGTGTGCTGCGCGCGGTGCGGACGGCCGGCTTCCAGCGCGCCGTCACCACGCATTGGGGGACGAACCCTCGCGGACAGGAGCGCCTTCTCCTCAACCGTTGCGACATCGACGCGCGGCGCATGAGGAATCTCTCGGGGGAGCTGAGCGAGTCGAACCTCGCGCTTCGTCTGAGCGGGCTGCACCCCGGGCTTCGGTGAGGCGTATGCGTCGACCCGTCGAACATCTCGGCGTGGGCGCGGTGGTGATCGGGCGCAACGAAGGTGAGCGCCTCGCCACCTGCATCGGCTCCCTCCTCGGCCGTGTGGAGCACGTCGTCTACGTCGACTCGGCCTCCGTCGATCGGAGCGTTTCCATCGCGCGGTCGATGGGGGTCGAGGTCGTCGAGCTCGCGGACGACCTCCCGCTCTCGGCCGGGCGCGGGCGCAACGAAGGCGTGCGCGCGCTGCGACGTTCGCGCCCAGACCTCGAGCTCGTCTTCTTCATCGATGGCGACTGTGAGCTCGTGCCCGGGTTCCTCGAGGAGGCGTGCGACGTGCTCCGCGATCGCGAGGACGTGGCCGTCGTGTGCGGACGGCGGCGCGAGCGCCGACCCGACGCGTCCATCTACAACCGTCTCTGCGAGATCGAGTGGGCCGGACCGGAGGGCGAGGTCGAGGCGTGCGGCGGAGACGCCGTGATCCGGATCCGCGCGTTCGAGGAGGTGGGCGGATTCGACCCGAGCCTCATCGCGGGGGAGGAGCCGGACCTCTGCTTGCGTCTCCGTCGCGAGGGTTATCGCGTGTACCGGTTGTCGCGCGACATGACCTTGCACGACGCCGCGATGACGCGCTTCTCGGAGTGGTGGCGTCGCGCGGAGCGGGCAGGGCACGCCTTCACCGAAGGGGCGATGAAGCACCGCCGCGGCGCCGAAGGGTACTGGATGAAGGAGGCGATCCGACCCTGGGTGTACGGCGCGATGATCCCGGCGGCGGCGCTCCTCGGAGCGCTTCCGAGCTTCGGTCTGAGTCTCGGCCTCCTCTTCGTCTATCCGGTCTCGGGGTACCGCGCCTACGAGTCCTTCCGCCGACGCGGGTTCTCCTCGCAGGAGTCCGCACTCGCGGCGAGCTACTGCGTCCTCGGGCGCTTCCCCGAGCTCGTGGGCTCGGCGCGCTTCCTCTCCGCGCGGGCACGGGGACGCGCGCGGACCCTCATCGAGTACAAGGGGGTGACCTCGTGAGCTCGCTCCTCGTCGCGGTGGGTATCGCGCTCTCGTGCGTGCTCCTCGTGCCGAGCGCGTTCTTCATGATCGAGTGCCTCGCGTCCAGACGCCGAGGACGGCCCGAGATGATCCCGGTGCGCGCCCCCAAGGTGGCCATCCTGGTGCCGGCGCACGACGAGGCGCAGAGCATCGAGAACACCCTCGCCGAGCTCATGCAGGCCGTAGACGCGGGCATGCGCGTCCTGGTCGTGGCGGACAATTGCAGCGACGACACCGCAAAGCGCGCGGCGATCGCGGGCGCGCGGGTGATCGAGCGGAACGATCCGTCGAAGATCGGCAAGGGTTACGCGATCGCGTACGGCGTACGCGCGCTCGAGCACGAGTCGCCGGACGTGGTGGTGATCCTCGACGCGGATTGTCACATCGACGCCTTCTCGCTGCGGCGGATCGCCGACCTCGCGTACCAGACGGGCAAGCCCGTCCAGGCCGAGTACACAATGGCGCCGTCGAGCGACGCGCTCCTCTCGCGCCTCTCGGCCTTTGCCTTCGCGGTGCGCAATCGCGTGCGGCCGCGAGGGCTCAAGCGCATGGGCGTCCCCGTCCACCTCGCCGGGACCGGGATGGCCTTCCCCTTCCGGCTCCTCCGCAGCGCGCCGAACCTCGACGGGCACCTCGCCGAGGACCAGCTCCTCGGGCTCGAGCTCACGCTCGCGGGGCGCGCGCCGATCCTCGCCGAGGAGGCGATGGTGACGAGCTGCCTCCCCTCGACGGCGGCGGCGCTCCGGCGTCAACGCGGGCGCTGGGAGGGCGGAAGCCTCTCGATCCTGCGGTCGCATCTCCCGCGCGTGCTCCGCGACGCGATCCGATATCGCCGCGGAAAGCTCGTCGGGGTGGCCCTCGATCTCTCGATCCCGCCGCTGGCGATGTTGACGCTCTTCTGTGCGCTCGCGCTGGGGTTCCTCGGGATCGCCGCGCTGCTGGGCGCGAGCCCCCTCTTCGTGGTGCTGGGCTCTCTTCCGCTCGTTTGCGTCGCGATCGGTGTCGGCGTGGCGTGGTCGCGGGTAGGCCGCGAGCTCATCGGGCTCGAGCAGCTCGCGTGCGCGCCGCTCTACGTCCTCTGGAAGGTGCCGCTCTACCTCGGGATGGCGCTCCGAGGGATCCCGACGCGATGGGAGCGAACGGAAAGGGAACGGATCGAATGAAGATCGCCTATCTCACCAGCGAATATCCGGCGCCTTCCCATACGTTCATCCGACGAGAGGTCGCCGCGCTGCGCTCGATGGGGGTCGACATCGACACGTTCAGCATCCGGAGGCCCACGCCCTCGGCGCGGCTCTCGGGGGAAGACGAGGCGGCGGCCGCGGAGACGGCGTACGTGCTCGAGAGCGTGCCGAGGATCCTCGGATCGGCCTTGATCGAATTCGTCCGGGCGCCGGTGCGCACGCTCGTCACCTTCGTCGCCGCCCTCCGACACCGCGTACCTGGGCTGCGCGCTGCGATCTGGGCGTGCTTCCACTTCCTCGAGGCCATGCAGCTCGTGCGCCTGCTCCGCGCGCGAAAGGTCGTGCACCTCCACAACCACTTCGCGAACTCGAGCGCCATCGTGGGCATGCTCGCGGCGCGGCACCTCGGCATCGGCTTCAGCCTGACGATCCACGGGATCAGCGAGTTCGACGGACCGGCGGGGGCGCTCCTGCCCGAGAAGATCCGCGCGTGCCGCTTCGCGGCGTGCGTCTCGGCCTTCGGCCGCGCGCAGGTGATGCGCATGGTGGAGCCGGCGGAGTGGTCGAAGCTCTTCATCAGTCGGTGCGGTCTTTCGACGCGTGGGAGGCCGAAGCACGTCGAGGTCGAAGGGCGGCTCCGGTTCTGCTCCGTGGGGAGGCTCTCGCCCGAGAAGGGACACGTGGGCCTCTTCGAAGCCTTCCGCGCCGTGCTCGCGGCCGGCATCGACGCGGATCTCCACCTCGTGGGCGATGGTCCCATGCGGTGCGAGCTCGAGACGTGGCGGAGCGCGCTCGGCCTCGACGAGCGCATCCATTTCCTGGGGCAGCTCACGGAGGAAGAAGTGGCGAAGACGATCGCCGACGCCGACGTCTTCGTGCTCTCGAGCTTCATGGAAGGGCTGCCCGTGGTCATCATGGAGGCGTTCGCGGCGGGGGTTCCGGTCGTGGCGCCGGGCGTCGCGGGGATCCCGGAGCTCGTCGTCCACCGCGAGACGGGGCTCCTCTTCCCGCCGAGCGATTGGGAGGCGTTGGCCAACGCGATGGTGACGATGGCGTCGGATCCGGGGCTGCGAGCGCGTCTCGCCGAACGCGGTCGTCGACGCGTCGCCGAGCAGCACGAGATCACGCGCGCCGTCCGCCCGCTCCTCGATCAACTCGCCTCGATGGGGCTGGTCTCGCTCGAGCGCGAAGGCGAGCGCACGGGGAAGAAGCGTCGCATCGACGTGCTCGAGCTCGACGCCGAGATCGCGACGAGCCCGCTCTGATCGCCGCGGGCCGGGAGCACGCGGTCGTTCACCGTTCACTCGATGCGCGACGGGAGGAAACGTCGCGTGGCGGCGTGGGTGAGGAGCCGCAGCGCGAATGGAAGGCCGACGATCACGTAGCGCCGGAAGAGCCGCCGAGGCTCGGTCACGAGGCGGTGCAGCCACTCGAGTCCGAGCCGCTGGAGCGCCACGGGCGCTCGCGGCGTCTGGCCGGCGAGGAAGGAGAACGTGGCGCCCACGCCGATGCAGAAGACGCGCGGGAGACGATTGCGGATCGCGGCGCACACCCACTCCTGCTTGGGCGAGCCGAGCGCGACGAAGATCACGCTCGCCCCGCTCCGTGCGATCTCCTCGAGCACCGGCGCGAGCTCGCGGCGCGTGGGCGGCGAGGAGAAATGGGGCGCGGCGATGCCCGCGATCTTCAGGTCTGGATCGCGCTCGCGGAGCACCCGGGCCGCGCCGAGCGCCGCGCCGGTGGCGCCGCCCAAGAGGTAGATGGAGCGGCCACGGCGCGCGGCCTCGTGCGCGAGGAGCGGGACGAGATCGCTGCCCGCGACGCGCTCCGGGAGCGGCTCGCCGAGGAGCTTCGACGCCCAGACGAGCGGCATCCCGTCGGCGACGCGCAGATCGGCGGCGTCGTAGAGGAGGCGCGCGGCGAGGTCGCGGTGGAAGCGCTGGAGGATGTCGAGGTTGGCCGTCACGCACCAACGCCCGCGACCCTGATCGAGCTCGTCGAAGACGAAGGTGCACAGGTCGCGCGACGTCACCTTGTCGATCCGCATGCCGAGGAGATCGACGCGCGGGAGGTCAGGGGGCGTGCTCGGGCGGGGCAGCGGGACGCCCTCGAGCGTTCCCGCGAGCGGATCGATCTTCATCGGACACCCTCCTCCGCGAGCCGCTCCACCGGCGTGGGCGGCGTGCTCGCGCGCGCGTAGGTCGCGATCGACTGCCAGGCGACGTGGTAGAGCGCGTCGCGCGTGCGCTCCGGCAGGATCGCGAGGACACGGCCGTCGCGGTCGACCACCTCACCCGATCCGCCGACGGGGCTCCGCTGGAACACGGCCGCGAGCGTGACGGCGGCCACGTAGTGGTTGCCGAGGGGCGTGAGGTGGACCTCGTCGACGAAGAGGTCGCGCTCCTCGACGAGGCCTGGGATCGCGCCCGCCTTCATCGCGTCGACGAGGCGGCCGAGCGCCCGCCCGGCCGGGAGGAGCGCGATCGGGTGCCCTGTCTCTTCGGCGATGGCGTCCGCGAGCTCTTCCCACTTCGGCAGATCGTCGTCGAGGAAGCGCCGCCAGTCGACTCGCTTCATGAAGGGGTTCCCGCGAGGACGATCGCGGTGCATCCAGACCTCGTGGAGGAAGATGCGCGCGTCGGGGCGGCCCTTCGACGCGAGCCTCGCGATCGCCGCGGCGTGTCGGACCGGGTCCCTGTAGCGGATCATGTCGTCGATCGGGACCGCTTCCGTCATCACGAGGGTGTCGTAACGCCCGGATGGAAGCGCCACGTCGACGCGCTTCGACTGCGATCGCTCGGGGTGCGTGGCGTGGATCTCGAGCGGCGCGCCGTCGATGATCTGCGCGTCCCAGGTGAGCTCGAGGCCGAGACTACGCGCGAGGACCTCCGCGTTCTTCGGCATCTCGAAATTGATGAGCGAGTGCCCGACGAAGAAGACGCTCGCCTTCTCGCGCGGGACGAAGTCGGGGACGCGACCCGGATCGGCCTGCACGTCCCCGCTGCGGCACGACGAGGCGAACGCGGCGACGCCGAGGAGGGAGGCGAGGGAGAGGAGCGCGCGCTTCATCGTGCCTTCCCCGCTCGAGCGCCGCGCTTCTTCTCGATGTAGTCGAGGAGCGCGTCGTACTTGGGCGCGTCCTTCACCGGTTGACCCTGATACTCCTTCACGCCCCACGCGCCGTGGCGGCCCCAGGCGTTGCTGCTCGCGTAGTGGAGGAAGAGCGCGCCGCCCGTCGCGCGATCCCAGAGCTCGAGGAAGCTCGCGTAGAGCGCCTTCATGCGGGAATCGCGGTTCACCCGCGCGACCTCCCGCGCGAGCTCGTCGGTGTACCCGACGAAGTGCGGACCTCCCTCGTAGGCCGCGATGCGGATCCGCGGATAGGCGCGGAGCGCGCGCACGTCGCTCTGGAGACGCGAGTAGGGGCCGCCCCAAGGCGCGGAGGCCTTGCCGGCGATGGGCTGGAACGTGCCCGGAGGTGCGCCGTGGATCGTCGATCGCGTGCGTTCGAAGACGCCCGCGAGCTCCTTCTTGGTGTCGACCTTGGTGCCGAAGTAAGGCGCGACGGCGTAGACGTCGACGTGATCGGCGAGGCGCGATCCGTCGGGCAGGACGGTCTCGAGCATGGGGCCGCCGCGCGTGTCGAAGGCGCCGAACTGCCCGGCGAGCACGCGCACCACCCGAGCCGGCCCGAGCTCTTCGCGCGCGATGGCGAAGAGCTTCGCGGAGCGTGCGGCCTGCTCGGTGAGGCCATGGATCCGGCAGCGCGCCTGCATCTCGTCCCAGGGGCCCGGCTCGCAGAGGATCCCGTTGCCGTCGGGGTCGCACTCGGCGGTGGGCGCCGAGCTCCGCGCGAGGCATCCGGCCGCGTTCATCGCGTGGTACTGCCGGAAGATGTCGTTCCAGAGCTCGTTGCCGAGCTCGACGTAGACCTTCCGCTCGGGCGCGAGCACGCGCTTCATCACACGAAACGCCTTGCGGTAGAGGTCGTCGGAGGCGAGCGGCGGGAGCGTGAGCCAGGGATCGGCCTCCGCACGGTTCGCGAGCTTTGCGATGATCTCGAACGGCACCGGGTGATAACGGCGGTGACGCGGCGTCGGCCAGTCGTCGAAGCGCTCGGGGAAGGGACGCGGATCGTCGAGCTCGCGGTTCGCGTCCATCCAATCGAGGAAGCGCAGGACGGAGAAGGGCGCGATCTCCTCGAGGAAGGTGGGGTGGAAGGGCTCCTCGTCGGCGTTCTCCTCGAACGGGACGCAACGACGTTCGCCGCAGGCGGCGTCGGAGGTGCAATAAGTCGAAGGTGCTCCCTCGCAACGCCCTCCGGGGTAGAAGAGGCGGAGGTTGCGGAGGGGATCCTTCGGATCGACGGAGCTCACGACGAGGAGGAGCACGCCGCGTTCGGCCACCTCGACCTTCATCCGGCCGTCTTTTCGCTCGACGATCTTCCCGGCGCCGTCGAAGCGGATCGCGCCCTTTCCCTCGAAGACGAAGGTGTACGTGCCCACGGGGCGGACGGCCTCGTCGCCGAGGATCACCATCCTTGCGACCTGGCCGGGCTCGAGCTTGCGGATCCAGCCGTGCTCGTCGACCGCGATCTCGCGTCCGTCGCGGAACTCGGAGACGGTGCCCGAGACCCAGTCGTCGGCGACCCGGATCGCGTCGACGAAGGGCTGGCTCGAGGACCAATGGCTCGCGCGCGCGAGGTTGATGCCGACCGCGCCGGCATCCGGTGCAGGCGCGGCTTCGGGTTTGCGCGCCACCGTGCGGGCCGGCGCGAAGGTGAAGAGCGCGAGGAGGAGGAGGGTGATCTTCGCGCGTGACATCGCTCAATACGCGTTCTTCCTCGTGGCGCGACCGAAGATCGTCTTGAAGATGATCTGGAGGTCCCAGAGGAGATCCCAGTTGCGGATGTATTCGAGGTCGTGCTCGATGCGCTTCTGCATCTTCTCGAGCGTGTCGGTCTCGCCTCGCCAGCCGTTCACCTGGGCCCAGCCCGTGATGCCGGGCTTCACCTTGTGGCGGAGCATGTAGCGCGGGATCTGGCGCCGATAGGCCTCGTTGTGCGCGACCGCGTGCGGCCGCGGGCCGACGATGCTCATGGTGCCCGTGATCACGTGGAGGAACTGGGGCAGCTCGTCGAGCGAGGTGCGGCGGAGGAAGCGTCCGAGCGGCGTGACCCGCGGGTCGTCCTTGGTGGCTTGGCGCACGATCGGCCCGTCTTCACTCACGTACATCGTCCGGAACTTGAGGACGTCGATGACCTCTCCGTTCAAGCCATAACGACGCTGCTTGAAGAAAACTGGACCCTTGCTCGTGAGCTTCACGAGGACCGCGATGACGAGCATCGGGAGCGCGATGATGCAGAGGATGATGCAGCCGAGGACCAGGTCCTCGAGGCGCTTGAGCCATCCGTCGACGCCGTAGAAGGGAGTCTCGTGGATGCTGACGACGGGGGTGCCCCCCACGCTGCTCCACCGCGCGTGGAGGAGGTCGAAGGTCTGGAAGTCCGTGGCGAAGTAGACCGACGCGGTCGTGTCGGAGAGGGCCTCGACCATCTCGAGGACGCGCGGCTCGGCGCGGAGCGGGAGCGTGATGTAGACGAGGGCGATCTCGCCTCGGCGCGCGGCTTGCACGAGATCGTCGAGCGAGCCGGTCGTGGGCGCGGCCTCGATGCACGACGCGTCCCAACGCGAGGCGTCGCGGTCGTCGAAGACGCCGACGATGCGCAGGCCGAGCCACGGAGAGCGCCGGATCTCCTCGATGAGCGTCCCCCCGAGCGGCGTCGCCCCGAGGATCGCGGTGGGGCGGCAGTGTCTCCCGCTGCGGCGGAGCGTGGCGAGGACGGTGCGTGAGCCCACACGCGCGAGGACGAGCGCGATGGGCGTCGCGACGAACCAGAGCGAGGTGGAGATGCGGCTCAGCTCCTCGGTCCGCTTCAACATGAAGCTCGCGAGGAGGAGGACGAAGATCACCGAGAGCCAGGAGCCCGTGATCTTCCCGATCTCCGAGCGCAGCGGGAGCATGCGCTCCCCGCGGTAGAGGCCGGTGGCCTCCGCCATGAAGTGGAAGGCGAGCACGGCGATGGAGGCGGCGACGACCTGGACCTCCGAGAACGGACCGCCGTGGATCTCGTGGGCGAGCGCGTAGGTCGAGAACACGATGAGGGCATCAGCGACTCGACCGAAGACGCTGATGCCGCGCGGTTCGATCGCGCGTCCCTGACGGTTCATGAAAGATCCCCCCTTCGCTTTACGTGCTCTTCATACGTTTCGTACCTCCAGGACTCGCCTCGACTTGGGGGCGTGTGGGTGGGATGTCACCATCCTCGAAACCGAGGTGAAGGGATGCGCGCGCTAGTCACGGGGGGAGCGGGGTTCATCGGGAGTCACGTGGCCGACGGGCTCCTCGAAGCGGGGTACGAGGTGGTCGTGCTCGACGATCTGAGCAGCGGACGCGCGGAGAACGTCCCGAAGGGGGCCGAGCTCGTGCGTGGGGACATCCGCGATCACGACCTGGTCCGACGCACGTTCCGTGACTTCCGGCCGAACGTGGTGAGCCATCAGGCGGCGCAGACGAGCGTCTCGGTGAGCGTGCGCGAGCCGAGACGGGATGCCGAGATCAACGTGATCGGGGGGCTCGAGGTGCTGCTCGCCGCGATCGACGTCGGCGTGGATCGCTTCGTCTTCGCGAGCACGGGCGGGGCCATCTACGGGGAAGTCCCCGAGGGGACGCGCGCAGGTCTCGACTTCCCCCTCGCACCCATCAGCCCGTACGCGTGCTCCAAGCTCGCGTTCGAACGTTATCTCGAGGCCTACGGGATCACCGCTGGACTGCCGTACACGATCCTCCGCTATGCGAACGTCTACGGTCCGAGACAAGATCCACACGGAGAGGCCGGTGTCGTGGCCATCTTCGCGAACCGCATCCTCCGGGGTGAGCCCCTCCAGATCAACGCGCGGCGCGAGGAGGGCGACGATGGTTGCGTTCGCGATTACGTATATGTGGGCGACGTGGTCCGAGCGAATCTCCGAGCGGCTCGGGGCGAGCTCGAGCGACCCGTCGTGAACGTCGCGACCGGCGAGGCGACCACGACGAAGTCGCTCGCCAACGCGCTCGCCACGGCGTTCCGCCGCGAGCCGCGCTTCGTCTACGCGGAGAAGCGCGCGGGGGATCTCGAGCGCTCGGTGCTCGAGCCGGACCTCGAAGCCCTCGGGGGGCGACCTCTCGAACTGGGTGAAGGGCTAGGGCGAACTGCGGACTGGTTCGAACGTATGACGTCTCGACGGTCGGGCACCTGAGGACGGCGAGTCACTTTCGCCACGTGGGGGAGCGCTGAGTCGAGGCTCCCGAGGTCGTCCGATCGCGTTCGTCACGATCCTCGCGGAGTCATCCCATGAAGAACCGAGTCCTCTTCGGACTTTGCGCCATCTCCTTGCTCCTCGCGAGCTGCGCGAAGTACCAGCGCGCCCCGCTCACGCCGGACGACGATCCGGTCTTCTCGGAGCCGATCGACATGGAGCCGGAGGGCGTCGACGACGACCCGCCGCGGCCCTTCCGCCTGCGGAGCGGCGACGTCGTCGATCTCCATCTCTTCTCGGCGGAGTCCTCGCAGATCACGAACCTCCTCGTGGACGGAACCGGCACGCTCCAAGTTCCCCTCGTGGGTCCGGTCGAGGTGGGCGGGCTCACGCTCCCCGAGGCCGAGGCCCTCATCGAGAACGCGATGCGCAAGTACGACGAAGTCGTCCGCGTCGCGATCATCGTGAACCAGCCGCTCGGACACCAGGCGAGCGTGCTCGGCGCGGTCGAGAACCCCGGGCGCGTGCTCGTGACGCCCGGCACGCGTCTCGCAGATCTGCTCGCCGCGGCCGGCGGTCCGACGCCGCTGCGTCAGCAAGAGGGCACCGATCGCATGGCGGACCTCGGCGGCGCGCGTCTCGTGCGGGACGGGAAGGTGGTGCCGGTGAGCGTGGAGCGCGCGCTCACGGGCGACACCCGCCACAACGTCTTCGTCGATCCGGGCGATCACCTCTACGTGCCGGGGAGCCGCGGACGCGCGATCACGGTGATCGGTGAGGTGCAGAACGCGGGGCTCATCCCCTATCGCAGCGGGATCCGGCTCACGCAGGCGCTCGCGCTCGCTGGGGGGCTCTCCGCGGACGCGCATCGGCGGGACATCCGCGTCATCCGCGGTCCGCTCGGCAGCCCGCGCGTGTACGGCGTGAACCTCAAGGCGCTCGTCGAGGGCAAGGGGAGCGACATCGTGCTCGCGCCGGGCGACATCGTCTTCGTCACGCGCACGGGCGTCGCGAACGTGCGCGACGCCATCGGGGCCATCGGCCCGATCCTCGTCAGCACGGGCATGTTCGGCGCGAACGTCGGCGCCATCCTGGTGACGCAATGAACCGGGAGAGGGGGGGAATTTCGATGAACGGCAAGTCGCAGAGCGCCGTCGTGATCGGCGAGGAGTCGTTGCTCGTCCACGGCGCGCAGGCGTGGCTCGAGCGAGGACACACCATCGCGCTCGTCCTCACGGACGATCGAGAGGTGGCGGTCTGGGCGGAGCGCTCGGGGCTGCGCGTGGCGTCGCGAGACGCCGACGTCGCGGCGCTCGTACGGGCCGGCGCGGTCGACTGGGTGTTGAGCCTCGCGAACGACCGCGGGATCCCGGACGAAGTGCGTGCATGCGCGAGCCGCGGCGTCGTCCACTACCACGACGGGCCTCATCCGCGCTTCGCCGGCGTGTATCCCACGACGTGGGCCATCCTCGAGGGAGAGACGCGCTACGGGATCAGCTGGCTCCTGATCGACCCGGATGGGGTGGAGCGGATCCTGCTCTCGCGCTCCTTCGACCTCTCGTCCGACGAGACGGCGCTCTCGCTCAATACGCGCTGCCACGCCGCCGCGGTCGAGAGCTTCGGCGAGGTCGTGGAGGCGATCGAGCGTGGCTCGCGCGACGGCACGCCCGTCGAGGGCGAGCGCCGGGAGTACGAGCGCACGCGGCGACCTTGGGCGCTCGGGCACCTCGACTTCCGCCGGTCGGCGCGCGAGCTCGCCGCGCTCGTGCGGGGGCTCGACTTCGGGGCCTATCGGAACCCCCTCTGCGTGCCGAAGCTGATCCACGAAGGCCGCGCGATCCGCGTCGCGAGCGCCGAGGTGATCGACTCGGTGGTGGGCGGCGAGCCCGGGCAGGTCGTGGCGACGGGTGAGGGCTTCGTCGACGTCGTCACCGGCGACGGTGTGCTGCGGCTCTCGCGCATGTCGGAGCTCGATGGGCGTGCGCTCGAGGCGCTCCCGGCCGTGGGGACGACGCTGGCGTGGCCGACGGAGCGAGAGTCCTCTGCGCTCGAGGTGCTGGGCGCCGAGCTCGCCGCGAGCGAGCCGTTCTTCTCGCGCGCGTTCGGCGAGATGATGCCGGTCTCGCTCCGCGCCGTGGGGAGCGCGAGCGGACGTGAGGCGCGCCGCGCGTTCGAGGTCGCTTGCGGTGGCTCGTCGTCGGCGTCTGCGTGGTGCGCCGCGCTCGCCTACCTCGTCAGTCGCTATGCCTCGGCGACGCGAGTCTCGATGGCGTATGCGGACGACGGGACGGCCGCGTTCTTCGAGCGCGCGCCGGGGCTCCTCGCGCCGAGGCTGCCGCTCTCCGTGGACGTGACGCTCGAGTCGAGCTTCGCGGCGCTCGTCGACGCGGTGGACACCGCGCGTGGGCGGCTCGCCGAGGCCAAGGGGTACGCGCGCGAGCTCGTCCTACGGGAGACGCGGGTCGAGGTGCCGGAGGTGATCGTGGGCGTGAGCGTCGGACGCAAGGCCGCCGAGCTCTCGGCCCCGCCCATCCACCTCGTGATCACCGACGACGAGGTGCGCCTCGACGTCGACATCACGCGCGTGGAGGAGCGCTTCGCGCGCGCGCTCGCGAAGCGCATCGCGTACGTGCTCGCAGCCGCGGAGGCCGCGCCCGCGTCGCCCATGAGCTCGCATCCGCTCGTCTTCGACGAGGAGCGCGCGGAGCTCGTAGAGATGGGCGCGGGGCCCGAGGTGGAGATCGAGCCGGGAACGATCGCGGACGTGTTCGAGGCGGCCGTGAAGCGGCATCCCCAGCGCATGGCGCTCGTGACGGATACGACGCGCCTCACCTTCGAGGAGCTCGATCGCCTCGCGAACGGCGTGGCGAAGCGGCTCGTCGACGAGGGGCTCCCGCGGAATTCCATCGTGGGCCTCTCGGTCGCGCGCGGCGCGTGGCTCGTGGTGGGCGCGCTCGGGATCATGAAGGCGGGCCACGCCTATCTCCCGCTCGATCCGAGCTACCCGGAGGCGCGCCTCCTCGGGATGCTCGAGGACAGCGGCGCGAAGGTCCTCCTCTGCGACGATGTCTCCAAGGCGCTCGCGGAGAAGACCGGCGCGCGAGCGATCCACGTGAAGTCGATCGAGCCGTGGGGCGGCGCGATCGAGGCGACGCGCGCGCCGAGCGACCTCGCCTACGTGATCTACACCTCCGGTTCGACGGGGAAGCCCAAGGGCGTGATGGTGGAGCACCGGAACGTCCTGAACTTCTTCGCGGGCATGGACGAGCGGGTGCCGCGGCGCCCCGACGGAGAGGACGTGTGGCTCGCCGTCACGAGCCTCTCCTTCGACATCTCCGTGCTGGAGCTCTTCTACACGCTCGCGCGCGGCTTCCGCGTGGTGCTCGTCTCCGACGAGGATCGGGCGCTCATGCACCGCGAGTCGGGCGGAGGCCGGGTCGAGTTCGGGCTCTACTACTGGGGCAACGACGGCGGGCGAGGGCGCGAGAAGTACCGGCTGCTCCTCGAAGGCGCAAAGATCGCGGATCGCGCGGGCTTCAACGCCGTGTGGACGCCGGAGCGTCACTTCCACGCCTTCGGCGGCCCGTATCCGAACCCGGCCGTGACGGGCGCGGCGGTGGCGGCCGTGACCCAGAACGTCGAGGTGCGCGCGGGTAGCTGCGTGCTCCCGCTCCATCATCCGGCGCGCGTGGCCGAGGAGTGGGCGGTCGTCGACAACCTCACGCAAGGCCGCGTCGGCGTGGCCTTCGCGAGCGGATGGCAGCCGGACGACTTCGTCTTGCGGCCGGAGAACGCGCCGCCTCGCCACCGCGACGCCATGCTCGAGGGCATCGAGATCGTGCGGAAGCTCTGGCGCGGTGAGGCCGTTGCCTTCCCCAAGGGGGACGGGACGACGCACGAGGTCGTCACGATGCCGCGGCCGATGCAGGCCGAGCTGCCGATCTGGGTCACGACCGCGGGGAACCCGCAGACCTGGATCGACGCGGCGAACATGGGCGCGAACGTCCTCACGCACCTCCTCGGCCAGACGATCGCGGAGGTGGGCGAGAAGGTGGCGCTCTACCGCGAGGCCCTCGTGGCCGCGGGGCGCGATCCGCGCGCCTATCGGGTCACGCTCATGCTCCACACCTTCGTGGCGGAGACACGCGACGAGGCGCGGCGGATCGTCGAGGAGCCGCTCAAGGACTACCTCCGCAGCGCGGCGGGCCTCATCAAGAACTACGCCTGGTCGTTCCCGGCGTTCAAGCGCCCCGAGGGCGTGAAGGACGCGGCGTCGCTCGACCTCTCGGCGCTGGAGCCCGAGGAGATGGAGGGCATCCTCGACTACGCCTTCCATCGCTACTTCGACGACAGCGGTCTCTTCGGGACGGTCGACGACTGCCTCGCGCGCGTGGCGGAGGTGGAGGCGATCGGCGTGGACGAGATCGCGTGCCTCGTGGACTTCGGCATCGAGACGGATACGGTCCTCCGCGGCATCGAGCGGCTCGCCGAGGTCGTGCGGATGACCAAGGCCTTGCGCGAGCGCGCCGATCAAGATCGCGGCATCGCGGCGACGATCCGGCGTGAGCGCGCCACGCACCTCCAGTGCACCCCGTCGATGGCGCGCATGCTGCTCGAGAGTCTCGAGACGCGCGCGGCGCTCGCCGAGATCGATCACCTCTTCCTCGGCGGAGAGGCGCTGCCGGGCACGCTCGTGAGCGAGCTCCGCGCGGTGGCGCCCAGGGCGAGCATCGAGAACATGTACGGCCCGACCGAGACGACGATATGGTCGTCGACCACCTCGGCGAACGAGGCCGACGAGATCGTCCCCATCGGGCGCCCGATCGCGAACACGCAGCTCTACGTGCTCGACGAGCATGGGCACATGGTCCCGCCCGGGATCGCCGGAGAGCTCTACATCGGCGGAGCGGGAGTGGCGCGGGGCTACCTCGGAAGGCCGGAGCTCACGGCCGAGCGCTTCTTGCCCGATCCGTTCCGGCCGGGGGGGCGCATGTACCGCACGGGCGACCTCGTGCGTTCGCGAGAGGACGGCACGATCGACTTCCTCGGACGCGTGGATCATCAGGTGAAGATCCGCGGCCATCGCATCGAGCTCGGCGAGATCGAGGCGAAGATGCAGGAGATCGCGGGAATCCGCGAAGCGGTGCTCCTCGCCCGCGAGGACCGTCCGGGCGACGTGCGGCTCGTGGCCTATTACACGAGCGACGGCTCTGTGACGGAGGGGGCGATCCGGGCGAACCTCGAGGCCAGCCTGCCGCCCTACATGCTGCCGAGCCACTTCGTCGCCATCGAGCGATTCCCGCTCACGCCCAACGCGAAGGTGGATCGCAAGGCGCTCCCGAAGCCCGAGGACGTCGCGCGCCC
>JAAYBZ010000230.1 GCA_012744445.1 Myxococcales bacterium | reverse complement strand
GCGCCACGGGCGATTCGCATTGCGTCGACACTGAAACGTGTTCTATTTCCGCGTCGTGACGAAGAAAACGGTCCCCGCCATCGAAGGCTTCTTCACCATGGACCCCGAGCGCCCGCGGCTGCTCGGGAGCCGGTGCAAGCGCTGCGGCAACCACGCGTTCCCGGCCGAGAAGGTCTTCTGCAAGAACCCCTCCTGCGACGGCGACGAGTTCGAGACGGTCGAGCTAAGCGCGCGCGGCAAGCTCTGGAGCTTCTCGCACAACGGCTATCAACCGCCTCCGCCCTACGTCTCGCCGACGAAGGAGTACGAGCCCTTCGCCATCGCGGCGGTGGAGCTCGAGGCCGAGAAGATGGTCGTGCTCGGCATGGTGCCGAAGCCCTACGACCACACGAGCCTCGAGGTCGGGATGGAGATGGAGCTCGTGCTCGACACGCTCTTCGAGACCGAAGAGGAGCGCGTCGTCGTTTGGAAGTGGCGCCCCGCGCAGGCGGCGGTCTGAGGAGAGGACGATGAGCAAGGAAGTCGCAATCCTCGGTGTTGGGATGCACCCCTGGGGCAAGTGGGGGCGCAACTTCGTCGAATACGGCGTGAAGGCGGCGCGTGACGCCATCGCCGACGCCGGCATCTCCTGGAAGGACGTCGATTTCGTCGCCGGCGGCGACACCATGCGCAACGGCTATCCGGGCTACGTCGCCGGATCGACCTTCGCGGAGGCCCTCGGCTTCAACGGCACGCGCGTGGCGAGCTGCTACGGCGCGTGCGCGACGGGCGCGCAGGCCATCGACGTGGCCCGCTCGCGCATCCTCGCGGGCCTCTCCGACGTGGCCCTCGTGGTGGGCGCCGACGCCGCGCCCAAGGGCTTCTTCGCCCCGCAGAAGGGCGATCGCCCGCAGGATCCCGACTGGCAGCGCTTCCGCCTCGTCGGGATGACCAACCCCAATTACTTCGGCCTCTACGCGCGCCGCCGCATGGCCCTCTACGGCGCCAAGTCCGAGGACTTCGCCCTGGTCAAGGTGAAGAACTCGCGCCACGGCCTCCACAACCCCTACGCGCGCTACCGCAAGGAGGTCACGGTGGAGGAGATCATGGCCTCGCCGCTCGTGGCCGATCCGCTCCGCCTCCTCGACATCTGCGCCACGAGCGACGGCGGCGCGGCCCTCGTCCTCACGAGCGTCGAGTTCGCCGAGAAGCGCGGCATCAAGGCGCCGCGCATCGCCGCCATCAACGCGGCCACGCCGACCTTCCCCAACCCGATCCTCGACATGCCCTACATCTCGACGGACTCGGCCGCCGTCGCCGCGCCCGCGGCCCGCGGCTTCAAGCCGAGCATCGCGTACGGGGCGTACGAGGAGGCGGGCATCGGCCCCGAGGATCTCGATCTCGCCGAGGTCTACGACCTCAGCACGGCGCTCGAGCTCGATTGGTACGAGCAGATCGGGCTCTGCGGCGAGGGTGAGGCCGAGGCCTTCCTCCGCTCGGGCGCGACGACGCTCGGCGGCAAGGTGCCGGTGAACCCGAGCGGCGGCCTCGCCTGCTTCGGCGAAGCGGTCCCCGCCCAGGCCATCGCGCAGGTCTGCGAGCTCGCCTGGCAGATCCGCGGGCAGGCGGAGGGCCGTCAGGTCGAGGGCGCCAAGGTCGGCCTCGCGATCAACCAGGGCCTCTTCGGGCACGGCTCGGCCGTCATCGTCAAGGGCTGATGGGCGTCGAGCTCCTCTTCGCGCTGCGATTCGCGAAGTTCCTCGCGATCGCGCTCTTCCTCGCAGGCCTCGCCGCGACCTTCGCGAGCGAGCGCCTCGAGGCGAAGAGGCGCTCCGTCGGCCTCCTCGTCGCGCCCGGATTCCTCCTCACCTGGGGCTTCGGCTTCGCGCTGGCGATGCTGGTGGGCCATTCGCTGTTCGCCCCCTTCATCCTGTACACGCTCCTCGCGTCGTTCGTGGCGCTCCAGGCGGCCCTCTTCTACGGGCTCGCCGAGGACCGCCCGCGAAGGAACCCGCTCCGGATCGCCGTCCTCTGCGTGATCGCGAGCTTCTACTTCATGGTCTATCGCCACGCGCTCTGAGCGCGCTCAGCCCGCGGCGGAAGCGCGCTGCGCCTCGGCGGCGGCGAGCTTCATCTGCATCTTCATCAACGCCTCCATGATGTAGGGCTTGGCGAGGATGAGGCCGTTCACCGAGGAGTCGAGCGCCGTGCAGAGCCCGTTGAGCATGGCGAGCGTGCGCCCGTAGAGCACCACGTCCGTCGGGATGTGGATGCCACGGATCTGGTCGAGCGTGCCCTTCACGTCGTCGCGGATCTTCGCGAAGTCGAGCTTCTTCACCTCGTCGGGCGAGAGGTCGTAGTAGCGCTGGAAGAACTCCTCGACGATGGGGCGGGCCAGCTCGGCCTCCGCGGCCGTGACGAAGCCGAGCCCGACCATACCGGCGAGGAAGCCATCCACGTCGCGCACGAGGTAGGCGAACGACGTCTTGACCACCTGCGCCTGGAATTCCTCGGGGAAGACCTTCACCTGGCCGAAGTCGAGGATGCAGAGGCGGAGCTCGCCGTCCTCCACGCGGAAGAGGATGTTGCCGGGGTGCGGATCGCTCTGGAAGACGCCGTCGACGAAGATCATGTGGGTGTAGGCGGCGATGATCCGCTTCATGATCTCGTGGACGTCGGCGCCTTCGCGCTCGAGCGCCTCACGGTCCGTGACCTTGTAGCCCTCGAAGAAGGTCGTGCAGATCACGCTGCCCGTCGTGTACTCGTCGACGACCTCGGGGATGGTCACGCCCGGGAAGCCGGCGAGGTTCTTTCCGATCATCCGCGTGTACTCGGCCTCTTGCCGGTAGTCGAGCTCGGTCTCGAAGGCGCGGCGCACCTCGTCGTAGATCACCGAGAGCTTCACCTTGGGCACGAAGATGTTGAAGAAGGGGATGGCACGGCGGACGTTCGCGAGATCGATCGAGAGCTTCAGATCGATGTCGGGGTACTTCACCTTGAGCGCCACGTCGCGGCCGTCCTTGAGGCGCGCCCGGTGGACCTGCCCGAAGCTCGCGGCGTTGACCGACTCGTGCGCGATGGTCTCGAAGATCTCGTCGGGGTGCGCGCCGAGCTCTCGCGTGAGGTGCTCCTCGACCACGGACCACGGGCTGGGATCGACCTTGTCCTGGAGGAGCGAGAGGCGCGTCGTCCACTCGCGGGGCAGGAGATCGACGCGCATGGAGAGGATCTGCCCGAGCTTGATGAAGGCGCCGCGCATGCGCACGGCGAGCCGATAGAAGCGCTCGGCGTGGCGCTCGTGCGCCGCCTTCCACGTCGCGGGCGGGACCTTCCAACCGAGGTACCGCGAGCGGAACCAGAGCCAGAAATAGCTCAGGTAGATCGGCGCGAGGTGCGTGAAGACGAGGAACCCTCGGGCAACGGTGTGGAAGAGTCGCTTCATGGAATCGCGGAGTATACGGGCGAACGGAGCCCGGCGGCCAACGGAGGAGCGCGCCCTCCGCCGCGCTTCCATGTATGCTCTCGGCCGATGAGCTCGTTCTTCACGTTGCCCCGTCCCGACGGCGTCTCCGTCTACGTGCACGCCTTCCGCGCCGAACGCCCTCGCGCGATGCTCCTGGTCGTCCACGGCATGGCCGAGCACGGCGGTCGGTATGCGCGCTTTTCGGCCCGCGCGAACGCCGCGGGCATCTCGGTCTTCGCTCCCGACCTCCGCGGCCACGGGAAGACCGCGCGACGCCCCGAGGAGCTCGGCCACATGGGCGATCACGACGCGTTCGAGCTCACCGTCGGCGATCTCGAGGCGCTGCTCTCCCATCTCCGCACACACGAGGGCGACCTGCCCATCGCCGTGCTCGGCCATTCGATGGGCTCGTTCATCTCGCAGCTCTTCCTCTCGCGCTCCCCGAAGATCTTCGCCGCCGTCTTCTCCGGCAGCACCGGCAAGCCGCCCATCTTGGGGCAGCTCGGCCGCGCCCTCGCGCGCGTGGAGCGGCTCCGGCTCGGCGCCTCGGGCAAGAGCCCCCTCCTCCACGCCCTCTCCTTCGAGGACTACAACAAGCGCTTCGCGCCCAACCGGACCGAGGCCGACTGGCTGAGCCGCGACGAGGCCGAGGTCGACGCCTACGTCGCCGATCCGCTCTGCGGCTTCCAGTGCTCGACCGCCACGTGGGTGGAGCTACTCGACTGCCTCGCCACCCGGCTCGGCCGCGCCAAGCTCGCGCGCTGGCCCAGGGTGCCCGTCCTCGTGGTGAGCGGCGACGCCGACGGAGTGGGCGAGATGGGCAAGGGGCCCCGTAAGCTCCACGCGCTCCTCCGCGACGCCGGCTTCGACGCCGAGCTCGCGCTCTACCCGGGCGGCCGCCACGAGATGCTCAACGAGATCAACCGCGACGAGGTCGAGACCGAGATCGTGAGCTTCCTCGAGCGCGCGCTCGAACGACGCTGACCCGACGAGGAGGAGGTACGAGATGACCCGAGGTAGACGAGACCAGACCCCGCGGCGGCTCCGCGCCCTCTTCGGATGCGCGTTCCTCGCGCTCGCGGCCTTCGGCTGCATCGGGGACGCCTGCGAGTACGACCCGAAGGACGAGGTCACCCGCGGCGACAGGAAGGTGCTCGACTTCTACTACCAATGCCTGAGCGCGAAGTGCCCGCTCGACGGAGGTCGTGAGCTCCCGCCCAATCCCGACGAGCCGATTGGCTCGCTCCACGTGGTCTTCGTGGAGGCCCGAGGCGGCGGCGGCGATCCCATGCCCGCCTATCGCTTCGAGTCGGACGATCCCGAGGTCTTCGAGATACGCGAGGTGGGCTGCGACGGCACGTGCACGCTCTTCGGGTGCGAGTACGAGCTCGAGTGCGCGGCGCCGTACGTCTATCACGTGAGCCTCCGGCCGCTCCGCGCCGGCTCGGCCAAGCTCCTCGTCTACGACGAGCACGACACCCTGGTGGACTCCGCGACGGTGACGATCCGCCCCGCCTCCGACGCCGGCACCTGAATCACCACATCGTCGCAACGCGCACCACAAGACGAGCGTCTTCCGTGCGGAGATCGTTTACGGCGAGGCGCGTCCGAGGATATGGTGACGGTGAGAACATTATCGTCCAAAGACCTGGACCGGTGGTGCGCATGGGATCCGTTCGAACTCTTCTCCGCTTCGCCTGCATCGGGAGCCTCGCGGCGCTCCTCGCCGCGGGTTGCGCCAGTGGAAAGCCGACCCCGCTCGATCCGGACGGCGGTGACGAGCCCCAGCCCATCGAGCCGTCCCTCGTCCCCGCGACGATCCGCACGGTGGTGAACTCCACGACGATCAAGGCAGGATCGCTCCTCCAGGTGGAGTGCCACGTCTTCGACGCCGACGGAGAGCGCATCCTCGAAGTCTCGCCGCGCGTCACGCTCGAGCCTCGCTACCTCTTCGACGACTCCGAGGGGGAGATCGTCGCGACCACCGTCGGCGAGGCGCACGTCGCGTGCTCGCTCGCGGCGTACGGCCTCTACGACGACGGCGTCGACGTCTCCATCGTGCCCGGGCCGCCGCACAGCGCCATCACGCGCCTCTCGAGCGATCAGATCGTGGCGGGCGAGCGCTCCACGGCCGTCTGCCACGTCTACGACGCCTACGGGAACGAGGTGGAGGACTTCGAAGCCGGGCTCTTCGTCTCGCCCACGGGACCGGGCATCTCCGTCGACGCCTTGGACGTCTCGATCACGAGCTCGGGCACCTACGAGGTCTCCTGCGCCGTCAGCGGCGCGTCGATCACCGAGAGCGACTTCCTCCGCGTGGATCCTGCGCTCCCGCACTCGATGACCCTGGGCCTGCGCCCCGAGCGCGCGCCCTTCCGCGTCCAGGATCAGACGCTCCTCGAGGCGGACGTGCGCGATCGCTTCGGGAACCGCGTGACCGGCGCGGTGCTCGCCTACTCGGCGACGGGCGGCATCACGCAGCAGAACGGCGCGCGCTTCACCTTCGTCTCCGATGGCTCCGCCACGCTCCGTGCGGTGGTGACCTCGCCCATCGATCCCGACGTCGCCGAGGTCTCGGCGTCGCTCCCCGTCGACGTGAACACCACGGGCCCGGCGATCGAGTGCCTGCGCCTCGGCACCAACGAGCCTTCGCACGCGTTCATGGTCCATCACGCCAACTTCGCCGAGCCCGTGAGCTTCCGCGTGCGCGTGAGTGACGAGTTCGCCGTGTCCGAGGTCCGCATCGGCGGCGCGGTCGCCACCCAGGAGTCGCCGGGCATCTACCGCGCGAACCGCACGCTGGGCTGGGGCGTGAACTTCGTCGACGTGGTCGCGCGCGACGCCCACGGGCTCGAGAACAGCCGCACGTGCTTCATCCTCGCCTCGGACAAGTGGACGGGGGAGGCGGCCTTCATGGACGGGGCCGTCGGTTTCCGGATCAATCAGTCCGCGGTCGGCCCTGGCACCAAGGGCCAGCTCACCTCGCTCAACGAGATCCTCCGCCGTGTGCTCAACAGCGCGGCGCTCAAGACGATGGTCGACCAGGGCCTTCCGTCGCTCCTCAACAACGGGCGCTGCGGCGTTGGGGCCTGCAATCCCGACGTGAGCTACAACCGGGGGAGCCTCAACTGGGGCGAGGTGTCGACCGCGCTCACGCTCACTGCCGGTGGGCTCCGCGTGCAGGCGACCATCCCCGACGTGCGCCTCAGCGTGAGGGCCTGCGGCACCACGTGTTGCATCGGCGGTTCGACGATCACGGCCCGCGCGAGCTCCATCAGCGCCACCATCAACCTGAGCCTCAAGCTCGAGAACGGCGTGCTCCGCGCGGGATTGGCGGGCACACCCACCGTCAGCGTGGGCAGCGTGAGCCTCGACGGCTCGGGCTTCTGCGGCTTCCTCGTGAACCTCATCCAGAGCTTCCTCACCGGGACGCTCCGCGACGGAATCCGCGACGCGCTGCAGGACTTCATCGGCGGTCAGGTCGGTCCGATGCTCGACGACCTCGTCTCGAGCCTCGACATCTCCTCGCTCGGCTCGAGCTTCCAGGTGCCGCGGCTCGACGGTGCGGGGAACGTCTCGCTCGGCTTCGGCATCCGCCTGAGCTCGCTGGACATCCAGGCGGACAACCGCCTGCTCCTCGGCATCGGCACCCGGTTCACGCCCGGCGCGAACGCGCACAACCGGCCGACGCTCGGCGTCGCGCGGCGCGCCGATCCGGTCCTCCTCGATCCGCCCGTCTCGTCCCCCCGCACGATCGGCCTCTCGTTCTACGAGAGCGCGATCAACCAAGTGCTCCACGCGCTCTGGCGCGGCGGGCTCTTCCAGGCGGAGCTCGATCTCGGCAGCGGCGCGCGGGTGGGCATCGACGCGCTCATCCCGCCCGTCGCGCACATCCAGGGGAGCGGCATGAGGCTGATGCTCGGCGGCGTACGCGCCACCGTGCGTGTGCCCCCCCTCATCGACGATCCCCCCTTCTCCGTCGTCTTCGGCGGCGTCGCCACGGCGAGCGTGAGCCTCGTGGGCGAGACGCTGCACTTCGGCAACGTGTCGATCAACACGGCGAACGACCTCTACGTCTCGTTCGACGACCCCATCAGCGACGAGGCGCGCCAGGTCCTCACCTCGGTGCTCGGCAACGTGATCGAGCGCGTGCTCTTCGACGCCTTGAACGACGGCCTGCCCGCGATCCCGATCCCGTCGTTCACGCTCCCCGACGACATCGCGAGCTTCGGTCTCCCCGCGGACGCCGAGCTCGGCATCACCTCGCCGGCGCTCACGACGCAGGGCAGCCACTTCCGCCTCCAGGGCGCCTTCGGAATTCGGTGAACGTCATGCGCGTACGCCTCGCGATCCTCGGTTTGCTCGGCCTCGCCCTCGCCGCCTGCGGTGACGCCGGGAGCGGCGACGATGGCGGCGGAAAGGGCCTCGACGCCTGGGAGCTCACGCTGCACGTGAGCCCCGCGCAGAGCACCTATCTCCCGGGTGAGCTCGTCAAGGTCGAGCTCGAGATCCGCGACGATCGCGGCGTCCTCGTGGTCACCCCGCTCCCCACCGTGTGGAGCGCCGTCGGTGCGAAGGCCGAGGGCGAGGGCGCGTTTCGACTCGAGAGCTCCGAGAACCTCGCGACGATCACGGCCTGCCTCGAAGGCGAGGGCGCGCCGTGCGTCACGGCGGAGCTCCCCGTCGATCGCTCTCCGCCGACGCTCGTCGTCGAGCGCCCCGCGCCCGGCGATCACCTCGTGTCCGCCGACACGGACGGGCACATCGTGGTGGAGGGAGTCATCACCGACACGAACCCGGCCGCGCGCCTCGCCGTCTACGTGAACGGCACGCGCGCGACGATCGAGGCCGATGGTCGCTTCTCGCTCGCGCTCCCGGCCGAGTTCGGGATCACGCACCTCGTCGTCGAGGGCACCGACGGCTTCCACCCCCCCGTGAGCCGACGGATGGACGTGCTCTTGGCGGACGGCTATCTGCCGCCCGTCGAAGGGACGACGCGCTTCGAGCTCGAAGACGCGATGATCTTCCGGCTGAGCCAGCGCTTCTTCGACGAGATCCTCGGCGGGACGGCGCTCGAAGGCGGCGTCACGCCGAACGTCGCACAGGACCTCGCGTCCATCCTCGAGCTGATCGTCATGCACCTCGATCTCTCGAGCCTCTTCGGCACGGAACCGATCGTCGACGTCGAAGACGTCTTCCAGCTCCGCATCGTCGCGGTCCACGTGGGCGACGCGGTGGCCGACCTCTCGATCCTCCAGCATCAGGGGCTCCGACTCAGCCTCAACGTCAACGACGTGTTCATCGAGATGAGCGGCTTCCTCGAGCTTCTCGGCGAGCGCTTCGACATCGCCGGCGGCGTGAAGACCGACATCCGCGGTGATCTCCGGCTCGAGCTCTCCACTGACGAATCGGGCGACATCGCGGCGAACGTCGTCGTCGAGGACTTCGGCATCGCCTCGATACATCCGATGTTCACCGGGAGCGACGGCTCGTTCTTCAACGAGTTCATCGATCTCCCCACCATCCAGATGACCTTCGCCGAGCTCGTCGATCAGCAGATCGGCGGCGAGGTCGTGGCCGAGCTCGTCTCCGTGATCCCGGAAGTGCTCACCGACCTCCTGAACACCATCGGGAGCATCTTCGACGGCCTCGAGCTCGAGCTCCCCCTCCCGCCCGAGCTCGGCGATCCGCTCACCGTGCGTCTCGACAGCCGCACCAGCGAGCTCGCCCTCTTCGCCGGCGCGTCGACCGGCCGCCTCGACGTCACGATCGACGTGGCGGTGGAGACCCTCGCGGAACCCGTGCACGGGGACGCGATGGGCCTCCCGCAGGCCGACGTCATGCCGATGCCGCCGTTCTCGAGCGCGCTCGACATCCAGATCGGCATCCGGCAGGACTTCGTGAACGGCCTGCTCCACTCGCTCTGGAACGCCGGGCTCCTCGACGTCTCCGTGGAGGTCGGAGGCATGGTGGCGACCGTCACGCCGCGCCTCCCGCCCGTCATCCGCATGGCGCCGCTCAACACGACGTGCAGGGTCGATGGCGTCCGCTGCGACGCGATCGTGCAGCTCGGTCAGGTCGAGGTCACCGCGCTCGGCGCCGTCTCCGCGGTACACCTCGAGGTGGGGGCCACGCTCGATTTCCGCGACGGCGCGATCTCCCTCAAGCTCGAGCAGGAGCCCGTGATCACGCTCTGGGAGGTGGAACGCACGGCCGCGTCGAGCCTCCTCAACACCTTCCTGCTCCAGTTCCTCGAGAGCGACATCCTCCCTGCGCTCACCTCGCTCGTGGGCGAGGAGCTCCTCATCGAGCTCCCGCTCCCCGACGCCGCCGCGCTCGGGCTCGGTGAGCTCGCGCCGGAGCTCGCGGAGGCTTCGCTCGAGATCGACACGGTGGGCCGCATCGACGCGAGCTCGGGCTACCTCGGCCTCGGCGCGAACATGCGCTTCGTCGTGCCCTGATCAGAGGTCGCGCACGAGCTCGTACGGCCGCCCGCACATCACGAGGCGGAAGCGTGGCCCCGGGCGCTCGAGCTCGAGCGTCTCGTAGGCCGCGTCGCCGGGGTAGAGCGAGACCGTCCCTCCGTCGACCCGCACCGGACGCGGCAGGATGAAGGGGATCGCCCGCGAGGAGAGCATCTCGAGCGCTTCGTCCACGGTGCGGAAGGAGCGAAGCTCCGCGAGCGTGACGTAGGTGGGCGGCGGGAGCCCGATCTCGCCGCGCGCGTGCGCCTCGAGGGCCGCGCGTGGCGAGAAATAGCGGAGCGACACCGCCTCGACTCCGTCGGCCATCGCGAGCCCTGCGGGCGCGCGCGCAGCGAAGAAGAACGTCGAGAAGCGCTTGGGGAAGTCGACGGGCGTGGTCCAGTGCGCGATGGGGACGAGCTCCTCCTCCGCGACGCGGAGCCCCGTCTCCTCGAGCGTCTCGCGCACGGCCGCGCGACGCGCCGGCGCTTCGGCGAAGGGATCCTCCGACGGGCGGACGTCTTCGTCGTCGACGCGTCCGCCAGGGAAGACCCAGTCCCCGCCGTGGAACTCGATGCCGGCGCTCCGCTCGAGGAGGAGCACCTCGATCTCGCCGAACCCCGGCCGGAGGAGCACGGTCGTCGCCGAAGGGTGGGCGGGGATCATTTGCGCCTCTTGGGGGAGCGCGCCGAGTAGAGATCGCCCTCCACCCGAGCTTCGCGCTCGACCTTGGCGAGCGGCGTCCGCCGGCAGACGTAGAGCGAGCTCGAGGCGCCGATGCTCTCGGCGCCGTCGTAGCGCACGAGATCGGGCTTCACCTCTTCGATGAAGTAGCCGAGCTCGACGAGCGCGCGCTGCTTCTCGAGGCCGCGTTCGACGCTCCTCCGGCTCTGTCCGAAGGAGACGATGAGCTTTCCGTCCTCGCGGAGGAGCTCGGTCGCGCGCGCGACGAAGAGCCGGAAGCCCTCGATGGCGTACGGCGGATCGGTGAAGACCGCCCCGAACTTCCCGCGGAGCTCGCGCGGCGTGGGATCGCGGAGATCGTGCCGCACGATCTTGCGATCGAGGCCGAGCTCCTCGGAGGCCGTCTCGAGGAGCGCCGTGAGCCGCTCGTCGATCTCGAGGACGGTGACCCTGCGCGTGACGCCGAGGATGCCGAGCGCGACGCTCGTGAGATCGTCGTCGCCGAGCAGGCAGAGCCCGCGCTGGGTCTCGCCGTGCGAGACGAGCACCCTCGCCCGCTCGAGCGCGGTATCCGCCGTGGCGTAGACCTGATCGAGCGCGCGATCGGCCGGCGGCCTCCTCGCCGCGATGCGCGCGTACGCCGCGAGCGCCTCGGCGTCGACGGCCTTCACCTCGCGGGCGTAGGCTTCGCGGCAATACGCCTCGAAGCCCTTCTCCGTACAGCGGAGGAGCCCCTCGCGCTCCACGAGCCAATCGGGCTTCGCCTCGCGCAGCGCCTGCAGCACGGTCCTGGCCTCGCCCGACGCGCGCACGATCGCGTCCGCCGAGAGCCCCCCGTGCCCGGACACGACCCGGAGGATCTTGAAATAGCCGTCGTCCACCTCCCCGTTTTGACATGGATTCGGACGAAGTCGCGATTGTGTTAGTTTCGCGGCCCAGAAGTCACCGTGAAGCGCCTCGCCCTCGTCCTCGTCGCCATGGTCCTCGCGCCGCTCCGCGCGGAGGCGACGCCGCCGGACGTCTTCGGCTACGGCTCACGCCACATCGGCATGGGCATGACGGGCGTCTCCTTCGCGGACGACTACGAGGCCACCGTCTCCAACCCCGCGGGCCTCGGTCGGGCCAAGACCACCGGGCTCTTCGTGGGGATGCTCGCCGCGCCCAACTGGCTTCGGCTCGACGGCGAGACCTTCCTCACGCCCGCCGTCGACGGCCGCATGAAGGAGATGGACACGGCGAGCGGCGCGATGCTCGGCTTCCAATTGCCGATCCCCTTCGGCGGCCCGCTCGAAGACGTCCTCACGCTCGGCGCCGGCTTCTACACGCCCAACAACGCCGTCCTCCGCGTCGATCTCCCTTACACCGACATGCCGCAATGGCCCGTCCTCGGGCGCGCGCACTCGGTGAGCATCAACGTGGGGCTCGGCGTCGATCTCGACCGCTGGGTGCCCGGGCTCCGCTTCGGTGTGGGCACGGCGGCGCTCGCGACCATCGTCGGCACGCTCCACGTCACCATCGACGAGGCCAAACAGTTCCGCTCGCGCACCGAGAACCAGATCCTCGCGCAATTCGCGCCCGTGCTCGGCGCGACCTACGACACGGGCCCGTTCCGCTTCGGCCTCTCCTACCGCGGCGAGCTCCGCGCCGACATCGACCTCGAGATCGACGTGAGCGGCTTTCCCATCGAGCTCCCGCGCATCGAGATCTCGGCCGTGGCGCAATACGCGCCGCACACGCTCGCCGCCGAGGCCGCGTACTCGCCGAGCGACGCCTTCCTCGTGGCGCTCAACCTCACCTACCGGCGCTGGTCGGCCTTCCCCGGCACGCTGGGCAAGACCACGCGGAGCTCGTACGAGCCGCCCCACCCCGACTTCCACGACACGCTCTCGCCGCGCGTAGGCGGCGAGTACCGCTTCTTCAGGGGACGGACGCGGCTCTCGCTCCGCGGCGGCTACGCGTTCGAGCCCACGCCTTCGGGCCCCGCGCGCATCGCGCCGCGCCGCAACGTGCCCGCGCACGAAGAGGAGAACCGCATGGTTCCCCTGCGTTACCTCGACAGCCACCGCCACGTCCTCTCCCTCGGCGGCGGCCTCCAGTTCAAGAGCAAGTCGGGCGCGATCCTCGACGCGAACCTCTTCGGCGCGATGCACCGCATCGCGGAGCGCACGCACGAGGTGAGCCGCCGAACCGCCGCCGAAGCCGCCGAGAGCGGCGAGCCCGAGATCACCACGCCGATGGTGAGCAGCGGCTTCATGCTCGTCGCCGGCGGCAACGTGGGGGTGAGCTGGTGAGGTCCCTCGCGCGCATCGCGATCCTCGCCCTCGTCGCGCTCATGGAGAGCCGCGCGGCGGCGAGCCCCGTCGACACGATCGGCCTCGGGAGCCGCTCGATCGGCCGCGCGGGCGCCGTGACGGCCGACGTCGAGGACTCGAGCGCCAACTACTACAACCCCGCCGGGCTCGCGCGGAGCCAAGGGCTCCGTCTCGACTTCGGCTACGTCCGCCTCCACTCCGACCTCTCGATCAACGGCGAGGACTCGAACGTCGAGCCGCTCGGCGCCATTCAGGTGGGCCTCGTCGCGCCGGGGCAGTTCGGCAAGTTCCGCTTCGCCTTCGGGCTCGCGCTGCTGCTCAACGATCAACGGATGAGCCGGACGCGGACGGCGATCGCCGATCGCCCGCGCTGGGAGCTCTACGACACACGGATGCACAAGGTCTTCCTCGCGACGAACCTCGCCATCCGGCCCTTCGACTGGCTCGTGCTCGGCGGCGGCATCACCTTCCAGGCGCCCTCCGATCTCGCGCTCCGCCTCGAGGGGACGGCCGGGCTCCTGCCCTCCGCGGCTCGCGCGGAGCACATGTTCACGGGCGACCTGAAGAGCATCCGCTATCCGCAGGTGGGCCTCCAGCTCCTCCCGCACGAGCGCCTCTCGATCGGGCTCTCGTACCGCGGCAAGTTCCTCCTCCAGAACACCGTGCGCGCCGACGCCGACGTGGGGCTCGCGGGCTTCGCCGATCTCGGCCTCGTGCTCGATCTCCTCAGCGTGAGCCGCTCGCACTACGGGCCGCACCAGGTCACGGCCGGCTTCGCCTACGCCCACGGCCCGCTCCGCGCGAGCTTCGATCTCACGTGGATGGACTGGTCGAAGCACCCGAGCCTCATCTCCGACGACACCATCGATCTCGATCTCGTCGATCCCTCGGGCGTCGCGGCGGGCCTCGGCATCGTGATCCCCGAGGAGATCCGCGGAAACCGCGCCATCCCCATGGGCATGAAGGACACCTTCGTCCCGCGCTTCAGCCTCGAGGGGCGCGTCTTCGACGGAGAGCTCGCCGAGGTCCGCGTGCGCGGCGGCTACGTCTTCGAGCGTTCGCCCTTCCCCGCGCAGCGCGGCCTCACCAACTTCGTCGACAACGATCGGCATACCATCGTCGTCGGCGGCGAGGTCACCTTCGACCGCCTCGAGCCGCTCATCCGCGGGAGCGTCGACCTCGCGTTCCACTTCTTCTACGCGCACCTCCCCGAGCGCCTCCACGAGAAGATCTCGCTCGTCGATCCCGTGGGCGATCTCGTCTCGCGGGGCCATCAGCTCGGCTTCGGCACGCAGCTCACGGTGAGCTTCCGATGAACCGCCTCGTCCTCGCCGCGTTCGCCCTCACGCTCGCGTCTTGCTCGATGCTCGGGCGGGAGAGCGAGTTCGCCAAGCAGATCAGCACCTCCGGCGTGGGGCCGTTCCGCCCGCTCGTCGCCGGGGAGACCGGCGTCACCGGCTCACAGATCCTCCGGGTCGCCGACGCCGCCATCCACCGCGGGAGCGTCGCCGGCGAGGTGCTCTTCGTGGACCTCGAAGACGACGCGGGCCGAGCGATCCACCGCGCCACGCGCATCGGCCGTTGCGCCGGCTTCCAGGCCCCCGTGCTCGCGCTCGGGGCCACGGAGGCGTGGGAGGGCGATCACGTCCGTGAGCCCTTCGCGCTCGTGCGCGAAGACGGTTCGATCCGCGTGTACTACGCCGCCGAGGGAGGCATCGGCGTCGCCGAGGCCGAGCGAGCCGACGCGCCGCTCGTGAAATCGCCCGACAACCCCATCCTCGAGGGCGCGCTCTCGGGGCCGACCGTCATCGAGGACGACGACCTCGGCACGCTCCTCTACTTCGAGGAAGACGGGCGGATCCACGCGGCGCGCTCGGACGACGGCGTGCGCTTCGAGCGCGTCGGAGGCCCACTCCTTCCGCTCCTCGTCCCCGACGATCCCCCGGCCGACGGAGGGGTCGATCGCAGCGAGGTGGCGCACCGGCTCCCCGGCGCCGTCGTCGCCGCGATGCCGACCGGTCGCCGCACCGTGCGGCTCTACTTCGCCGTGATCCACGCCGACGGCACGAGCGCCGTCACGATGGCGGCGAGCCTCGACGGCCTCGAGTTCGAGCGCGCGACCACCATGGTGCTCTCGGGCGACGACGTGACCGCCCCCGTCCCCCACCTCGGCGGGGACGACGAGCTCACGCACCTCACCTTCGTCCGCGTGAACGAGACTACCTCCACGCTGCACGGCGCCCTGAGCCCTCTCACGGCGCGCCTCCCCGGCCACCCGGATCTCGCCGTGGGCGGCTGCGCCTCCCCATAAATTGGTTGAACCAATCATCGGGAGGGACCAAGCTTGGGATTGGCGTCGGCCCTCGTCGGCGCGAGAACCGAGACTTCATGAGCGTCCGCACCGAAGAGCTCTTCGAGCTGATCCGCGCGAGGATCGTCGCCGACGAATTCAAGGCTGGCGATCGGCTCCCGCCCGAGCGCGATCTCGCGGTCGCCTACGGCACCAACCGCAACACGCTGCGGGAAGCCATCCGGCGTCTCGAGCAAGCGCGGCTCGTCACGGTGCGCCAAGGCCAGGGCGTCACCGTCGCCGACTTCCGCACGCGCGGCACGCTCGATCTCCTCGGTCCCTTCCTCGAGCACGGGCGCGACATCCGCGAGAAAGCGGAGCTCCTCCTCGGCCTCCTCGAGCCGCGCGCGCAGGTCGTCGAATACCTCGTCGAGAGCGCCGGCAAGCGGGGCATGCCCGAGGACTTCGATCGCCTCGACGCCGCGGCGAAGGCGCTCCGCGAAGCCGAGTCCAAGCGCGACGCCCGAGCCTTCGTGGAGGCGCAGGAGCGCTGGCTCGACGCGCTCGTCGTGGCCACCCACAACCTCGCGCTCCGCTGGGTCGCCAACCCCTTCCTCGAGTCGATCCGCGGCATGATGGAGCGCGCGCTCGATCTCGTCGTCTTCGAGCCGAGCTTGGCCGACATGGCCGAGCGCGCGATCGCGCTCATGCGCAAGGGCGATCCGCAGGCCGCGCGCGCCATCACCGAAGCCTTCCACCGTGACGTCGACGAAAAGCTCCGGCGGGTCCTCGAGCCCGCCTCGAAAGCGAGCGTAGGATGAACCGCAGAAAGCTCCCGACGGTCGATCCCAGAGCTACGGGCGACGCCCGACGTCACCCCGACGACGGCTATCCGATGGCCGAAGCCCATCCGGTCGACGGCGCGACCGAGAAGGCGATCCGCTCGCTCATGCGCGTCCTCCTCCCCGAGGGCGACGCGCCGCGGAGCCCCGAGCTCGATGAGCGCGTCTACCAGCAGATGCTGGTCGGTCTCTCGTACATGCCGGAGCAGAGCGCGAAGGGCATCCTCGCCGTCTTCCGCCTGCTCGAGTGGGCGCCCGTCTGGCGCTTCAAGGGGACCAAGCCCCTCTCCGCGCTGCCGCGAGACGAAGCCTCGAAGCTCCTCACCGAGATCGAGACGAGCAGGCTCATGCCCATCCGCATGCTGATGCTCGCGCCCAAGGCGCTCTTGTTCTCGGCTTATTACGATCAGGACGAGGTGCACGAGGCGCTCGGCTACGATCCGCGCAGCTTCACCCTCGATCGCATCGCGCTGCGCAAGCGCATCCTCGCCGGCGAGACGCCCGCCGAGGGCGACATGATCCACCACGCGGAGGAGCTCCGATGAACATCCTCAGGCACGGCGATTATCGCCACGGCGCGCGATACGACGCGGAGGTCGTGGTCGTGGGCACGGGCGCCGGCGGCGCCGTCGTCGGCGCCGAGCTCGCCGAGGCCGGCTTCGACGTGATCCTCGTCGAAGAGGGCGGATATCACCCGACCTCCAGCTTCTCACCCTACCTCGCCGAGTCGCAGCCGCGCCTCTACCGCGACAACGGTGGCACGGTGATCATGGGCAACCCGCCCATCCCCTATGCCGAGGGCCGCTGCGTCGGCGGGAGCACGGTCATCAACGGCGGCATGGCGTGGCGCCCGATCCCCGAGGTCCTCGACGAGTGGGAGCACCTCCTCGGCCCCGAGATGGGCGCAAAGGGCCTCGACCCGTATTTCTCGCGGGTCGAGGAGCGCATCCACGCCAAGACCCAGATGCCCGCCTCCATCGGCGACGACAACCGCATCATGGCCCAGGGCGCCAAGAAACTAGGCTGGAAGTACGTCGAGAACTACCGCGCCCAGGACGCCTGCGTGGGCGCCAACAGCTGCATCCTCGGCTGCCCCACCGGGGCCAAGCAGAGCACGCTCGTGAGCTACATGCCGCGCGCCTTCGAGCACGGCGCGCGCTGCTTCACCGAGCTGCGCGTCGACGAGCTCGTGATCGAAGGCGGGCGCTGCGTCGGCGTGAAGGCCTGGGCGGTGAACCCGCGCACCCGGCGCGACGAGCAGCGCGTGACCATCCGCGCGCGTGCCGTCGTCCTCGCCTGCGGCGCGGTCCACACGCCCAACATCCTCCTCCAATACCGCGCGGCGCGGCGGAGCGGACAGCTCGGCAAGAACTTCCTCTGCCACCCCAACGCCAAGGTCGTCGCGCGCTTCCCCTACGAGGTGAAGGGCTGGCAGGGCGTGAGCCAGGGCGGCCAGATCCGCGAGTTCCGGCACGACGGCATCGTCCTCGCCGAGAACTTCGTGCCGCCGGCCATCATGGCCGCCCAGATCCACGGCCACGGCGACGAGGCGTGGGACGTGATGAAGCACTACAACCACATGGTCGCGACGGGCGTCCTCGTCGAAGACACCCGCGCGGGTCACGTCAAGCGTGTCTTCGGCCGCCCGTCCGCGCGCTACGACATCACCAAGCTCGATCACGAGCGCTTCCTGCGCGGCATCCGATACCTGGCCGAGCTCCACTTCGCGATGGGCGCAGACGTGGTCTACCTCCCCTTCCCCAACCTCCAGAAGATCACCTCTCCGGATCAGCTCCCGCTCATCGAGAAGACGCAGACGAGCCCGAGCACGCTCGAGCTCTTCACGGTCCACCTCATGGGCACCTGCCGGATGGGCGACGACGACCGCGCCTCGGTCGTCGACATGAAGGGCGAGGTCTGGGACCTCCCCGGCTGCTACGTGGCCGATGCGAGCCTCTTCCCGACGGCCGTCGGCACCAACCCCCAGGTCACCATCATGGCCCTCGCCACCAAGGTGGCCCACCGCATGGTCGAGACGCTCGGCCGGGGCTGAAATCCCCGGTTGCCGAGCGCCTCGTCCTGGATGAGAGTTTCACCCACATGCTCGATCTCCCGAGACTCCAGCGCCTGAAGCTCACGTCCGAGCCGCGCATCCACGACGTGATGGGGCACCTCCTCACGGCGAGTTATCTCAAGCCGCCCCGGACGCGCATCGTCGCCGAAGGGTTCGAGAAGGTGCCGTCGACGCCGGTCATCTTCGCGATGAACCACACCGACCGGTACAACTACTTCCCGTTCCAGGTCTACATCTGGCGGAGCGCGAAGCGCTACACCGCCACCTGGGTGAAGGGGAAGTACTACGAGCATCCGATGCTCGCGACCTTCATGGAGATGACGAACCAGCTCCCGACGGTCTCGCGCGGGTACCTCATCACCAAGGACTTCGTCGCGACCGTGGGACGCGCGCCGAGCGACGCCGAGTACGCCGCCCTCCGCGCGCGCGTCGACTCCGTCGCCTTCGGCCGCCCGATGCCCGAGTCCGACGTCGAGCTCCCCGAGATCCTCTTCACGCGCGAACGCGACATGCTCGGGCGCCGCTTCGATCCACGCCGCGAGACGTACGAAGAAGGCGTCAACGCGCTCTTCGGAGCGATGATGCGCAGGTTCACCGAGCTCAACCGGCAAGCGCTCGAGCTCGGCCTCGACGTCATCATCTTCCCTCAGGGCACGCGCTCCAAGCGGCTCTCACGCGGCCACGTGGGCATCGCCCAGCTCGCGCTCAAGTTCAAGGCCACGGTCGTCCCCGTGGGCTGCAACGGCAGCGATTACGTCTACCCGGGCGCCTCGCCCTTCGCGAAGGGCGGGACGATCACCTACCGCTTCGGCGATCCGATCCCCTACGAGGCCATGGCCGAGTACCACGTGCCGACGGACTTCGAGCCCTTCACCCCGGAGGCCGAGACCCTCTATCGCGATCGCTTCCAGGGCTACGTCGACGAGGTCATGGAGCGCGTCAACGATCTCCTCGACCCCGAGTACCGGTTCTCCGAAGATCGCGGGAGCCAAGGAGTCAAAGGCAGCGCGCGCTTCATCTGATCGAGGAAACGCGCGTTGACGCAGCGCAATAGGCGCAGCTAATCCGCCCGCGAATCGGATTTTTTGGATATCGTCGTGGCGTCTCCCGCCGGAGGAGCCTCGTACAGCCCATGACCGACTTCTCGCCCTTCCACTCCGCGACTCCCATCATCGCGCTCATCGGCGGAGCCGTCGCCGGCTCGGAAGCCGCGTCCGTCTTCGCCGAGCGGGGAGCCGCCGTCCTCGTGCTCGAACAGGGCGAGAAGCCGTACGGAAAGATCGAAGACGGGCTCCCGCGCTGGCACCGCAAGCTCCGCGAGGCCGAGTACGCCAAGATCGACGCGGCCCTCGCTCACCCGCGCGTGTTCTTCGTCCCGCGCACCAAGCTGGGGCGCGACGTCTCGCTCGGCACCCTCCGCGACGAGCTCGGGCTCTCGGCCGTCGTCCTCGCCAACGGCGCCTGGCGCGATCGGCCGCTGCCCATCGAGGGCATCGATCGCTTCGTCGGCCGCGGGCTCCTCTACCAGAACCCGTTCGTCCACTGGTTCAATCACTACGAAGACCCCGGCTACGACGGCCCGCGGATCGAATGCCCCGACGGCGCGCTCGTCGTGGGCGGCGGGCTCGCGTCCATCGACGTCGCCAAGATCCTCAACTTCGAGGTCGTCGGCCGGCTCCTCCGCGAGCGCGGCGTCGGGGTCGACATGGAGGAGCTCGACACGCGCGGGATCCCCGAGACGCTCGAGAAGCACGGCCTCTCGGCCGAGGCCATCGGCTTTCGGGGCTGCACGCTCGTCTACCGCCGCCGCATGGAGGACATGCCCATCGCGGCCGCCAAGGGAAGCGACGCGAGCGCCATCGCCAAGGCCGAGGCGGCGCGCGTCAAGATCATGACGCGCGTGCAGAACAAATACCTCGTGCGCTTCGTGGGGCTCGCGAGCCCCGTCGAGGCCATCGAGAGCGACGGCCGGCTCGCGGGTCTCGTCTTCCAGAAGAACGCCGTGCGCGACGGGAAGCTCGTCTCCCTCGAGGGCGAGACCTTCGAGATCCGCGCGCCGCTCGTCGTCGGCTCCATCGGCTCCATCCCCGAGCCCATCCCCGGCATCCCCACCCGCGGCGAGCTCTACGACTTCGACGACTGGGAGCGCGGCACGCTCCGCGGCCTCGAGCGCGTCTACGGGCTCGGCAACGTCCTCACCGGCAAGGGCAACATCCGCGACAGCCGCGAGAACGCCGCCACCGTCTCCGCCGAGATCGCCGAGGGGCTCCTCGGCCTCGGAGGTGATCCGTCCAGCTGCGAGGTGCGCTCGCGCGTACGCGACGAGGCCAACGCGATCGCCGATCAGGCGAGCCAATTCGCCGTCGAAGATCCGGCGCGCCGGCAACGCGTCGTCGAGTTCATCGAGGCGCGCTGGGTGGCGGCGGGCTACGGGGGGGATTATCGATCGCACATCGCTCGCGTCCGCGCGGGCTGATCCGCTCTCTTACCCGTCCATCGAATGAAGCTCGATCTCGACAAATCCCTCGCCCGCCTCGAAGAGAAGCTCTCCCCGCGCGGAAAAGTCCTCACCTCTGGCCTCCGCTCGGTGAAGCCCCTCGCCAAGGTCTTCCTCCCGACCTTCGCGCGCATGAAGACGGGCAAGATCCGAAGCCTGGTCGACGTGCTCCTCGAGAACGCGCGCGTCGATCCCCGCGGGCTCGCGGTGGAGATGGACGACGTCCGGCTCGATTGGAACGCGCTCGATCGTATGACCTCCCAGATCGCGCACGTCCTCGCCGCCGACGGCGTGAAGAAGGGCGACACCGTCGCGCTCCTCGGCGCGAACTCGCCCTTCTACCTCGCGGCCATGCTCGGCGTCTCGCGCGCGGGCGGGACGGCCGCGCTCATCAACAACAACCTCGACGGCCCCCCGCTCGATCACGCCATCCGCGTCTCGAAGGCCCGCGTCCTCCTCGTCGAGTCCGAGTACGCCGAGCGCATCGAGGCGCGCCCCGCCGTGATCGAGCAGATGGACGTGATCCACCGCTACGGCCGCGGCGACGGCCTCGAGATCGCGATGGATCGCGCCCCGCGTCACGCCTTCGAGCCGGTGCCGGTCGAGATCGACGACGACTTCGTCTACATCTACACCTCCGGCACGACGGGCCTCCCCAAGCCTTGCCGCGTGAGCCACGAGCGCACGCTCTCGGCGGGCGCCGGTTTCCATGCCCTGATGATGCGCTTCGAGCCGGGCGACAAGCTCTACCTCGTGCTCCCGCTCTACCACGCGAGCGCGCTCCTCATCGGTGTCGGCTCCTGCATGGTCACGCGCACGCCCGTCGCGCTCCGCCGTCACTTCAGCGCGAGCGCCTTCTGGGACGACGTCCGCCGCTACGACGCCACGGCGATCCTCTACATCGGCGAGCTCTGCCGCTACCTCGTGAACACGCACCCCCAGGGCGACAAGAGCCATCGCGTCCGCGTCGCGGTGGGCAACGGCCTCCGCCCCGACGTCTGGGTGCCCTTCCAGGAGCTCTTCGGCATCCCCGAGATCCGCGAGTTCTACGCGGCCACCGAGGCGCCCGGCTTCCTCTTCAACACCACGGGGCACGTGGGCGCCATCGGCGTCATGCCGCCCGAGGTGCTCAACTGGATGCGCCTCGTGAAGTTCGACGTCGACGCCGAGGAGCACGTCCGTGACGCGCGCGGCTTCTGCGTGCCGGCCGCGCGCGGGGAGGTCGGCGAGCTCGTCGTCCGCCTTCCCAAGCGCCTCAAGCTCGCGATCACCGAGTTCCGCGGTTACACCGACGAAGAGGCCACCAAGAAGAAGATCCTCGAGAACGTCTTCGAGAAGGGCGACCGCTACTTCCGCTCGGGCGACCTCCTCCGCGTCGACGAGGACGGCTACGCCTACTTCGTCGACCGCATCGGCGACACGTTCCGCTGCAAGGGCGAGAACGTCTCCACCGCCGAGGTCGCCGACGTCCTCTCCGCCGCGCCGGGCGTCGAGGAGGTCACCGTGATCGGCGTGCGCGTGCCGCCTCACGACGGGCAATTCGGCCTCGCGGCCGTCGTGCCCAAGGGCGAGTTCGATCCGGTCTCCTTCTTCGAGACGGCCAAGACGCTCCCCTCCTACGCGCAGCCGCGCTTCGTGCGCGTGCTCGGCGAGCTCCAGAAGACGGGCACGTTCAAGGTGCAGAAGGCCGAGCTCCGCCGCGACGGCATCGATCCGAACGCCGCGTCGGGCCCGATCTACCTCCGCACCGAGCAAGGCTACGTCCGCATGGACGAGGCGCTCCATCGCGCCGTGCTCGCCGGCGAAGCGCGCCTCTGATCGCAGGCGGCTGATGCGAGAACGCCTCGGACTCCGCTCGGAGCCGAGGCGTTTTCGCGTCCGCTCGCCCCGGAGACGAGCTCCGAGGCGAGCCCTCGCCGGGGCTACTTCTTCTCTGCGTTCGAGCTTGGGACGAGGTGGCGCGCCGCCGGGCAGGTCACCTCGATGCCGGTCGGGCCGGCGCTCGTCTCGATGATCTTGAACTCGACGCGGCGGTTCTTCTCCCACGCCACCTTGTTCGAGCGCGGATCGATCGGGCAGAGCTCACCGTAGCCCGCGCTCCGGAGCCGCGCGCGCTCCACGCCGCGCTGCACGAGCGCCTCGAGGACCGCCGCCGCGCGATCGCGAGTCAGCTCGAGGTTGTAGTCGTCGTTGCCGCGCTCGTCGGCGTGGCCTTGGACCTCCATCAACGTGATCTGCCGGTTGCCCTTGAGCGTGGCCGCGATCGCGTCGAGGATCGGGTACGAACGACGCTGGATGACCGCGCTGTTCGTCTCGAAGTAGATCTTGTCGAGCACGACGAGCTGATCGTCTTCGATGATGACGGAGCCCTCGTCCGGGCAGCCGTCCTCGTCCATGTAGCCGTTGTAGACCTCGGGGTCGTCCGGGCACTGATCGTCGACGTCGGGGATGCCGTCCTGATCGTTGTCGGGATCCGGGCAGCCGTCCTCGTCCTCGAAGAAGTCGATGTCCTCGGGATCGTTCGGGCAGAGGTCGAGCCGATCGGGGATGCCGTCCTGATCGTTGTCGGGATCCGGGCAGCCGTCCTCGTCCTCGAAGCCGTCGAAGTCCTCCGG
>JAAYBZ010000229.1 GCA_012744445.1 Myxococcales bacterium | reverse complement strand
TTCGTCGATCTCCGGCTCCGGCTCGCCAAGCTCTACCTCGAGCAGCGCGACCTGCGCGCCGCGAGGCTCGAGCTCGAGGAGGCGCTCCGGTACAAGCCGCGCTACGCGGCTGCGCACGTCGCGCTCGGGCTCGTGCACTTCGAGGAGGGCCACGCGGCCGACGCCATCGCCGAGTGGGAGCGCGCCCTCGAGTGCGACGAGAACGATCCCACCGCGCGCATGTACCTGCGGATGACCGAGCTGTCGGCGGAGTGAGGCGCATCGCGCGGAGGGGGTGGTAGACTCGCGCGCCTTGTTCCCCCTCCTCCGCGCCGGCCTCGTCTCGCTCTTCGTGAGCCTCACCCTCACGCACCTCGTCGAGCTCTTCGGCGTGATGCGCATCTTCCGGCTCGAGGCGCCGCACCTCGAGCGCGCGATCTTCATCACGCAGCACCTCGGGCCGGTGCGGCTCGGCATGGTGGCCGGCATCGTCGCGGCCGCGAGCGCGATCGCGGCAGGCGCGGGCGTGGCGGTGGGTCGGGGAGGGCACGCCCGCGTCTCGGGCTCGGGGCCCTTCGTGTTCTCGCTCGCTTCTGCGGCGCTCGCGGCCTTCCTCGTGGGCGCGGGCCTCTCGCTCACCGAGGCGCTGATCCCGCTCGCGGACTCGGCGATCCGCAGCGACGAGTTCACGGTGGCGGCGCCGGGCTCGACGCCCTCGGCCTTCGTGACGATGGCGAACGTCGTGCTCGGGATGGGTCAGTCGGCCGTGCTCGACGAGATGGCCACGATGGAGTCGCACGCGATCCTCGCCCACCTCGTGGCCGTGCCGCTCGCCGAGGCAGGCTTCGGCGTCGGCCTCTGGCTCGTCATGGGTCGCGTCGCGCCGAGCCGAGCCCTCGAGCTCCTGGTCGCGGCGGCCGTGATCGTCCTGGTCGTGGGGGCGGGCTTCGGCCTCCGCGCGACGCGGGACTTCCTCGTCGACCGCCGGGCCGTGGAGCTCGCCGTGATCACCGCGCGCCTCGGCGCCGTCTTCCTGCTCGGGGCGATGCTCGTGGCGATCGACGGGCTCCGCCGGCTCGAGCCCGCCTCGGTCCCCGGCGACGATGTAGGCGAGGCCACCGAAGCGGCCACCCCCCCGCGTGGCGAGGCCTGACCCGAGGGGCTATCTTCCTGCGGTTCATGCAGCTTCGATTCGCGAAGTACGAAGGGCTCGGCAACGACTTCATCGTCGTCGCGGCCCACGACGAGGCGGCTTCGGCCATCGACGCGGAGACCGCGCGGCTCCTCTGCGACCGCCACAAAGGCGTCGGCGCCGACGGAGTCCTCCTCGTCGGCGTGCGCGACGTGCTCTCGATGCACGTCATCAACGCCGACGGCAGCGTGCCCGAGATGTGCGGCAACGGCCTCCGCGTGGCGGCGCTCTTCGCGGCCGAGGCGCAGGGCAGGGATCGGCTCGACGCCGACTTCGAGACCGGCGCGGGGCCGCACACCGTCTCCGTCGCACGGACGGCGCGGACCGCGTGGGTCGACGTGGGGATGCGCGTGCCCTCGCTCGTGCCCGCCGAGATCCCGGTCGCGGTCGACGCCCCGCTCGTCGACGCCGACTTCGAGGTCGACGGCATGATGCTCCGCGTGACGGCGGTCTCGATGGGCAACCCGCACCTCGTCACCTTCGAGAACGTGGGCGAGCGGCGGCGCACCCTCGGGCCGCGCCTCGAGCGCGATCCCCGCTTTCCGGCGGGCGTGAACGTGGGCTTCGGCGCCTTCGAGGGCGACGAGCTGGTGCTGCACGTCTGGGAGCGCGGCGCGGGTTGGACGCTCGCCTGCGGCACCGGGGCGTGCGCGGCGGCGGTCGCGGCCGTCGAGACGGGGCGCGCCAAGCGCGGCGAGCCGATCGCGGTGAGGCTCCCCGGTGGAAAGCTCACGATCCGCGTCGGCGAGCCGCACGAGCGCGTGCGGATGGGCGGGCCGGCGAGGCACGTCTTCGACGGCGTGGTGGACCTCGAGGCATTGCGGAGCTCGGCGTGACGCCGCTCTCGCTCCGCGCGCTGATCGTCACCTCGGATGCCGCGGACGCCGCGTTCGTCGAGCGCGTCCTCCGGGACCGCGACGATCGCCCGTCGATCGCGCTCGACGTGGCCGACGCCCTGGCGAAGCTCGCCACGGAGCAATACGACGTCGTCTTCGTCTCGCTCTCGCTCCCGCGCGGTGAAGGCCTCGCGCTCGTGCACCACGTGCGGGCGCTCTACGTCTCCACCGAGGTCGTCGTGATGAGCGCGCGCGACGCGCTCGAGGAGACGGCGCACGCCGTGGCCCTCGGCGTCCTGCACACGGTGCTCTATCCGCTCACGGGCGACGCGATCCTCCTCGGCGCCGACCGCGCGCGCGAACGGGCCATGCTCGTCGCCGAGCGCGAACGGCTCTCGCGCGACGAGGCGCAGAGCCGGCGGCGCACGGCGACCTACGCGCGGTGCGCGGCCTTCGTCGCCGAGACCGACCTCGATCTCATCGCGGGCCGCGTGCTCGAGGCGTGTGCCGCCGAGCTCGAGGGGAAGAACGCCGCGGTCTACGTGCCGACGCCCGCGGGCGGCGTCCTCGAGCGCATCTCCACCAAGGGTAATCCTTCGGCCTTCCCCGCGATGCTCACGCTCGAAGACCTCGGCGACGTCGATCCCACGTCGGCCGTGCACGTCGAGCCGGGGCGCGTGACGCTGATCCTCCTCGGCGAGGCCGAGATCGCGGCGCTCGTGCGCATCGAGAGCGAGGAGCCGCCTTCGCCGGAGGCGCGCGAGGCGCTCGAGATCATCGCCTCGCTCGGCGTCGCGGCGCTCGCCGGCGCGCGCAAGGTCGAGGGCATCGCGCGCGTGGGCATCAAGGACCCCGAGACGAGCGCCT
>JAAYBZ010000046.1 GCA_012744445.1 Myxococcales bacterium | reverse complement strand
TCTCGACCTACGCGCGGGTGAACGAGTACGGCTTCGTCGAGACGCCGTATCGGAAGGTCGTCGACTCGGTCGTCACCGACGAGGTCCGCTGGTTCAGCGCGCTGGAAGAGGAGGGCTACTACATCGCCCAGGCGAACGCTCAGCTGGACGAGAACGGCCGCCTCGTCGCGAACCTGGTCAGCGCCCGCTACAACGGCGACACGGTGATGGTCACGCCCGATCAGATCAACCTGATGGACGTCTCGCCGAAGCAGCTCGTGTCGGTCGCGGCCTCGCTCATCCCGTTCCTCGAGCACGACGACGCGAACCGCGCGCTCATGGGCTCGAACATGCAGCGTCAGGCGGTGCCCACGCTCCGCTCGTACGCGCCGATCGTCGGCACGGGCATCGAGGACCGCGTGGCGCGTGACTCGGGCGTCTGCATCCTCGCCAAGCGCGACGGCGTGGTCGAGTCGGTCGACGCGACCCGCATCGTCGTGAAGGCCGAGGGCGAGGACGGCGCGTTCCCCGACATCTACCGCCTCCTCAAGTTCCAGCGCTCCAACCAGAGCACCTGCTACAACCAGCGGCCGGTCGTGCGACCGGGCGATCGCGTGAAGGCGGGCGACGTCCTCGCGGACGGCCCCTCCTGCGACCTCGGCGAGCTCGCGCTCGGCCAGAACGTCATCTGCGCGTTCATGCCGTGGGGCGGCTACAACTTCGAGGACTCGATCCTCATCTCCGAGCGCATCGCGAAGGACGACGTGTACACCTCGATCCACATCGAGGAGTTCGAGTGCGTCGCGCGTGATACCAAGCTCGGCAAGGAAGAGATCACGCGCGACATCCCGAACGTCGGTGACGAGGCCCTCAAGGACCTCGACGACTCCGGCATCGTGCGCATCGGCGCCGAGGTGACGGCGGGCGACATCCTCGTCGGTAAGATCACCCCGAAGGGTGAGACGCAGCTCTCGCCGGAGGAGAAGCTCCTCCGCGCCATCTTCGGCGAGAAGGCCGGCGACGTGCGTGACACTTCGCTCCGGGTTCCGCCCGGCGTGAGCGGTATCGTCATCGATGCCCGCGTCTTCGCGCGCAAGGGCACCGAGAAGGACGAGCGGACGCGTCAGATCGAGGACGCGGAGCGGGCCAAGTTCGAGAAGGACATGGCCGACGAGATCAAGATCATCCGCGACTCGGCCTACTCGCGTATCCGCAACCTGCTCATCGGCAACACCACGACGGCCAAGCTCGTCGACGACAAGAAGAACGTCCTGCTCGACAAGGGCGTGAAGATCACCGCCGAGCTCCTCGATCCGATTCCCCGCAAGTACTGGGGCGACATCGAGATCGAGCACTCGAAGGAGAAGATCGACAACATCCTGTCGCAGCTCGACGGCCAGGTCGCGTCGGTGGAGCAGCTCTTCTCCGAGAAGATCGAAAAGCTCGGCAAGGGCGACGAGCTCCCGCCGGGCGTGATCAAGATGGTGAAGGTCTACCTCGCCATCAAGCGCAAGCTCCAGGTCGGCGACAAGATGGCCGGTCGCCACGGTAACAAGGGTGTCGTCTCGCGCATCCTGCCCGAGGAGGATCTCCCGTACCTCCCGGACGGCACGCCGGTCGACATCGTGCTCAACCCGCTCGGCGTTCCCTCGCGTATGAACGTCGGGCAGATCCTCGAGTGTCACCTCGGCTGGGCCGGCTTCCTCCTCGGGAAGCAGGTCAACGAGATGATCGAGCGGAAGAAGGCCGCGAACGAGATCCGGGAGAAGCTCCTCCAGATCTACGAGCGCGGACCGGCCCGCAAGGTCGTGCAGGAGCTCGGCGACGACGATCTCATCGCGTTCGGCAAGAAGCTCTCGCGTGGCCTCCACCTCGCGTCGCCCGTCTTCGACGGCGCGTCCGAGGAGGAGATCAAGCGCCTCCTGAACCTCGCGGGCGTGCCGACCAACGGCCAGACCGTCCTCTTCGACGGTCGCACCGGCGAGGCCTTCCACGAGGACGTCACGGTGGGCGTGATGTACATGCTCAAGCTGCATCACCTCGTCGACGACAAGATCCACGCGCGGAGCATCGGCCCGTACTCGCTCGTCACGCAGCAACCGCTCGGCGGCAAGGCGCAGTTCGGTGGCCAGCGTCTCGGTGAGATGGAGGTCTGGGCCATGGAGGCGTACGGCGCGGCCTACGCCCTCCAGGAGTTCCTCACCGTCAAGTCCGACGACGTGCAGGGGCGCACGCGCATGTACGAGTCGATCGTCAAGGGCGACTACGTGCTCGATGCGGGCCTCCCCGAGAGCTTCAACGTGCTCATGAAGGAACTCCAAGCGCTCTGCTTGAACGTGGAGCTGATCGAATCCGATCGATTTGGTGGGCGAATGACCGACGACCCGATGGCGGCGGAGGAGTGATTAGACCATGAAGGACATCTTCAGCTTCTTCGAAAAGCCCAAAGATCCTCTCTCGTTCTCGGCGATTCGCATCTCCTTGGCCTCGGCCGAGAAGATCCGCGAGTGGTCGCACGGCGAGGTGAAGAAGCCCGAGACCATCAACTACCGCACGTTCAAGCCGGAGCGTGACGGCCTCTTCTGCGCGAAGATCTTCGGGCCGGTGAAGGACTACGAGTGCATCTGCGGCAAGTACAAGCGCATGAAGCACCGTGGCATCGTCTGCGAGAAGTGCGGCGTCGAGGTCATCCAGTCGAAGGTTCGGCGGGAGCGTCTCGGTCACATCACGCTCGCGACGCCCGTCGCCCACATCTGGTTCCTCAAGAGCCTCCCGAGCCGCATCGGCGCGATCCTCGACGTCACGCTCAAGGAGCTCGAGCGCGTGCTCTACTGCGAGAGCTACGTCGTGCTCGACCCGCGCGAGACCTCGCTCAAGCGCGGCGAGATCCTCTCGGAGGAGCGCTACCAGGAGCTCGTCGACGAGCTCGGTGAGGACTCGTTCGAGGCGAGCATGGGTGGCGAGGCCATCCTCGAGCTCCTCCGCGACGTGGACGTCCACGCCCTGGCCGAGCAGCTCCGCCTCGAGCTCGAAGAGGCTTCGAGCGAAGCCAAGAAGAAGAAGATCTCCAAGCGTCTGAAGGTCGTCGAGGCCTTCCGCGACTCGGGCAACCGCCCGGAGTGGATGATGCTCACGGTGATCCCGGTGCTCCCGCCGGATCTCCGTCCGCTGGTCCCGCTCGACGGCGGCCGCTTCGCGACGTCCGACCTCAACGACCTCTACCGTCGCGTCATCAACCGCAACAACCGCCTGAAGCGCCTCATCGAGCTGAACGCGCCGGAGATCATCATCCGGAACGAGCGGCGCATGCTCCAGGAGGCGGTCGACGCGCTCTTCGACAACGGCCGCCGCGGCAAGACCATCACTGGTCCCAACAAGCGCCCGCTCAAGAGCTTGAGCGACATGCTCAAGGGCAAGCAGGGCCGCTTCCGCCAGAACCTCCTCGGCAAGCGCGTCGACTACTCGGGTCGCTCTGTCATCGTCGTGGGTCCGAACCTCCGGCTCCACCAGTGCGGTCTTCCCAAGAAGATGGCGCTCGAGCTCTTCAAGCCGTTCATCTACGCGAAGCTCGAGGAGCGTGGTTACGTCACCACGATCAAGAGCGCGAAGAAGCTCGTCGAGAAGGAGAAGCCCGAGGTCTGGGACATCCTCGACGAGGTGATCACGGAGCATCCGGTCCTCCTGAACCGCGCTCCGACGCTCCACCGCCTCGGCATCCAGGCGTTCGAGCCCGTGCTCATCGAGGGTAAGGCCATCCGCCTCCACCCGCTGGTCTGCACGGCGTTCAACGCCGACTTCGACGGCGACCAGATGGCCGTCCACGTCCCGCTCTCGGTCGAGGCGCAGATGGAGGCGCGCGTGCTCATGATGAGCACGAACAACATCCTCTCGCCGGCGAACGGTCGCCCGATCATCAACCCGACCCAGGACATCGTCCTCGGCCTCTACTACATGACGAGGGAGAAGCCGTTCGGGAAGGGCCGCTACCACGAGGGCGCGGAGAAGAAGGGCGAGTTCTCGGGCATCTTCTCGTCGCCGGCCGAGGTCCGCATGGCCTACGACGCGGGCGAGGTGGAGCTGCACACCAAGATCCGTCTCCGCCACGTCGTGGAGAAGGACGGCGTCCGCAAGTCGCAGCTCCACGACACGACCGTGGGTCGCGTGCTCGTGAGCGAGGTCCTTCCGTCGCCGCTCGACTTCACCTACGTCAACAAGGTCCTCGACAAGAAGGCCCTCTCGACGCTCATCGACCAGTGCTACCGCCAGAGCCGCAACAAGGCGACGGTCCTCCTCGCCGACCAGCTCCGCAACCTCGGCTTCGAGATGAGCACGAGGGCGGGCATCTCCATCTGCATGGACGACATGATCATCCCTGCGGTGAAGAAGGAGGTGCTCGAGCGCGCCCAGGCCGAGGTGGCCACGGTCGTCGAGCAGTATCAAGAGGGCTTCATCACCGACGGCGAGCGCTACAACAAGGTCGTCGACATCTGGGCGGAGGCCTCCGACCAGATCGCGCAGGCGCTCATCGAGGAGATCGGCAAGGACACCGTCACCGATCCGGAGACGGGTGAGACCGCCGAGGTCCCGAGCTTCAACTCCATCTTCATGATGGCCGACTCGGGCGCTCGTGGTTCGAACCAGCAGATCCGTCAGCTCGCCGGTATGCGCGGCCTCATGGCCAAGCCCTCGGGCGAGATCATCGAGACGCCCATCACGGCGAACTTCCGTGAGGGTCTCACCGTGCTCCAGTACTTCATCTCGACGCACGGTGCGCGTAAGGGTCTCGCGGACACGGCGCTCAAGACGGCGAACTCGGGTTACCTCACCCGCCGTCTCGTCGACGTGGCGCAGGACGCGGTCATCACACAGTTCGACTGCAAGACGCTCGACGGCATCTGGGTGAGCAAGCTCGAAGAGGGCGGCGAGGTCGTCAGCCCGCTCGGCGAGCGCATCCTCGGCCGCGTGGCGCTCGAGGACATCTCCGACCCCGTCACGGGCGAGGTGATCGTCCCGGCCAACTCGGAGATCGACGAGGAGCTCGTCGAGAAGATCGAGGCGGCCGGCATCGAGCGCGTGCTCATCCGCTCCGTGCTCACCTGCCAGACCCGTCGTGGCGTCTGCGCGATGTGCTACGGCCGCGACCTCGCGCGTGGCTATCGCGTGAACATCGGCGAGGCCGTCGGCGTCATCGCGGCGCAGTCCATCGGCGAGCCCGGCACGCAGCTCACGATGCGTACGTTCCACATCGGTGGTGCGGCCGCGCGCGGCAAGATCGAGCAGAGCTCGGCCGAGAACCGCAGCGAGGGCCTCGTGAAGTTCGACAACCTTCAGTACGTGCAGAAGCGCGACGGCAAGGTGGTCGTGATGGGCCGTAACGGCCAGATCAAGATCGTCGACGAGAGCGGCCGCGAGCGTGAGAGCCACACCGTGCCGTACGGCGCCTTCCTCCGCGTGAAGGAGGGCGACCAGGTGCCGTCGCGCACGACCCTCGCCGAGTGGGACGCGTACGCCAACCCGATCCTCACCGAGGTCGACGGCGTCGTGAAGTTCGGCGACATCATCGAGGGCGTCACCATGGAGGAGACGCTCAACGAGGTGACCGGTCTCTCGCAGGCCAACATCATCGAGTCCCGCGATCCGAGCGCGCGTCCCCGCATCAGCATCAAGGACGAGGCGACCGGCGAGACCAAGAGGACCTCGGGTGAGAACGTCGCGCGCTACTTCCTCCCGGTGGGCGCCAACATCCAGGTCTCCGACGGTCAGGTGATCGAGGCGGGCGACATCCTCGCCAAGATCCCCCGCGAGACCACGAAGACCAAGGACATCACGGGCGGTCTGCCCCGCGTGGCCGAGCTCTTCGAGGCGCGCAAGCCCAAGGATCACGCGATCATCAGCGAGATCGAGGGCCGCGTCTCGTTCGGCAAGGACACCAAGGGCAAGCGCAAGGTGATCATCACCCCCGAGGTGGGCGAGCCCAAGGAGTACCTCATCGCCAAGGGCAAGCACGTCACGGTGCGTGAGGGTGAGTACGTCCGCGCGGGCGATCCGCTCATGGACGGTCCGGCGAGCCCGCACGACATCCTCAAGGTGCGCGGCGAGCAGGAGCTCGCGGCCTGGCTCGTCAACGAGATCCAGCAGGTCTACCGGCTCCAGGGCGTCGCCATCAACGACAAGCACATCGAGGTCATCGTCCGTCAGATGCTCCGCCGCGTGCGGATCATCGACGCCGGCAACACGCCGTTCCTCCCGGACGAGCAGGTCGAGAAGTCGGTGTTCGAGCGCGAGAACGAGAAGGTCATCGAGAAGGGCGGCAAGCCGGCGATCGCCGAGCCCCTCCTCCTCGGCATCACCAAGGCCTCGCTCTCGACCGACTCGTTCATCGCCGCCGCGGCCTTCCAGGAGACGACGAAGGTCCTCACCGAGGCGTCCATCTCCGGCAAGGTCGATCATCTCCGCGGCCTCAAGGAGAACGTCATCATGGGTCGCCTCATCCCGGCCGGTACGGGCCTCGGCGCGTACGAGAAGCTCGAGATGAAGGTCGAGGACATGGGGGCGCAGCTCTCGCGCCTGCCCCGTAGCCCCGCCGAGGCCATGAACGTGGCGGAGGCCGTGGGCGAAGAGTCCTGATCGTCCCCTCCATGGGACACGTCGAAGAGGCGTCGCGGATTCGTCCGCGGCGCCTTTTTCGTTGCCGTGGGCGCGCGCCGAAATCCTCTATCGGAGTCGGAAATCGTTTCGTATGCTAAACAAAATTCCGAGGAGGCGACGTGGCCCAGTACCTATTCGAGACCGACGAGCACAAAGCGCTCCGTGAGCAGGTGAGGCGCTTCGCGGCGGCCGAGATCGCGCCGCACGCGATGGAGTGGGACGAGGCGGAGGAGTTCCCGCTCGAGCTCTATCAGAAGGCCGCGGCGGCGGGCGTGACGGGCATCGGCTTCCCGGAGGCGCTCGGGGGCAGCGGCGGCAACATCTCGCACATCCTCGTCGCGGCCGAGGAGATGGTCCTCGCGGGCAAGTCGGTCGGCGTGTGTGTCGGGCTCGGGAGCCACAACATCGGCCTCCCGCCCGTCGTGGCCTTCGGTACGCCCGAACAGAAGGAGCGCTTCGTGCGCCCCGTGCTCGAGGGGAAGGCGATCTCCGCGCTGGCGATCACCGAGCCGGGCGGCGGCAGCGACGTGGCGGGCATCACGACGCGCGCGCGCCGCGAGGGCGATCACTACGTGGTCAACGGCGCGAAGACCTTCATCACGTCGGGCACGCGCGCCGACTTCATCACGACGGCCGTGCGGACGGGCCCCGAGGGCCACGGCGGCATCTCGCTCCTCGTCGTGGAGAAGGACACGCCGGGCTTCGAGGTGATCGGCAAGCTCAAGAAGACCGGCTGGCGCGCGAGCGATACGGCCGAGCTCGCCTTCGAGGACTGCCGCGTGCCGGCGTCGAACCTCATCGGCATGGAGAACGCGGGCTTCCTCGCCATCATGATGAACTTCGCGAGCGAGCGGATCTTCCTCGCGGGGCAATGCGTCGCCATTGCCGAGCTCGCCTACGCCGAGTCGCTCGCCTACGCCAAGGAGCGGCAGGCCTTTGGGAAGAACCTCCTCGGCTTCCAGGTGATCCGCCACAAGCTCGCCGACATGAAGACGCGCATCGCCGCGGCGCGCGCGATCACCGGCGAGGTGGTGACGAAGATCCTCCGCGGACAGAACGACGCGATCGCCGCGGCCATGGCGAAGAACACGGCGACCGACATGCTGAGCTTCGTCGTCGATCAGGCGGTGCAGATCCACGGCGGCTACGGCTACATGCGCGAGACCGTGGTGGAGCGTCTCTACCGCGACGCGCGCCTCTACCCCATCGGCGGTGGCACGCGCGAGATCATGAACGAGATCATCTCGAAGGCGCTCTGAGCGAGCCGAGGAGCAGACCCTTCGCGAGCATCGACTCGAGGAGGGTCGAGAGCTTCTCGATGAAGCTCGGCGTGATCGCGACGCCTCGCGCGCGGGCGACGTCCTGCACGATGTCGGAGAGCGTGCGATCTGGCGAGGCGCCCATCGCCTCGAGGAGGGCCGCGCTGGTCTCGTTGAGGACGAGCATGGCCACGCGGTGGTGTCGGTCTCGGTGGAGGCTCAGGATGCGCGCCTCGGCGACCTGCGCCTCGCCGGGCACGTCGACCCGGTGGCCCACCCGCAGGAGCGCGCGCGCGGGCGTGAGCACCGGCGGCCGATCGAAGCTCAGCGAGGTGAACTCGGGCGGCGCGTCGAAGGCCTCGTTGCGGAGCCTCCAGCGGTTCGACTCGTAGCGGAGGAGATCCCGCGCGTGCGGGGGGACGCCCGCGGGCAAGCGCGTCTCGAGGAAGCCGGCGAGCTCGAGGGGGATACGCCAATAGTAGCGCGTCTTGGGGTGGCCTTCCGCGAGGAAGGCGTCGAAGAGCGTCTCCGCGTCGGCGCCGAGCGCCTCGACCGTGCGCGGCAGGGCCCGCCTCACGGCGTCGAAGAGGCCCGCGCGGACGAGCGCGCGATAGACGCGGAGGCGCCCGGGATCGCCGAGCGCGGCGAGCGCGTCGTCGGAGGGCTCCGGGCCGAGGAAGGCGGCCTGCATCCCGAAGAGTCGCGCTTCGAGCGTCACGCGGCGTCCTCCGCGGTGTGGCGCGAGAGGATCGCGCGAAGGAGGCGGACCTCGTCGAGCATCGCGTCGAGGCTCGGGATGTTGTTGTCGCGCTCGAGCAGGATGGGGCGCGCGCCCACCCGGCCGAGCGTGTAGTCGAGGAGATCGTAGACGTCGTCGCAGATCGGCTCGCCGTGCGTGTCGATGCGGAGCCCATCGTCGCGGACGACGTGGCCCGCGATGTGGATCTGCGCGATCCGATCCGCGGGGAGGAGGTCGACGTAGGCGCGGGGGTCGAAGCCGAAGTTGCGGCTGTTCACGTAGACGTTGTTCACGTCGAGGAGGAGGAGCGCGCCGCTCTCGCGGAGGACCTCCACGAGGAAGTGCGCCTCGTCGAGCCCGGACTCGCTCTGCGGGAGGTAGTAGCTCACGTTCTCGACGGCGACGGGGCGGTCGAGCGCGTCCTGCGCCTCGCGGATGCGCGAGACGCAGAGCCTCGCGGCCTCTTCCGTGAAGGGGAGCGGGATCAGGTCGTGGAGGAAGACGCCGTGCGCGCCGCCGAAGCAGAGGTGGTCGCTGTGGAAGCCCACGTCGAGATCGTGGAGGAAGGCGCGCAGATCGCGGAGGTACTCGTCGTCGAAGCGCGTGGGCGAGCCGAAGCACATCGTCAGCCCGTGCGTGCCCACGGGGTAGTCGCGCCGCGCCGCCTCGAGGAGCGCGGGGAAGCGCCCGCCACGGCGCATGTAGTTCTCGGGGTGGATCTCCACGAAGTCCACTTCGCTCGGCCTCCGCTCGAGGAAGGCCTCCGCCATGTCCGAGCGGAGACCGAGACCCACGCCACGCAAAGGGGTGCGCATCATCGAAGAGCCTGCCCTAGAAACACGAAAGCCGCGACGGAAATCCCGTCACGGCGTTCGGAGGGTCTCGCCGAGGCGCGGACGGCCTCGGCGCGCGGATCAGCCGCAGGAGCCTTCGCCGCAGGAGCCTTCGCCGCAGGAGCCTTCGCC
>JAAYBZ010000045.1 GCA_012744445.1 Myxococcales bacterium | reverse complement strand
GGCGGAGGAGGAGGGATTCGAACCCCCGGGACCGTCACCGGCCCAACGGTTTTCAAGACCGCCGCCTTCGACCACTCGGCCACTCCTCCGTGGCATGCGCCACAGGCTCCCCGAGTAGCACGCCGCGGCGGGCCCGCAACGCGCGCGGGAGCGGCGTTTCGAAGAGGCGCGGCCGCGCGGCCCCCTATGTTATAAAGGCCGCCCCCTCGGGGGTGACGAGAGAGAGGAACCGGACGTGGCAGCAGATACGATCCCTTCGAGACTCCTGGAGCAGGCGCGGCTGCGACCGAGCGGCCCGGCCTACAAGGTGCGCGAAAACGGCGTGTGGAAGGCCACGAGCTGGGCCACCTACGCCGACGAGGTGAAGCGCGCGGGGCGTGCCCTCATCACGTTGGGGATCGAGCCGGGCGAGCACACCTGCATCCTCGGCTTCAACCGTCCGGAGTGGGTGATCTTCGACGTCGCCACCATGGCGGTGGGCGGCGCGCCGGCCGGCATCTACACCACCTCGTCGCCCGAGGAAGTGCAGTACATCGTCCACCACGCCGAGGCCAAGGTCGTCCTCGTCGAGAACGCCGCGCAGTGGGAGAAGATCAAGGCGCAGCGCGAGAACCTCCCGGCGCTCCGGACCGTCGTCCTCATGAAGGGCGCGCCGCGCATCGACGATCCCCTCGTGCTCTCGTGGGAGGCCTTCCTCGCCAAGGCCGACGAGACCAGCGAGGAGAAGCTCCTCCAGCGCATCCACGCGCTCGAGCCGGAGGGTCTCGCGCAGCTCATCTACACCTCGGGCACGACGGGGCCGCCCAAGGCCGTGATGCTCACGCACCGGAACCTCGCGTGGACGGCCAAGAAGGCGCAGGAGATCACCGCGCTCACGGCCGCCGACACCACGCTCTCCTATCTTCCGCTCAGCCACATCGCCGAGCAGATGTTCTCGATCCACGGCGCGATCACGACGGGGATCTGCGTCTACTTCGCCGAGTCGATCGAGGCGGTGCCCGAGAACCTCAAGGAGGTGCAGCCCACCGTCTTCTTTGGCGTGCCGCGCATCTGGGAGAAGTTCCACGCCGGCATCTCGGCGAAGCTCGACGAGGCCACGGGCGTGAAGGCCAAGCTCGTGAAGTGGGCGATGAGCGTCGGCCGCCGCGTGAACGCCCTCCGCGGCCAGGGCAAGAAGCCGCAGGGGCTCCTCGCCGCCGAGTACGAGCTCGCCAACCGCCTCATCTTCTCCAAGCTCAAGGAGGCCATCGGCCTCAAGAACGCGCGCATCGCCGTGAGCGGCGCGGCGCCCATCGCCAAGGAAGTGCTCGAGTTCTTCGCCGCGCTCGACATCGTGGTGCTCGAGGTCTACGGCCAGAGCGAGGACACCGGCCCCACCAGCTTCAACCTCCCCAACCGCTTCCGCTTCGGCTCCGTCGGCCCGGCGGTGAGCGGCGTCGAGGTGAAGATCGCCGAGGACGGCGAGGTCCTCGTGAAGGGCCCCAACGTCTTCAAGGGCTACCTCAAGGACGAGGCGGCCACCAAGGACACGCTCGTCGACGGCTGGCTCCACTCCGGCGATCTCGGCGAGTTCCGCGAAGGCTTCCTCTACATCACCGGCCGCAAGAAGGACATCATCATCACGGCCGGCGGCAAGAACATCGCGCCGAAGAACCTCGAGGCCGCGCTCAAGAACCACGAGCTCGTCAACGAGGCCGTCGTGATCGGCGACCGCCGCAAATATCTCACGGCGCTCGTCACCCTCGATCCGGAGCGCGTCGCGGCGATGGGGATCGATCCCAAGACGGCGCACCAGGACGAGACGGTGCGCGCGTCGATCCAGGCGCACCTCGACGAGATCAACAAGCAGTTCGCGCGCGTCGAGCAGATCAAGAAGTTCACCATCCTCGAGCGCAACTTCTCCATCGAGGACGGCGAGCTCACGCCCACGCTCAAGGTCAAGCGCAACCGCGTGAACGAGCACTTCGCCGACGCGATCGAGGCGATGTACGAGGACTGAGGCGGGCGTCGGTCTCGTCCTCGGGAGGGCCCGGGCTCGCGCGTCGAGCTCGGGCCTTCGTGCATCTCGGGCGGAATATTGGGCGCCGGCGCTCCGTTCTACGTGCAGGATGAAGACTCGAATTCTCGGATGGGGGCTCCTCGCCCTCGCACACCTCTTCGTCGCCGCCCCCATGGTCGCGGACGCGCAGACCGCGAGCCGTGAGGCGCGCCTCCCCGACTTCGCGCGCGTGGCCGAAGCCGTCTCTCCCTCGGTGGTGAGCCTCCGGATCGAGGCGCGGCGCCAGGTCCAGCCCTTCGTTCACCCGTTCTTCGGCGGACCGGCGGAGCAGCTCCAACGTGGGATGGGCTCCGGCGTGATCATCCGGAGCGACGGATACATCCTCACCAACAACCACGTCGTGGCCGGCGCGGATCGCATCGAGGTGCGCCTCCACGACAACCGCCGCTTCGAGGGCAAGGTCATCGGCACCGATCCGGCGACCGACCTCGCCGTCGTGAAGATCGAGGCCAAGGGCCTCAAGGCCGCCAAGTTCGCCGACGCGCGCAAGGTGAAGCCGGGGCAGTGGGTGGTGGCCATCGGCTCGCCCTTCGGCCTCGACTACACCGTGACGACGGGCGTGGTGAGCGCCGTCGGGCGCGGCGGCTTCGGCATGGCCGAGATCGAGGACTTCGTGCAGACCGACGCGTCGATCAACCCGGGCAACTCCGGCGGGCCGCTCGTCGATCTCGACGGGAACGTGGTCGGCATCAACACGATGATCCACGGCCGCGGCACGGGCATCGGCTTCGCCGCCCCGGCCGATCTCGCCGAGCGTGTGGCGGCCGAGCTCATCGAGCACGGCGCCGTGCGCCGCGCCTTCATCGGCGTGGGCTTCCAGGACCTCACGCCCGCCCTCTCCCGCGAGCTCGGCGTGGAAGATGATCGCGGCGGCGCCGTGGTCAGCCAGGTCGTCCCCGGCGGCCCCGCCGCTCGAGCCGGCCTCCGCGAGGGCGACGTCGTCGTCGCCGTCGACGGCGAGCGCATCCACGAGGGCCGCGAGCTCCAGCGCGCCGTGCTCCGCAAGGGCGTGGGCGCCACGCTCCGCCTCGAGGTGGTGCGCGACGGAAAGCGCCGCACCCTCACCGTGAAGACCGACGAGCGCCCGTCGAGCGAAGCGGCGCGGCGCAAGCCGGCGCGGAACTCCCGCGGCGGGAGCGCGTCCTTCGGCCTCTCCCTCGCGCAGGTGCCGCCGCAGGTCGCGCAGGAGCTCGGCATCGAGGGTGGGCAGGGCGCCATCGTGGCCGAGGTGCGCCCCGACGGCGCGGCGGCGCGCGCGGGCATCGAGCGAGGCGACGTCATCCTCGAGGCGGATCGCAAGCGCGTGAAGGGCCCCGCCGATGTGGAGAGCGCGCTCTCCGACGGAAAGGCCCTCCTGCGCATCCGCCGCCGCGACGGCGCCTTCTACACCGTGCTCGAGCGCTGACGGAGGCCGCGCGGAGATTTCCCAGCGAGCGCGGCCGATCCGTGTCATCTTCGACTCCGATCCACGTTTCCGGAGGAAGTTCCGTGCCTGCTTTCGAGACCCCCCAATCGCTCCTCGCCGCCCAGGGTCAGGACCTCGGTCACAGCGAGTGGCTCGAGATCACCCAAGAGCGCATCAACCAGTTCGCCGACGCGACGGGTGATCACCAATGGATCCACGTCGACGTCGAGCGCGCCAAGACCGGCCCGTTCGGCGCGCCGATCGCGCACGGCTTCCTCACGCTCTCGCTCACGAGCCTCTTCCTCCCCGAGCTCCTCAGCGTGGAGAAGGCCTCGATGGGCGTGAACTACGGCATGAACCGCGTGCGCTTCCCCTCGCCGGTGAAGGTCGGCTCGCGCATCCGCGGCGTGGGCAAGCTCCTCGCGGCCGAGGAGATCAAGGGCGGCGTCCAGGCCACGATCGAGATCACCGTCGAGATCGAGGGCGCGTCCAAGCCGGCGTGCGTCGTCGAATTCCTCGCGCGCTTCTACGATTGATCCGCCGGCGACCGGGGTGAGGCCATGAAACGCGTCGAGATCCAACGCTACGGATCCGTGGACGGGCTCGCGCTCGTCGAGGTGCCCGATCCCCGCCCCGGTCGTGGCGAGCTCCTCGTCCGTGTCCACGCCATCGGCGTGAACCCCAAGGACGTGATGGTCCGCAAGGGCCGCTTCAAGATCCTCACCGGGAGGCCCCCCATCACCCTCGGGCACGACGTGGCGGGCGAGGTGATCGCCGCCGGTCCCGGCGCGACGCTCGCCGTCGGCGATCGCGTCTACGGGATGATCAACCACTTCTCCGGGCGCGCTTACGCCGAGCTCGCCGTCGTGGACGACGCCGACTTCGCGCGGATGCCGCCCTCGCTCTCCTTCGAGGAAGCCGCGGCCATCCCGCTCGCCGCGCAGACGGCGCTCCAGGCGCTCCGCGATCTCGCCCGCGTGGGCGCGGGGAGCCGCGTGCTCATCCACGGCGCCTCGGGCGGTGTCGGCACCTTCGCGCTCCAGATCGCCCGCGAGCTCGGCGCCGAGATCACGGCCACCTCGAGCGAGAAGAACCGCGAGCTCTGCCTCTCGCTCGGGGCGCACCGCCACGTCGACTACCGCGCGCAGGATCCGGCCACGATCGAAGGGCCCTTCGGCTGCATCTTCGACGTCTTCGGCAACCAGAGCCTGGCCAAGCTCGGCCACCTCCTCGTGCCCGACGGGATCTACGTGAACACGATCCCCAACGCGGCGGTCTTCCGCGAGGTGGCGGCCACGCTCTTCCGCAAGAAGCGCGCGCGCCTCGTCGTCGTCCGCTCCAAGAAGGCGGACCTCGAGCTCCTCGCCTCCATGGTCGAGCGTGGCGCGCTCCGGCCCATCCTCGCCACGACGCTCCCCTTCGAGGAGTTCCGCAAGGCGCACGAGCTCATCGAGACGCGCCGCACGGTCGGGAAGATCGTGCTCCGCGTGCGCTGAGCGCGCTCAGGGGACGAGCACGACCTTGCCGACGGTCTTCCGATCGGCGAGCGCCTCGAGCGCGTCCTTGGCGCGCTCGAGCGGGAAGCGCGCGGCCACGACGGGCTTGATCAGCCCTCGTTCGTAGAGCGCGAAGAGCGCGCGGGCGTCTTCCTCGAGCGCTTCGGGATCGTGATCGAAGTACGCGCCCCAGTGCACGCCCACCACGGCGAAGTTCTTCACGAGCACGCGGTTCATCGCGAGCGTGGGGATCTGCCCGCCCGCGAAGCCCACGACGAGGATGCGCCCGGCGAAGGCGATGCACTTGGTGCTCTTGTCGAAGATCTCGCCGCCGACGGGATCGTAGATCACGTCCGCGCCGCGCCCGCCCGTGAGGGCCTTCACCTCGTCGACCCAGCCTTCGTCCCGGTAGTCGAGCGCGTGATCGGCGCCCGCGTCGCGGACGAGCGCGAGCTTCTCGGGGCCGCCGGCCGTGCCGATGACCTTGGCGCCCATGGCCTTGCCGATCTGCACGGCGGCGAGGCCCACGCCGCCGGCGGCCGCGTGCACGAGGAGGGTCTCGCCGGCGCGGAGCTGCGCGCGCGTGGCGAGCGCGAGCATCGAGGTCTGATAGGCCACGCCGAGCGCGACGCCGTCGTCGTCGCTCGCGCTCTCGGGGAGGCGGAAGACGCGCGTCTCGGGCGCGACGAGCTCGCTCGCATAGGCGCCGTAGGGGACGATCGCGAGCACGCGATCGCCCACCGCGCAACGCCCCACGCCCTCGCCCACCTCGACGACCTCGCCCACGCCCTCGAGGCCCGGCGCGAAGGGGAGCTCGGGGCGCACCTGGTACTTCCCCCGCGTGATCAGCGTGTCGGCGAAGTTGCAGCCGATGGCGCGGAGGGCGACACGGACCTCACCCGGCCCGGGGCGCGGCGACTCGAGGTCCTCCCGGACGAGCGCTTCGGGCCCGCCCAGCTCACGAACGACCATGCGATACATTCCGCGAGCATAACCCGCGGCGGGGCGTCGTTCAGGGCTCGATGCCGAGCCGCCTCAGCTTCTCACCAAACGATCGCGGCTTGAGATCGAGGAGGCGCGCGGCTTCGGCCTTGTCGCGGCCGGCCTTGAGGAGCGCACGCTCGAGGACGCGGCGCTCGACCTCCGCGAAGGTGCCCTCCAAGGGATCGTCCTCCGCGGCCCGCCCGAGCGGGGGGAGATCGCGGGGCACGATCGCCTCGCCGCGCGCGGCCGCCACCGCGAGGCGGATCACGCGGTGGAGCTCCTTCTCGTTGCCAGGCCACGCGTACGCGCGGAGCTGCGCCATGGCCTCTTCGGAGATGCCGACGCTCTCCTTGCCGAGGGCGCGGCACGCGCGCGCGATCGCCGCCCAGACGAGCGAGGGGAGGTCGTCGAGGCGCTCACGGAGGGGCGGGATACGCACCACGGTGCCCGTGAGCCAACGAAGGAGCTCGCGATCGAAGAGGCCCTGATCGGCGAGCCGCTCGAGCGAGACCGAGGTGCAGGCGATCACGCGGAGCTCGAGATCGTGCGGGCTCGTGCTCTCGAGCGGTCGCACGAGCTTCTGCGAGAGGGCCTCGGCGAGCTCACGCTGCGCGTCGAGGGGGAGGGCTGCCACGTCGACGAGGCAGAGGGTGCCGCCGTGCGCGCGCGTGAGCCACCCGGGCGAAGGATCGTCGCCCTCCTTGCCGAGGAGCGCGGCGAGGGTGTCTTCCGGCGGCGTGAGCGTGCAGTCGATCGCGACGAAGGGCGCGTGCGTCTCGCCGTAGGTCTTCCGGTGGATCTCGAAGGCCAGGCGCTCCGTGGGGATCCCGGGCTCGGCGGAGAAGGTGAGATGCTGGCCGGAGGCGGCGAGCGCGTCGAGGCGCGTCATCAGGGCGCGCATCGGCTTGCTGTAGGCCACGAGCTCGGGCTCCTTGGGCTCGCCCGATCCCGGCGCGCGCTCCTTGGCGAGCCGCGCGAGCTCTTCGCGGAGGGCCTCGACGCGCTCTTCTTCGGACTCGCGCGCCTCGATGGCCTCGTGCAGGCGGCGCTGCGCGCGGAGGTTGGCCTTGAGGCTCACGAGACGCGCGCCGAGCACCTCGCCGAGGCGCGTGAGGGCGGCGAGCTCCTCGAGCGTGGGCGGGGTGGCGTTCGCCTTGGGCGTGAGCAGCAGCACGCCCTGGAGCTCGCCGTCGCCGCGGAGCGGGATCGCGGCGAACGCGTCGAGGCCGCTCATCTCCTCGACGAGGGGGCGGAAGACGGGCTCGCGCACGATGCGGGACTCGTAGTCGCGGAGGAGGAGCGGCTCGATGGCGCCGCTCTCGCGGAGGGCCGCGAAGATGGCCTCGGGGAGCGCGCGACGCTCGCGCCGGAGCAGCCCCGCCGCGTCGACGCGGAAGATCAGGTCGGGGTCGTCGAGCATGAGCCAGGGGCTCACGCCGCTCTCGCGTTCACGCAAGGCGTCGAGCGTGATCTCGACCACCTCCTCGAGCTCGCTCTGCCGCTCGAGGCCGGCGAGCGCGCGATCGGTGGCGTCGAGGAGGCGCCCACCCCGCGGCGCGAGGAAGCGGCGCACGGGGCGCCTCAGCCAGCGCTCGAGGAGGCGCGTCGCGAGCACGAGGATCGCGGCGCCCGTCCCGAAGGTGAGCGGCGATTCGCCTTGGCTCCAGGCAATGGCGCCCACGACCGCCGCCGCGAGCACCAGGGGGATCGCGATGGAGACGAGCGCGCGGATGGCCTCGCCGGCCACGGGGCGCCGGCGGGGATCGATCATGGCCGCGTGCGAGGCGACGAGGACGGCCGCCGCGGTGGAGCGCGCCGCCCCGACGAGCCGCGGGTCGACCTCGTCGAGCGGGAGCGTGCGGAGGAGCGGCTCGACGGCGAGGAGCGGGACGGCGAGGAAGAGGCCCGCCGTGGGCCAGGCGTTGGCGGCGAGCGCGGAGGGGCTGCTCCCGAGGTTCCGCCGCACGAGCCGCGCCGCGAGGGCGAGCGTGGCGAAGCCCACGAGCGCGAGCTCGGGCAGGCCTTCGAAGCGCGCGGGGAGGAGCACGGGGATCCCGAAGACCTCGAAGGCGTCGGCGCGGGCGAGGGCGCCGAGGCATGCGACGAGGATCGCGAGCACCCACGCCACGGCGCGGAGTCGCCCGAAGCGCGCGGGCCGGTCGGGGACGGTGAGCGCGAGATCGACGACGAGCGCGCCGACGAGGGCGAGCAGGATCGCGGTGAGCACCGCGTGCGGGGCGTCGGCGCCGAGGCTGGAGGCGAGGGCGACGGCGGTGGACTCGGCGAGCCAGTTGAAGCGCGACTTGCCGTGGGCCTCGTCGCGCTCGACGCCGCGCACGAGGTAAGGCGAGAGGCTGACGAGCGCCGCCACGCCGGCCATCCAGGCGTCGCTGCCCACGAGCCCGGCTCGCACGAAGGCGTCCGCGATCAGGTAGAGCGTCGCGGCCGGGCCAAGGACGAGGAGGATGCGGTTCTCGGGCACGCGATCTCAGGCGAATTGCGCGCGGCCGGTGGTCTCCCACCAGGTCCGGTAACGACGCTGGAGGATCTCGCGCTCGCGCTTGGGCAGCACGGGGTGGTAGCCGTAGTACTCGCGCGTGATCCGTTGGAGCTCGGCGCCGGCCACGCGGCGCACCGACTCGGACTCGTGCATGAGGCCGTCGATGAGCCACTCGATGCGGTGGCGATCGCGGCTCCGCTCGTACCAGGCGATCCACTTGCGGCTCGCGGTGCCGAAGTCCTGGGCGGTGACGAGCGTGAGGGCGGCCATCGCGGCGCCCTGCACGGTCGGCTCGGGATCCTCGAGGAGCTCGATGAGCGAGGGCACGAGGTCGGTGTCGGCGAAGGCGCCGAGCGCCGAGATCGCGTGGAGCCGGTGCTCGAGGGCCGTGCGCTCCGAGCGCGCGCGGAGGAGGGTATGATCGAGGACCTCGCGCCGCGCGGGGCTCGCGGGGTCGAGCGTGCGGAGGAGCTCGGCGGCGTGCCGCCGGATCTCGCGGTCGTTGTCGTAGAGGAGCGGCTCGACGGCCGGCGCGAGCTCGTGGGTGAAGATCTCCTTGGCGACGGCGAGCGCGAAGTAGCGCTCGTCGCCGTCGGGGCGCGCGAGCAAGGGCGCGACGAAGCCGGTGGCCATGGCGCCGAAGGCGCAGAGCGCGCGGGCGACGCCCGAGACGTCACGCCCACGGATGAGGGGGCCGGCGGAGCGGAGCGTCCAGAGGCGGCCCGGGAAGGCCTGCGCGAGCGCGGGGAGCGCGTCGGGGCCGCTCGCGACGAGGAGCGGGATGATCTCGTCGGCGTGCTCGGGGCTCGCCGCGGTGAGTTGCGCGAGGAGCGAGGCCACGTCCACGTCGTTCTGCACGATGATCGACGGGACCTCGACGGGGGCGGGGCGCCGGGGCGGCACGGTGGAGGGCGGCCGCGGATCCGGGAGGTTCACGATGTCGACGGGCGGGCTCGCGCCGTCTTGCTCGCGCCTAGCGTCGCGGCTCACCCAGGCGCGCGCGGGCTCGGCCGGCGGCTCGGCCTTGGGCGGCAGGGGGAGCGAGACGCTCGCCGACGTGGGGACGCTCGCCGAGGCGGGGGCGCCCGGCGGTCGCACGGAGATGCGCGCCGTCTCCACGACCTCGACGCCGGCGTCGCGCGCACGGTAGGTCGTGTCGATGGGCGGCCTCTTGGCGCGGCGGAGCGCGGCGGCCTCGGGCGGAGGCGGGGCCTCGCGCGGGACGCCGAGGAGGTCGAAGGCCTCGGGGCGGGGCATGGCGGGCGGCGGCTCCGCCGGGACGCTCATGGCGTAGCTGGGCTTGCGGCGGCACTCGGGCGGGAACTCGCGCGGGACGGGCGGCGCCTTGGGCGTCTGCGTCCAGTCGCCGGAGTCGGCGGGCTTCTTCGAGGCGAAGGCGCGCGGCGCCGGGGCCGCGGCGGGCTTGGGCTCGGAGGGCGCCTGCCCGGTGGAGCGTCCGGCGGCGGCCTTGCGCTTGAGGATGAGGCGCTGGATGGCGTCGCTGATGCGCGGGAGGAACGCGACCACCTCGGGCAGGTCGGCGAGCTCGAAGGGCTCGCCGTTGCGGTCGGCGTAGAGGAAGAGGATCACGCGCTGCCGGATGAGCACGGGCGCGACCAACGCCGGCTGCGCGCCCTTGCGGCCGGTCTGCGCGAGGAATTCGTCGTCGGCCGCGGTGCCGCCGAGCTCGCCGACGCGGGGCGCGAGGGCCTCGCGGGCCGCGCGGAAGGTGCCCTCGGCGTCGAGCGGCACGCTGATGCGCTGGACCTCCTTCCAGCTCGGGCCGACGCCGTGCGCGTCGAGGCCCTCCGCCTCTTCGTCGTGGACGACGAAGAGGAGCGTGCAGTCGAAGAACTGCCGCACGAAGGCCATCGAGACGGCGAGGATGTCGTCGCGCGTCTCGGCCTCGGAGAGCATGTTCACGGCGTCGCGGGCCGTGAGCGGGCCGCGATGCCGGTCGACGAGCGCGCTCCCCGGGCGCGCGAGGGCGCGTCGCGAGGGCTCGGATGGATTGGCGGCGTGGCGATGCTCGACCGGGCGAACGGGCGCGAGCGACTCGGTCTTGCGCTTGGCCCAGCCCTCGGCGCCCGCCGGGGCGATGCTCGCGCGCTGTGTGCGGGCCTTCTCGTTGAGGTAGCGCGTGGGGGCGCCGCCGGTCCGCTCGTCGGTGGGCGCCTCGTCGGCGCTCGCGCGGATGGCGCGGTTGGGATCGAGCGGCGCCACGTCGCGGAGCTCGCCCGGGGCGCGCTCGGCGATCTTGCGGAGGATGCGCTGCTCGCGCCGGCTCGCCGGCTCGCCGTAGTGGCGCTCGAGGCCCGCCGAGATGCGGATGTCGACGGCGATGCGGTTCTCGATGGGCCGCCCGAGCACGAAGGAGAGCTCGCGGCGCTGATCGCGCTCGAGGGGCGCGGCGCTGGCGACGACGAGGCGCTCGTCGGCCTCGCCCACGGGCAGGATGCGGTGCTCGATCGCGATCTCGCGCGGGATCGCCGTGAGCAGGTGCGCCGGGATCTCCATCACCTCCTCGCGCCCTGCGGGGAGGAGGCCGTGCTGCGCGGCGAGGTAGCTCGAGAGCACGTTCTCGGGGACGGCGCCCATCTCGAGGAGCACCGTGGGCAAGTCGCCGCCGGAGATGACCTGACGTTGGATCGCCTCTTCGATCGTACGGATCGGGACGACGGAATCACGGACGAGCAGCGAGGTCAGGACCGACATGACAGAGAGGGGCATGGTCACCGCCCGGGAGGGGGGTGTCAAACCGATTGCCGCTCCGAAAAACTTAGCCGACGCGCCCAGTTCGCGCTCCCGGAACTTGAGACGGAAACGCGTTCGACGAGCCCGGAAAATTAGACGGAGAGACGCGCGAGGGAGGCCGCGACGGCGGTCGAGACGCGGAGGATCGTGGGGCCGAGGGAGATGGGCGTGAAGCCGAGCGCGACGAGCGCGGCGAGCTCGCCCTCGGTGAAGCCCCCTTCGGGTCCCACGACCACGGCGGCGCCGTGGGCACGCACGGTGGGACCGGGTGCGTCCGCGCGCTCGGCCGCGACGAAGCGGTCGAAGGAGGGATCGACGTCCGCAGCCGCGTCGAGGAGGGGCTTCGGCGGGTGGATCTCGGGCGCGAGGTCGCGCTCGCACTGGCGGCTCGCCTCGAGGGCGATGCGGCGGAGGCGCGCGAGCTTCTTCTCGTCGGTCTCGCCTTCGAGGCGCGGCACGCTGCGCTCGGTGATCGCGAGGCGGATCGCCGTCGCGCCGAGCTCGGTCGCCATGCGGATGGCGGCGTCGAGATCCGGCCCCTTGGGCAGGCCGAGCACGAGCTCACGCGGGGGCAGCGGCGCGCGCGGGGGGAGATCGCGGAGGACCACGAAACCGAGCGTCTTGCCGCGCTCGACGAGGCGGGCGGCCACGCGGCGGCCGAGGCCGTCGAAGAGCTCGACCTCGTCGCCGTCGCGGAGCCGGAGGACGCGCGCGTGTTTCGCGCCGTCGCGATCGAGGTCCGCGTCGGCGCCGACGGGGGGGATGGGGTGGAAGGGGAGCCTCCGCATCACCCCGGCGCGCGCACGAGCGTGAGCGCGACCCAATCGCCCTCGCGGGTGAGCGCGAGCCGCTCGAAGCCGACGTAATGGCCCTGGACCTCGTCCTCCTGACCCGCGAGGAGGCCGCTCAAGATGAGGACGCCGCCCGGCGCGACGCGGGCGCCGATCGCCGCGGCGAGCGGGATGAGCACGCGCGCCTCGATGTTGGCGAGGACGAGCGGATACCGAGCCTCGATCGCGTCGACGGGCGTGGCGCTGCCCTCGAAGCGGTCGGCGAGGCCGTTGATGGCGGCGTTCTCGACGGCGATCTCCACGGCGTCCTCGTCGACGTCGATGCCGAGCGCGCGGCCCGCGCCGAGCATGAGGGCGGCGATGGAGAGGATGCCGCTGCCCGTGCCCACGTCGAGGACTTCGACGCCGGGGGTGACGCGCTGCTCGAGCTCGCGGATCACGAGGCGTGTGGTCTCGTGGAGGCCCGTGCCGAAGGCGCGGCCCGGGTCGATGACGATCACGAGGTCGTCGGGGCCGGCGTCGAAGGGCTCCCACGAGGGGCGGACGACGAAGCGCTCGCCGATGCGGCTCGGCTTGAAGAAGCGCTTCCACTCGTCGCGCCAGTCGTCGCCCTCGACGAAGACGAGCGTCGCCCGATCCTCGCCCAGCGCCTCGAGGGCCGCGCGGGCGGTCTCCTCGTCCTCGAAGCTCGCCACGAGGAGCACGCCGGCGGTGGCCTTGCTGAGGGTCTCGTCGTCGCGCGTCTCGACGCCGGAGGCGCCGAGGTCGAAGAGCTCGACCGCGAGATCGTCGCTCTCGTCTTCGGTGGTGCGGACGTGGAGGAAGGGATATCGGGGGGTCTCGCTCATCGGACGATCCGGAGGACGACGGGGGGCTCACGAAGCGCGGGGAGCTCGGCGATCAGCGCGAGCGCCGCGCGGACGTCGGTCTCGCGCGCCTCGTGGGTGAGGAGCACGACGGTGGCCGAACGTTCGGCCTCCTGCACCGTCTGGACGACGGCTTCGATGGAGACGCGGTTCTGGCCCAGGGCGGAGGCCACCTCGGCGAGCACGCCGGCGTCGTCGTCGACCGAGAGGCGGATGTAGTAGGGGAGGCTGAGCTCCTCGGGGGGGAGGCGCGGGAACTCGCGGATCGCGACGCCGAGCACGCAGCCGGGCGCGACGCGGCCGGCCGAGTCGGCGAGGATGTTGCGCGCGACGTCGATGATGTCGGCGACCACGCTCACGGCGGTGGGCTCGGCGCCGGCGCCTGCGCCGCTGAACATCGTGGGGCCCACGAGCGCGCCCTCGACGTGGACGGCGTTGGTCGCGCCGTGGATGGCGGCGAGATCGGAGCGGGCGGGGACGAGCGCCGGGTGCACGCGGGCGTCGAGCGCGCCGGTGCGGATGGAGGCCACGGCGAGCGGCTTCACCACGTAGCCGAAGCGGCGCGCGAGCTCCATGTCGCGCGCGTCGACGATGTCGATGCCCTCGGTGGGGATGTCCTCGGGGCGGATCTTCGCGCCGAAGGCGAGGCGGGCGAGGAGGGTGAGCTTGTGGCAGGCGTCTCCGCCATTGACGTCGAGCGAGGGGTCGGCCTCGGCGTAGCCCTTGGCCTGCGCCTCGGCGAGCGCCTCTTGGAAGGAGAGCTTGGCCTCGGACATCCGCGTGAGGATGTAGTTGCTCGTGCCGTTCACGATGCCGCGGAGCTCGACGATCTTGTCGGAGGCGAAGGCCTCGCGGATCACGCGGAGGATGGGCACGCCGCCCGCGACGGCGCCCTCGTAGATGAGATCGACGCCGCGCGCCTCGGCGATGGCGATGAGCTCCTCGCCGCGCACGGCCATCACGGCCTTGTTGGCGGTGACGACGTGTTTGCCCCGCTCCATGGCCTTCTTGAGCCACTCGAAGGGCCGCTCCACGCCGCCCACGAGCTCGACGACCACGTCGATCTCGGGATCCTCGAGGATGGCGTCGACGTCGGTGGTGAGCTTCTCGCGGGGGACGAGCTCGCCTCGGACGCGCGAGGGATCGCGGACCGCGACGCGCACGATCTCGAGGGGCGCCCCGAGCCGGGTCTCGATGAGCTCGCCGTGCTCCGCGAGGACGCGGAAGACCCCCGTCCCGACCACGCCGCAGCCAATCATTCCGATGCGAATCGTCCTTGCCACCTCGACCTCGATCGTTCAGCGCTCCTCGGCCTCCTGGACGTCGAAGCGGAAGGCTTCGCCGGGGGCCGCGCCGCAGCTCAAGGGCCGCGGCTCGAGCGACTCGCGCTTTACGCGATAAACGCGGGTGAGGGAAGGCGACGTGATGCGGACGAGCTCGCCCTCGCGGGAGACGCTCGCCCCCGCGAGCGTCCCGCCTTCGGCGAGGTAACGGACGAGCGCGGCGCTCTCGAAGCCGTCGTGGGGGAAGACGCCGCGGAGGCGGCTGGGATCGTAGGCCTCGCCGCGCGCGGCGGCCTCGTCGAGGCGCGCCACCTCGTCGATCTCGACGCGCCCGAAGCAGAGCCCCGCGGGGAAGGAGTGCACGATGGGCGCGAAGCGGTGGCCGCCGAGGTGGGAAGTGCGGAGGACGCGATCGCCCGCGTGCGCCTGGAGGGCGCGATGGAGCGCGGTCCCGCGGCGAGCGCAGCAGGCGTCGCGCTTACCGTGGGTGCACACGAGGTGGAGCGGGCCCTCGACGGCCTCACCGGCGGACGGCGAACGGAGCAACTCGGCGAGGGCCTCGGCGCTCGTCGCCTCCGCGAGGGAGAAGCGTCGGATGACGCGCGCTTCGGGGCTCGTGTGCGCGACGAGGAGGGCGTCGGCCAGGGGATGGCCGGGCTCGCGCACGAAGAGGTGCATGCGCGAGCGCGGGACCGCCCGGAGCGCCGCCTCGATCCACTCCCGCGGGAGGGCGAGCTGCGGGCTGTCGAGCGGCTCCTTGGCCATCGGCCCGCGATGCGGGACGAGGAGCGTCCGCTCGGTGTGCTCGGGGGGCGTCCCGGCGAGCGGCTCGCCGAGCGCCTCGCTCAGGTCCGCACAAGGACGGGCGAGCTCGAGGGCCATCAGCCCTCCGAGGAGCGCAGCCCGGAGAGGCGCTTCTCCGCCACCGCCCGGTTCTTCTGCTCGAAGGCGCGCGACGCCGCGTCGAGGCGGGCGCGTCCGAGGGCGGCGAGCTGCGCGAGCTGCAGGTCGTCGGGCGAAGCCTGGAGGCGCCGCTCGGCCTCGTGGATCAAGCGGCGCGCGCGCGCCATGGCGTCGAGGAAATTCTCCCGCTGGAGAAAGCGCTCGATCTGCGTGAGCCAGACCAGGAGGTCCTTGTGCTCCGCCGCCATGGCGCGATCAGCCCTTCAGCGCTTCGGCGCCGCCGATGATCTCCATCAGCTCGGTGGTGATGGCGGCCTGGCGGGCGCGGTTGTACTCGAGGGTGAGCTTGTCGATCATGTCGGACGCGTTGCTCGTGGCCGCGTCCATCGCGGTCATGCGGGCGCCGTGCTCCGACGCGACCGACTCGAGGACCGCGCGGTAGATCTCCACCTCGAGGTAGAGCGGGAGGAGCGTCTCGAGGAGCGCCTTCTCGTTGGGCTCGTAGATGAACTCGCCCTGCTCCTCGGGGTCGAGCTCGCGCGGCACGATCGGGAGGAGCGACTCCACCACGACCTGCTGCGAGATCGCGCTCTTGAACTCGTTGTAGATGAGGTAGCAGGCGTCGAGATCCTGCGCGACGTAGTCGTCCGCGATGGCGCGGGCGATCTCGCCGGCCTTCTCGAGCGTCGGGTCCTCGAACACGCCCGTGATCTCACGGACGATGTTCGCGCCGCGGCGCTGGAGGAAGTCGCGGCCCTTGCGGCCGATGACGGCGAACTTGACGTCCTTGCCCTCGGCCTCGAGCTCCTTCCAGCGGCGGTACGCCATCTTCTCGATGTTGGCGTTGAACGCGCCGGCGAGGCCGCGGTCCGAGGTGAGGACCACGAGCAGCACCGACTCGATCTTCCGCTTCTCGAGGAGCGGATGCGGCGCCTCCTCGGAGGAGATGCGCGCCGCGACCGAGCTGAGCACGTCCATCGTCTTGACGGCGTACGGACGGAGACGGGTGATGTTCTCTTGAGCTCGACGGAGTCGAGCCGCGGCGACGAGCTTCATCGCACGCGTGATCTTCTGCGTGCTCTTGACGCTTCCGATCCGCTTGCGGATTTGCTTCAGGTTGGCCATCGGAGACTCCGTCTACCCTTCACTTCTTGCCGACCTCGAAGGACGCGGAGAACGCCTTCAGGGCCTCGTTGAGCGCCGCCTCGGTCGCGTCGTCGATCTTGCCCGACTTCACGATGTTCTCGAGGATCTCCGGCTTGTTCGAGCGGACGTAGACGATGAGCTCGGTGACGAAGCGGGGCACCTCGTTCGCGGGGATCGGATCGAGGTAGCCGTGCGTGCCGGCGTAGATCTGGACGATCTGCTCCTGCACGGGGAGCGGCTGGTACTGGCCCTGCTTGAGGAGCTCGACGAGGCGAGCACCGCGCGAGAGCTGCTGCTGCGTGGCCGCGTCGAGGTCGGAGGCGAACTGCGCGAAGGCCTCCATGGCGCGGAACTGCGCGAGCTCGAGGCGGAGCGTGCCGGCGACCTGCTTCATCGCCTTGATCTGCGCGTTGCCGCCGACGCGGGAGACCGAGATACCGACGTTGATGGCCGGGCGAACACCCGAGTAGAAGAGGTCCGACTCGAGGAAGATCTGGCCGTCGGTGATGGAGATGACGTTCGTGGGGATGTACGCCGAGACGTCACCGGCCTGGGTCTCGATGATCGGGAGCGCGGTGAGCGAGCCGCCCGAGGTCGGGATCTTCTTGGCGACGAAGCCGGCGCCCTTGGCCTTGGCGGCCTCCTCGGCCTTGTGGCGAGCCTCCTCGCCCTGGAAGACCTCGATGCCGGGGCCCTTCTTGGGCTCCATGCCGTCCTTCACGACCACCCACTCCTCGGCCATCTTGGCGGCGCGCTCGAGGAGGCGGCTGTGGAGGTAGAAGACGTCGCCCGGATAAGCCTCGCGGCCGGGCGGACGGCGGAGGAGGAGCGAGAGCTGGCGGTAGGCGACGGCCTGCTTGGAGAGGTCGTCGTAGACGACGAGGGCGTGGCCGCCGTTGTCGCGGAAGTACTCGCCCATGGTGCAGCCGGTGTACGGCGCGAGGAACTGGAGGGGCGCGGGCTCGGAGGCCGAGGCGACGACGACCGTCGTGTAGGAGAGGGCGTCGTGGGCGCGGAGCTTCTCGACGACCTGGGCGACCGTCGACTGCTTCTGGCCGATGGCCACGTAGAAGCAGTGAACGTTCTGGCCCTTCTGGTTGATGATCGTGTCGACCGCGACGGCCGTCTTGCCGGTCTGGCGGTCACCGATGATGAGCTCGCGCTGGCCACGGCCGATGGGGATCATCGAGTCGATGGCCTTGATGCCCGTCTGGAGCGGCTCCTTGACCGGTTGGCGGAGCATGATGCCGGGGGCCTTGAGCTCGACGCGGCGGGTGTGGGGGCTGTTGAGGGGGCCCTTGCCGTCGATGGGCTGACCGAGGGCGTTCACCACGCGGCCGAGGAGCGCCGGACCCACGGGGACCTCGACGATGCGGCCCGTGCGCTTGACCGTGTCGCCTTCCTTGATGCCCGTGTCCGAGCCGAAGAGGGCGCAACCGACGTTGTCCTCCTCGAGGTTGAGGACCATGCCCGCGACGCCTCCGGGGAACTCGACGAGCTCACCCGCCATGGCGTTGCTCAGGCCGTAGACGCGCGCGATGCCGTCGCCGACCGTGAGGACCGTGCCGGTCTCCACGACGTCGCGGACCTGCTCGTAGTTGGCGATCTGCTGCTTGATGATGTTCGAGATCTCTTCGGCGCGAAGCTGCATGGGGGCTACCTCGGTTGGTCCACGCGATGCGTGTGGTGCCGCCACCGTCGGACGGCGGAATTGGGTGTCAGTGGGCGGGAATCAGTGGGCGAGGAGCTCCTCTTGGAGCTCGGAAAGGCGGCTGCGCACGCTGCCGTCGATGACGCGATCGCCGACGCGCGTGACGACCCCGGCGATGAGCGAGGGGTCCTGCTTCTTGACGAGGGTGACCTTCTTGCCGGTGGCCTTCTCGAGCGCCTTCTGGAGCTCGGCGAAGTACGACTCGGGGAGCGCGCTGGCCGTGGTCACCTCGGCGGTGATGGTGCCGGTGCGCGCGCTGGCGAGGCCGGAGAACGCATCGGCCACCTCGGGCACGTGCTTGAGACGGCCGCGTTCGGCGAGGAGGTTCAGCGCGTTCTTCACGAGGGGCGAGGCGGCCATGCGATCGAGCACGGCGCCGAGCACCTTCTTGCGCGACGCATCGTCGACCTTGGGGTTCTCGAAGACGGAGCGGAGCTCCGGGCTGGCCTTCCAGGTCTCGGCGAAGTCGACCAGCTCCTTCTGGACGCGGGCGGTCTGCTTCTGCTCGTCGGCGAGCGAGAGGAGGGCTTTGGCGTAACGACGTCCGACGGAAGACGAGCTCACGAGAGGGTCTCCTTGCCGAGGGCGCTGCCCGCGCTCTCGACGGTCTTGAGGTACTCGGTCGCGATGCGGGTCTGATCCTCGGCGGTGGTCTTGCGCTCGAGCTCCTTTTGGGCCGCGGAGATCGCCGCGACCACGACCTCACGGTGGAGGTCCTTCTCGAGCTGCTTGAGGCGGTTCTCGATGAGGCGCGTGGCGTCCTCGCGCATGCGCGCGGCCTTGGCCTCGGCCTCCTTCACGAGGCGATCGCGCTCGGCCTCGCCGGAGTGGACGATGCTCGCGCGCAGGGCGGCGAGCTCGGCGTCGAGCTGCGCGAGGCGCGTCTCGTACTCCTTGTGGCGGGCTTCGGCGGCCTCACGGAGACGCTTGGCCTCCTCGAGCTGATCGAGGACGCTGGCGCGGCGGTCCTCGAGGGCCTTGGCGATCTTCTTGCGCGTCGCGAAGTAGAGGATCGCGAAGAGGAGGGTGGAGTTCACCACCGCGCCCCAGAAGTCCACGCTGTGGAGGAGACCCTCGAAGGAGAGCGGGCCGTGGTGATCGCCCCCGCTGGCGGCGGCGGCCGCGCTCGGCAGGGAGAGGACGAAGAGGGAGAGGAGGGCTTGACGCATCAGACGACCTTGCGCGCGAGGAGGCGGGAAGCGATCTCGGAGGCGAGCTCGGGGATCTTGGCGTCGAGCTCCTTGCGGAGGCGAGCCGCCTCGGCGTCGAGCTTCTTCTCGGCCGCCTCGAGCTCGGCGTCCGTGGCCGCGCGGGCCTCGGCGAGGATCTGCGCCTCGCGCTGGGCGCCTTCCTTGCGGAGCGCGTCGCGCTGGCTGCCGGCCTCGGCGCGGACGGCGTCGAGCTTGGCCTGGAAGTCGGCGTCGAGCCCGTCGGCCTCGGCCACGAGTCGCCGTGCCTCTTCCTTGGCGCCGTCGATGGCCTCTTCGCGGGCGGCGAAGAGCGCGATCATCGGCTTGAACACCAAGGTGTAGAGAATGAGGTAGGCGACGAAGAACAGGCCCAACTGGACCAGGATCGTCCCGTCGAGGTCGATGATGGATCCCCCAGCAAGGAGGGCGGTCGAAAGGAAGGTCATCGCCTTGTCTCGCTCCGGTCGCCGAACGCCGAAGGGCTCGAAAACGACCCTCCGGCCTATGGGTCCAACGGTCCCTTAAAGGCAAGGGCCGAGTTCCCTCGACGGCGCGCGTACCTAGCAGCGGGGTCCCTTCGAGTCAAGCCATGGACCGAGCCCGAAGGCCCCTGTCGAGCGGGAAATGCGGGGGCTTTCGACCCCCCCTCGCCGCGCGGCCGCTCAGAAGACGATCGTGCCCCCGAGCTGCCAGGAGAGCTGGGAGATCCGGGCGCCGATGCGTTCGTCGCCCTGGCGGTCGAAGATCTTGTGGAAGCGGTAGCCGAGGTCGGTGAAGACGCCGAAGCGGTCGATGAAGTACTGGGCGCCGGCGAGGATGCCGAGGTTGAGGCCCGGGTGCGCCTCGCGGTCGTCGCCGCCCGGGATCACGCCGATCGTGAAGCCGATGGGCACGCCGCCGTAGACCTCGAGGTCGCCCGGGCCGAGCGAGAAGCGCGTCCCACCTTTGATCCAGAGGTCGAAGTCGACGAACTTGTCCTTGTCGGGCTCGATGCGGCCGATGATGGGCAGGGTCACCCCCTCGAGCTGGAGCGCCGAGTACTCGAAGAGCCCGCCGATAGAGAGGAACTCCAGGACCTGCGCCTCGAAGCGCACGCCGAAGCCGACGCTCGCGTTGGCGGGGTACTCGAATTCCTCCGAGGTCCGGTTCGAGTCGAGCTTCACGTCGCCGCCGCCGGCGACGAGGAAATACGGGGAGAGTCGGAGATCGTCGGCCGCGGCCCGCGAGGTGGGCAGGAGGAGGGCGAGGCCGAGGCACGCGAGGGGGATGTAACGAAACATGAGAGCGAGCATGCCATTCGGGCCCCCCGGTGGAAGCTCACCCCCGTGAGCGGTCGTCGGCGCGCCCCGTGCGGTCGTGTGCGGCGGGTCAGGAGGCTTCGCCGGCCTTCCGCCGGAGCGCCGCGAGAGCCTTGCGCGCGGCTCGTACGTTCTCGCTCGAGATCACCGAGCTCGGCAGCTTGAGGTTGGGATCGACCAGCAGCTTGAACTCGACCTCGGACGCCTGTCCGGTCGGCAGCTCGCGCACCGTCCAGATGGCGTGGAAGTGGTTGACGTTGCCCCGCTTGAGCGTCGCTTCGATGACGTGGGCGCCGTCGCGCTGGGTCGAGCTGATGCGGAGGTTGCCCCAGAGCGTGATCGAGTCGTAGGCCAGGCTCGCTTCGAGGTACACGAGCGCCTCGTGGCCGCGGCTCGCGAGCACGCGCGAGGCCCGGAAGTACGGGAAGATCTCGGCGTAGCGGCCATAGTCGTGGAGGAGCGCGACGACGCGGTCCCGGGGGAGCGGGATCACGGTCTTGGCGCGCCCCCAGCGGATGTCGAAGCCGTCGGCGGGCAGCGAGGCCGTCTCGATCGGCTCGCCGCGAGCGTCGTTCTTGCGGGCGAACGCCGGGTTCGCCACCGGGAGGAGCGCGAGGGAAGCGGCGATGCCCGCAGCGACGATCTTCTTCATCCGAATCTCCACGAGACCAACGATCCCACCTGTCGCCCGATTCAGAGGCGGCATCGATACGATACGGTCGCGGTCTCGCGGCGGAGCCCACCCTCGCGAAAAAGAGTGGGAGATCAGCCGGTGATGTCGGTCTCGGTGCGAGGTTCCTCGGCGCCGAAGGTCGTGACCTCGCTCGCCGCGCCCGAGGCCATCGTGCAGCGGCCCTCGAAGCGCACGCCCGGATCGACGAAGAGCCGGGGCGTCACGATGTCGCCGATCACGACGCCGGGCGCGTGGAGCTCGACGAGATCGCGCGCGACGACGTTTCCCTCGACCTTGCCGCCGAGGACGATCAGCGTCCCCACCTCGAGATCGGCGTGGATCTTCGCCGAGGGACCCACGACCAGCACGTCGTCGCCGACGATCTTGCCGCGGAGGGTCCCCTCGAGGCGCACCCGCCCCTCGAACGCCAGGGTTCCTTCGAAGCTCGTCCCGGGCCCGAGGAGGGCGTCGAGATCGATCGGCGCGGCGGGTTCGTTTCGGGTGGACATGTCGCGGCTCGTGGGCGCAGTGTGGGCGCATCCGTCGCGCCTCTGCAATGGAAAGCGCGCTTCGTCCGTTGCCGAGGACGCCGCTGACCCTAGAGGGGCGGGCGATGCTTCGTTGACCCCTTCTGGGGCCCGTGCTAAGTGCGCGCCGCTTTCCGGGGCGCGGCCCGCGGGCCCCCACGCGACCCTTCGAATTCAAGGCTAAGATCCATGGCAGAGCTCCAGCAAGGTCGAATCACCCAGGTCATCGGTCCCGTCGTCGACGTCGAGTTCGAGGGCGGCGCGCTCCCGGACCTCCTCACGGCGCTCAAGGTGAGCAACCCCGCGATCAGCGACGCGGAGTGGAACCTCACCCTCGAGGTCGCGCAACACCTCGGTGAGAACACCGTCCGTGCGATCGCCATGGACGCCACCGACGGTCTCGTCCGCGGCATGGCGGTGAAGAACACCGGCGCCCCCATCCAGATGCCGGTCGGCCCCGAGTGCCTCGGCCGCATCCTCAACGTCGTCGGCGAGCCGGTGGACGGCGGCGCGACCATCAAGGCCAAGAACTACGCCCCGATCCACAAGCCCGCGCCGGCCTTCGTCGAGCAGAGCACGAAGGTCGAGATCTTCGAGACGGGCATCAAGGTCATCGACCTCCTCGCGCCGTACCGTAAGGGCGGCAAGATCGGCCTCTTCGGCGGCGCCGGCGTCGGCAAGACCGTTCTCATCCAGGAGCTCATCAACAACGTCGCCAAGGCGCACGGCGGCGTGTCGGCGTTCGCGGGCGTCGGCGAGCGTACCCGCGAGGGTAACGACCTCTTCCTCGAGATGAGCGAGTCCAAGCTCGACACCGGCGAGCCGGTCATCTCGAAGACGGCGCTCGTCTTCGGTCAGATGAACGAGCCGCCCGGCGCCCGTGCCCGCGTCGCCCTCTCGGCGCTCACCGTCGCCGAGTACTTCCGCGACGTCGAGGGCCAGGACGTCCTCCTCTTCATCGACAACATCTTCCGCTTCACGCAGGCGGGCTCCGAGGTCTCCGCGCTCCTCGGTCGTATCCCGAGCGCCGTCGGTTACCAGCCGACCCTCGCCACGGAGATGGGCGCCCTCCAGGAGCGCATCACCTCCACGAACAAGGGCTCGATCACCTCGGTTCAGGCCGTCTACGTCCCGGCGGACGACCTCACCGACCCGGCCCCGGCGACGACCTTCGCGCACTTGGACGCCACGACCGTTCTCTCGCGTGAGATCGCCTCGCTCGGCATCTACCCGGCCGTCGATCCGCTCGACTCGACCTCGACGATGCTCGACCCGGGCATCATCGGCGAGCGTCACTACCGCGTGGCGCGCGGCGTCCAGGAGACGCTCCAGCGCTACAAGGACCTCCAGGACATCATCGCCATCCTCGGCATGGACGAGCTCTCGGAGGACGACCGCAAGACCGTCGACCGCGCGCGTAAGATCCAGCGCTTCCTCTCGCAGCCGTTCTTCGTCGCCCAGCAGTTCACCGGTCTCGAGGGCAAGTACGTCACCCTCGAGGAGAGCATCGCGGGCTTCGAGGAGATCCTCTCCGGCGCCGTCGACGAGATCCCCGAGCAGGACTTCTACCTCAAGGGCAGCCTCGAAGACGTGAAGGCCGCCTACGCCGCGCGCAAGAAGGGCTGATATGGCCAACGTCGACGCACAACTCACGCTCGAGGTGGCGACGCCCACCGGGCTCGCGCTCTCGACCAGCGTCTCGTCGGTTCAGGCGCCGAGCGTCGAGGGTGAGTTCGGCGTTCTGCCGGGCCACCTCCCGCTCCTCGCTGCGCTCAAGGCCGGGGTGCTGAGCTACGTCGAGGGTGGCGAGCGCAAGTTCGCCGCCGTCGGCCCCGGCTTCGTCGAGGCCGGACCGCGCTCGGTCCTCCTGCTCACGAACCACTTCGCGCCGAAGGAAGGCCTCGACGCGAACGCCCTCCGCGACGAGCTCCAGAAGGCCGAAGAGGCCATCCGCACCTTCACGGGCGACTTCGAATCGCACGAGGGCAAGGAGCTCCAGAAGGCGGCCGAGTGGGCCCGCGCCCGACTCGACGCCGCCACCGCGCACTGAGCTCGCTCGAAGCGCTCAATCCTCCGAAGAAGGGGTCTCGGCCACGGCCAAGACCTCTTCTTCGTTTTCGGCGCCTTCGAAGCGATAGGGAGGCGTCGGGCGCTCGCCGCGCTTGCGCGCCTTGGCGTCGGCGAGCGCGGCCTCCTGGCCGAGGATGGCGCGCTCACGACCGCGCTGGCCGGGCCCGGAGCGATCGACCCAGAAATAGCTGCGGTCGCGCACGTCCACGTGGGTGAAGCCGCTCACGGGGTAGAGGCCCACGCCCACGAAGCCCTGCCGGCGGAAGAACGCCGCGAGCTGCGCGTCGCCCACGCCCGGCAGCACGACGTCGGCGGCGCGGCCCTGGTTGTGGCGGCTCGAGCTCCTGCCGTTGCGGTTGCGGTAGCCGCTCACGAGGTGCACGTAGGGCGCCTTGTAGCGCTTCACGGCGCGGTAGAGCAGCTCGAGGAGGCGCTCGTCGATGGGATGCTCGGAGCCGTCCGCCTTCCAGTGGAAGGCGGCGCGCGCCGCGGCCATGGCCTCCTCGCCGAACGTGCCGGTCTCGGGATCGGGGCGGAGCTCGAAGGAGACGTTCGCGTGGATCGGCTTGATGACGAGCGGCGGGTTTTCCTCGGCGAGCCACTTCTTCCGCACCGCGGGCGGCGGCGCCATGTGCCAGAGGGCGCGGAGCTTGCGGTAGGCCGGCGTGAGACCGTTCGAGGGGCGGCGGGCCGGGCTCTTCTTGGCCGGGGCCTTGGACGCCGAGCACGCGGTCGACGAGGCGGCCCGCGTCGCGGGCGCGGAGGCGACGGGGACGGCCAGCGCCGTTCCTGCGAGGAGGACCGATAGCCCGAGGAGGAGATGTTTCATGACTCTCCTTCTGATACGTCGGCCCGGCGCCAAACCTCCAAGGCGGCCTTCGCGGCCTCCTGCTCGGCGCGGAGCTTGCTGCCGCCGCGGCCGCGGCCGACGACGTCGCCCCCGAGGCTCACGGCCACCTCGAAGACGCGATCGTGATCCGGCCCCTCGGCCGACTCGACGTGGTATCGCGGGGTCGCCGAGCGCTCGGCCTGCGCGAGCTCCTGGAGGCGGGATTTGTAGTCGGTCTCGCCGGGCACCCCGAGGTGCAGGCGGGGCTCGAAGAGGCGACGGGCGAGGTCGAAGGCGCGCGGCGCGCCCGCGTCGACGCTCACCGCGCCCACGACGGCCTCGAGCGCCGAGGCGAGGAGGCGGGGCTTGGTGCGGCCGCCCGAGCGGATCTCGCCCTTGCCGAGGCGGAGCGCGGCGCCGAGCCCGAGCTCTTCGGCGAGCCCCGCGAGCCCCCGTTCGCAGACCAGGTCCGCCCGGCGACGCGTGAGCTCTCCCTCGGTGGCCTCGGGGAAGTGCTCGATGAGGAGCGAGGCCACGGCCACGCCGATCACGGCGTCACCCAAGAACTCGAGCCGCTCGTTGTGGCGCGGCGCGATCTTGGAGTTCTCGTTGCAGAACGAGCGGTGCGTGAGCGCCTCGTCCAGGAGCTCCGGGCGCTGGAACTCGACGCCGAGCGCCTCGAGGAGGGCTTTGCGAGGGTCGCGGGGCGGTGCGTCGGACGGCATGGCGGAATCCTCGATCGCGGTCGAGGAGCGTGAAAGGATCCTCACGAATTCGCAACGACTCGATCAAGGAGGCGCCCGTCGCCGAAGGTGGGCTCGGGTGGACGGGATGCGCGACGGCCCCCAGACTCCCCTTGGCCATGCGGCAGCTCACGCAGTTCGATGAGGAGGCCTTGGCGAGCCGCTTCCGCGACTTCATGCAAGCGGAAGGGATCGAGGCGACCGTGAGCCCGAGCGCGGAGGGGCGCTTCGCCCTCTGGGTGCACGACGACGCCCACCTGGGGGACGCGAGGGATCTCCTCGCGCGCTTCGAGCGCGACCCGGACGACCCCGAGATCCGCGCGCGCCTCGAGGAGGTGTGGCGGGCTCGACGCGATCGGGCCCTCGGCGAAGCGGAGGCGATGCGGCGGTTCGCGGAGCTCCATCGGGCGCACCAGCTCGCCGTGCAGCTCCGCCGTGCCGGCCCCGTCACGCACTTCGTCGTCTTCGCGCTCCTCGGCTTCGCGCTGATGGCGGCGTTCTTCACGGACGGCGACCCCGAGCGCGTCTACGTCCACCTCGAGGCGACCCGCGAGGCCCTCCGCGGGCTCGAATTCCACCGGCTGCTCACGCCCGTGTTCGTGGTCTCGGGGCTGCCGCATCCGCTCGCGGTGCTCGAGGTCATGCTCGGCGTCTTCTGGATCCGCACCCTCGGAGGACCCGTCGAGCGCCTCGACGGCTCGCTCTCGCTCGCGGTCGCGCTGATCCTCGGCGCGGCCATCTCCACCGGCCTCGAGCTCGCCCTCTACGGCACGAGCGTGGGGGGGCCGATGGGCGCGGCGGCGAGCCTCTTCGGCTACCTCTGGCTCCGTGGGCGCCTCGACTCCACGCTCGTCATCCGGCTACGGGGCGACGTGGCGTTCTGGATGGTCGCCTGGTTCCTCATCGGCGTCGCAGGGCCCGGAGGCGGGTCAGGCCTCCCTCGCCTCGGCGTGGGCCTCCTCGTGGGCTTCGCGTGGGCCGTGCTCAGGACGCGTCGCCGGCACGGCGCGCTCCGCTGAAGCGGGCTTCGAGCGCGCGGTAGCTCTCGTCGCGATCGCGGCGGATGTCCTGGAAGAGCGCCTCGATGGCGTCGAGGCCGTGCGTCGTGAGCGTCTCGAGGTTGGCCTGGGCCACGCGCTCGTGGAGCGGCGGCTTGGGTTTGGTGGCGAGGAGCGCCGCGAGGTCGAGCGTGGCCGGGTCGATCCACGCCGTGCCGTGGTCCCCCTTCTTGCGGACGGCGTCGAGCACGCTGCGCCGCACGAGCTGGACCGTGGGATCGGGGCTCCGGCGGATGAAGGGCACCAGCTGGTAGGGGTTCTCGGTGCGCGGCTCGGCGTCGGGGTGGAAGGCGGCCATCGCCATCACGGGGCCCGCGATGCCGTAGCGCGCGGCGTCGAGCTCGCGGAGCTCGCCCACGAAGCGCTCGAAGGCGGCGCGCGGGAGCGCGAGGCGCGGGAAGAGCACGAGGCCCACCTCGACCTCGGGATCGGCCGAGAGCGAGGCCACGGCGTCGAGGGCGTGCCGAGGATCGGGCTCTGCGCGGCAGACGACCTCCACGCGGGTCCGCCCCTCCTGACGCGCGCGGGCGGCCCAGGGGCAGATGTTGAACGCCTCGACGAACTCCACCACGTAGCGGGCGTAGACCCGCCGGGCCTCGGCCTCGAGCGCTCGGTCGGCTTCGTTCACGGACGGATTCTTACGCCCCGCGGGCTCAGACGGCGAGCCCGACGCGGGCCCAGCGTCCTCGCTTGTAGACGAACGCCGCGAAGGCGACGCGGAAGACGTAGGCGATGGGGAAGGCGATCCACACACCGAACGCGCCGAAGCCCAGCGGGAAGGCGAGGAGCCATTGGAGCGGGACCTGGATCGCGAAGGTGGAGACGACGTTGATGGTGAAGCTCGCGATGGTGGCGCCGGCCCCGCGGAGCGCGCCCACGAGGCCGAGGTTGAGGCCGACGATGGGGAGCGAGCTGCCGAGGATGACGATCCACGTGAGCGCGTAGTCGCGGAGGACGCTGCCCGGCGCGAGCTCGAAGGCGTCGCACAAGAAGCCGCGCGAGAGCGTGAGCGCGAGGCCGATGACCCCCATCGTGGCGGAAGAGAGCATCACGCCGGCCCGCGTGACCGCCCTCGCCTCGGAGGCGTCGTTCGCGCCGAGGGCGTTGCCGACCAGCGCGCCCACCGCCTGCGAGATGCCGAGGCCCGGGACGAAGGCGAGCCCTTGCACGCGCTGCCCGATGCCGTGGGCCGCGACGGCGCGCGGGTCGACCTCCGCGAGGAAGAACATCATGAGGAGGAACGAGAAGTTGACGAGGAAGAGGTCGAGCGACGCGGGGGCTCCGAAGCGGAAGAGGTCGCGCGTGACCTCGCGGTCCATCGCCGTCGGTCGGAGGTCCACCGGGACGCCGCCGAGCGCGCCGCGCGAGAAGAGCAGCAGCGTGAGCGTGACGCCCACCGCCTGGCTGAGGAGCGTGCCGTAGGCCGCGCCGGCCACCCCGAGCTTGGGCGCGCCGAGCTCGCCGAAGATGAGCACCCAGTCGAGGAAGACGTTCAGCGCGTTCACGAGGAGCCCCACGTAGAACGGGATCCGCGTGTTCCCCGTCGAGCGGAAGAGCGCGAAGGAGAGGAGCTGGACGAAGTAGAGCGCGATGCCGAGGACGAGCGGCGTGAGGTAGGCGAGGGCGAGATCGAAGACCTCACCTTCGGCGCCGATCGCCCGGAGGATGGGCGGGAGGAGCGGCGGTCCGAGGGCGGCCATCGCGAGGCCGACGAGCACCGTGGCCTGCAGCGATTGGCGCGAGAGCTCGGCGACGCGGCGCCGCTCGCCGCCGCCGAAGGCCCGCGAGACCATCACGGCGCTCCCGATGCTCAGCCCGAGCATGGGTACCTGCGCGAGGAAGACGATCTGCCCTGCGAAGCTCAGGGCGATGAGGGCGCTCTCGCTCTCCTCGAGCCGGCTCACGAAGAGCGTGTCCACGAAGAGCGTGAGCACGCCGAGGATGTTGAGCGCGACGACGGGGAGCGAGAGGCGGATCACGCGGCGGAGGATCCCGCCAGGGGCCTCGAGGCTCATCCGGCCCAGCCTGTCACGCCCGGGGGTGTTTGGACAAACGTTCGAGAGGGAAGGCGAAGGCCGACGCGAGGCCCTTCGACGTGGCGTGGAGCTCGCGGGGCGGGACGCCGCGCGCCGCCCTGGGCGATCGAGAAGCCCCTGAAAATCCTGGGAAATCACCCCGACGTTTGACGGTTGTGTGCTGTTGCATACGCTTCGGCATGGCCGCGGTGGAGGTGATCATCGGGGGATACCGGCTCCTTCGTCGCCTCGGTGTGGGTGGAATGGCCGAGGCGTTCGAGGCCGAGCCGCTGTGTGAAGGGCGGAGGCCGAGCCGCGTCTGCATCAAGCGGCTCCTCCCGGCCCACGCCGAGGACGAGGCGATCCGCGAAGCCTTCCACCGCGAGGCCCGGGTCCTCGAGACGCTCGACCACACCAAGATCGTCCGCGTCCTCGACCACTTCAGCGACGAGGGCTCGGAGTGCATGGTCCTCGAGCTGGTCAACGGCGTCGACCTGCGCACGCTGCTCGCGCACGTGGGAGGGAGGCTCCCCGCCGACGAGGTGCAGGTGCTCGCGATCGACCTCCTCCGGGCCCTCGAGCACGCGCACACGCCGCGCGCCGGCTTCGACGGAGTGGTGCACCGCGACGTCTCCTCGTCCAACGTCCTCGTCTCGGTCGACGGCGAGGCGCGGCTCACCGACTTCGGCATCGCCAAGGAGCTCGAGGGCGCCCACACCGCCGTCTCCACGGGGCTCAAGGGAAAGATCCCCTACATGGCGCCGGAGCAGATGCGCGGCGAGCGCGCCACGGCCCGCACGGATCTCTTCTCGCTCGGCGTGGTGCTCTTCGAGGCGCTCACGGGGCGGCGCCCCTTCGACGGCTCGCACGACGTCGAGATCATGACCAAGGTCCTCGCCAACGAGCGGCCGTCCGTGCGATCGCTCGCCGAGGGACCCGACGTGCTCCTCGGGCTCGTCGAGGCGCTCCTCGCCTTCGATCCGGAGGAGCGACCACGCTCGGCGGGCGACGCGCTCCAGGCGTTCGGCGGCCTCGTGGAGGAGCCCGTGGCGCGGCTCCGCCTCGGCGCGCGCGCGGCGGCCATCAAGCCCACGCTCCGCACGTACACGCCGCTCCCCTTCGTCCCGCGCGAGCCGATCACGCGCGCGGCGCTGCCCGCCCGAGACGAGGCGTCGATCCCGACGACGCGGCCGGTGGCGCTCGCGGCCGCCAGGCGATCGCGGTGGCGCTTCGCTGCCCTCGCCGCGGCGATCCTCGCGACCTCGGTCGTCGCGAGCGGCGCGACCCTCGGGTGGCTCCGCTCGCCCTCGGCGCCGTCGCCGCTGGGCGGGGCCGCCCGCGCCATCCAGGCGATCGAGGCCGAGGCGGCGCAGCCGGCCGAGGGGGTCGGGGCGGCGGCGCCCGACCCCGCGCTCGTGACCGTGCCGGCGGCCGAGCCCACCATCGCGCAGGTCTCGGAGACCGCCCTCGCGCCCGCCGCCGAGCCCGTGACGTCCTCGACGGAGCCCGAGGGCGTCGAGGCGCCGGAGGTGACGGAGGGGGACGCGCCCCCGGTGGAGGCCGCCACTCGCCACGGCACGGTACGGGTGGTGGTGATCCCCTGGGGCTACGTCTGGGTCGACGGCGTCCCGCAAGGCCGCGCGCCGCGCGTCCTGCGCCTCCCCGAGGGCGAGCATTGGGTGGGCGCGGGGATCGACGGAATCGAGCGGCGCAAGCGCGTGGTGGTGAAGGC
>JAAYBZ010000228.1 GCA_012744445.1 Myxococcales bacterium | reverse complement strand
GCGCTCCGCGCGGAGGATCTCGAGGCGAGCCGGGCGTTCTTCGAAGAGGTGCTCGGCTTTCGCCTCACCGACCGCATCCAGTGCGAGCTCCGCGGGGGCTTCCAGGTCGACGTGACCTTCCTCCACGTGAACCCGCGGCATCACACGGTGGCGCTCGGGCAGGGGCTCCCCAAGCGCATCGATCACTTCATGGTGCAGACGCGCGCGCTCGACGACCTCGGACGCATCTACGACCGCTGCTTCGACCGAGGCGTGCGCGTCACCCGCACCCTCGGCCGTCACCCGAACGACCGCATGCTCGGCTTCTACGCGAAGACGCCGAGCGGCTTCCAGTTCGAGTGCGGCTACGGCGGCGTCGAGGTCGACGACGCTACCTGGGTCCCCGTCACCTACGACCGAATCAGCCTCTGGGGTCATCGGCCGCCCAGCTCGAACGTGAACCTCCACGTTCGATGAGCGGCGCGTTCCCTCGAAACGCATGGAGTTGGCGATGAACGAGATCAGGAAGAAACCGAGGTTCCCCTTCCCGCGCTATCCGCGCGGGTGGTTCCAGGTGGCCTACGTCGACGAGATCGAGCCGGGGCAGGTCATGCCGCTCAAGTACTTCGGAAAGGACTTCGTCCTCTTCCGTAACGAGAGCGGCGAGCTCGCGATGCTCGACGCGTTCTGCCCGCACCTCGGCGCGCACCTCGGCTACGGGGGCAAGGTCGTGGGCGACTCGATCCGCTGCCCCTTCCACGCGTGGGAATTCGGCGCGAGCGGCAAGTGCACCGCCGTGCCCTACGCCAAGCGGATCCCCGCCAAGGCCGAGATGAAGGCCCACCCCATCCGTGAGATCAACGGCCTCGTGATGGCGTGGTTCGACGTCGACGGCGAGCCGCCCGCCTGGGAGATCCCGAAGATCCCCGAGTACGACTCGGAGGAGTGGACGCCCTATCTCCGTCGTCGCTGGCAGCTCCGCACGCACAACCAGGAGATGGCCGAGAACGTCGTCGACATCGCGCACTTCAAGTACGTCCACGGCATGAAGATCGTGCCGCAGCCGCACCTCGTGGAGGCGTCCTATCCGACGCTGCGCATGGAGACCAAGACGGTGATGGAGACCCCGATGGGCGACGTCGAGGGCATCCTCTCGGTCGAGTGCCACGGCTTCGGCTTCTCCACGAGCCGCTTCAGCGGGCTCGTGCGGACGACGGTCATCGCGTCGGTCACGCCCATCGACGACGAATACGTCGACGTGCGCTTCTCCTTCGCCGTGCACAAGGGGGCCGGCGCGGACGTCGCGCGCGGCATCGGGAAGGCCTTCACGGCCGAGATCGCCCGCCAGCTCGAGGAGGACAAGCCCGTCTGGGAGAACAAGACCTACTTCGAGCGGCCGATGCTCTGCGACGGGGACGGCCCCATCGGCGAGTTCCGTCGGTGGTGCAAGCAGTTCTATCCGGAGTGGTACGTGAAACAGGCCGCCGAGGAGTACGCGGTCGCGCACGCGAGCTGAGCGGCGCCCCCCGCCCGCCGGTGAGGAGGCGGCGGGCGGGGGCCTTGACTCGGTCGGGGGCGTGATCAGTTTCCCCCGGCCATGTCCGAGAAGACCTCCCATTCCTTCCAGGCGGCCGTCACCGAGGTCCTCCGCCTCGTCATCGAGTCGCTCTACTCGAACCCCGAGATCTTCCTCCGCGAGCTCGTCTCGAACGCCTCCGACGCCATCGACAAGCGGCGCTTCAAGGCCATCGAGGACCCGAGCGCCCTCGGCGAGATCACGCCGACCATCCGCATCACCCCCGATCGCGAGGCCGGGACGCTGACGATCTCCGACGACGGGATCGGGATGAGCCGCGAGGAGCTCATGAAGAACCTCGGCACCGTCGCGCACTCGGGGTCCAAGGAGTTCATCCGGGCGCTCGAGGAGGCCAAGCGCGGCGACGTCAGCCTCATCGGCCAGTTCGGCGTGGGCTTCTACTCCGCCTTCCTCGTGGCCGACCGCGTAGAGGTCGTCTCCCGGCCCGTCGGGGGCGCCGAGGCCACGCGCTTCCGCTCCGACGGACGCGAGGGCTACGAGCTCGAGCCCGCCGAGCGCGCCGACGTGGGCACCGACGTGATCCTCCACCTCAAGGAGGACGCCAAGGAGTACCTGGATCCCTGGCGCCTCCGGGCGCTCGTGCGGAAGCACTCCGACTACGTCCAGCACCCCATCGAGCTCGCCGTCGAGAACGACGGGAAGCGGCGCTACGAGCGGATCAACGACGGGAACGCGCTCTGGACGCGGAACCCCAAGGAGGTCACCAAGGAGCAGATCGACGAGTTCTACAAGCACCTCACGCACGACTTCGAGGCGCCGCTCGCGTACCGTCACTTCCAGGTCGAGGGCACGCTGATGTTCTCGGGCCTCCTCTTCATCCCGCGGCGGCCGCCCTTCGATCTCTTCACGGCCGAGACCAAGCACGGCATCCGGCTCCACGTGAAGCGCGTCTTCATCATGGACGAGTGCGAGGCGCTCCTTCCGCGGTGGCTCCGCTTCGTGCGCGGCGTCGTCGACAGCGAGGATCTCCCGCTCAACGTGAGCCGCGAGATGCTCCAGGACTCCAAGGTGGTCCGCACGATCTCGCAGCAGGTGGTGAGGCGCAGCCTCGACATGATCGAAGAGCTCGCCTCGACCGACGACTACACCACCTTCTGGCGCGCCTACGGCGCCGTGCTCAAGGAGGGCCTCCACTTCGCGCCCGAGCACCGCGCGCGCCTCGCCAAGCTCTGCCGCTTCGAGTCGACGGCGGTCGAAGGTCTCACCTCGCTCGCGGACTACGTCTCGCGGATGAAGGAGGGGCAGGAGGCCATCTACTACGTCCTCGGGGCCAACCGCGCGCTCGTCGAGAACAGCCCGCACCTCGAGGCGCTCAAGAAGAAGGGCTACGAGGTCCTCCTGCTCACCGACCCCGTCGACGCCTTCGCCATGGACGGGCTCGACGAGTTCGAGGGGAAGGAGCTCGTGAGCGCGATGGAGGCCGAGCTCGACCTCGAGGAGGAGGGGGACGCCGAGAAGCCCGCGCTCGAGGGCCTCGAGGGGCGCATCAAGAAGGTCCTCGAGAGCAAGGTGAGCGAGGTGCGGTGGTCCAAGCGCCTCGTCGACTCGGCGGCCTGCCTCGTCCTCCCGCCCTCGGGGCTCCCGCCCTATCTCGAGCGCATCTTCCGCGCGCAGCAGGGCGACCTCCCCGAGCCCAAGCGGATCCTCGAGCTCAACCCGAGCCATCCGCTGATCCTCGCGCTCGAGAAGCGGGTCGACGCGGACGACCCCACGGTCGACGAGACCATCGAGCTCCTCTACGCCCAGGCGCTCCTCGCCGAGGGGAGCCCCGTCGAGGAGCCGGCCAAGCTCGCGCAGACGCTCACGCAGCTCCTCACCGAGAAGCTCACGCGAGAGGGCTGAGCCTCAGGGCTCGTCGGGGTCCGGTCCGTCGACCGCGACCTCGGCGATGCCCTGGAAGCGGAACATCCACGCGCGGTCGTAGAGGCGCGTGAGGCGAAGCGCGATCGCGTTGAAGTCCTCGACGCGCGCCCACCGGAAGCCGCACTCGTAGGCGAGGCGGACGGGCTCGTCGATGCCCGTCCGAAGCGGCTCGCCCACGCTCGCGAGGGTCTTCCGCGTGCGGTCGTCGCTCGGCGACTTGGAGCGCCCTTCGACGAAGCGCTTGCTCATGAAGTCGAAGATCAGCACCGAGCGCGGGTGCGCGCCGCTCGCGATGCGCTCGAGCGTGCGGCGCACCGCCTC
>JAAYBZ010000044.1 GCA_012744445.1 Myxococcales bacterium | reverse complement strand
TCGTCGCGCTCTACCGCGGTCGCGCCGCCATGGCGGCCGGCGACGTGCCGCTCGCCTACGCGAGCTTCGAGGTCGCCGCCGCCTCGCCCACCCCCGACATCGTCGTCGAGGCGCGGGTCGGCCTCGCGCGCGCCGAGGTGATCCTCGATCCGCGCGCCGCCCTCCCCAAGGTCGAGCGCCTCGTCCAGGACTACCCCGAGCTCCCGCAGACGGCCGAGATCCTCCACCTCCTCGCCACGCAGCTCGAGCACGGCGAGGACACCGTCGCAAAGGCCGTCGACCTCCACCGCTCGGTCGACCTCACCTGGCCGTGGACCGCCGAAGCGCGGAGGAGCCGCGAACACCTCGCCGCCCTCGCCTCCCGCGGCGTGCGTGTCCCGCCGCTCACCGAAGCCGAGCGCGTCGATCGCGCCTCGCGCCTCGTCCGCCTGGGCTCGCCCGACAAGGGCAAGGAGGCCGTCGAGCAGCTCCTCGCCTCGCCGCCCAAGAGCCCGGTCGAGCAGCGCCGCATGCACGAGCTCGCCGCGCGCGTCGCGCGCAACGAGGGGGACTTCGCCGCCATGGCGTACCACCAGGCGCTCGCCGCCGGCGCGCCGCCACCCGTCACGCGCGAGCCCACCGAGGCCGAGATCCAGCGGATCCTCGTGAACATCCGCCGCGGCGTGCCGCTCAAGAGGCTCGGCGGCCCCGGCCTCCTGCAGTACGCGCAGACCGCGAGCCGATTTGGTGCGCACCGCTTCGTCGAGGCGGCGCTCGACGCCGCCATGGGGCGCCCGCTCCCGCCCGAGGTGATCTTCGACCTCGCGATGGTCGCCGCCGGCTCGGATCTCGACGCCAAGGTCGAGAAGCTCCTCCGCCCGCTCGCCGCGCGTCGCGACGCGCTCGGACGCGGCGCCCGTTACCACCGCGCCCGCGCGCTCGAGCGCATGGGCGAGCTCGAGGCGGCCCGCGCGCTCTACCTCGAGGTCACCGAGGAGCGGCCGGACGACTACTACGCGCTCTGGGCGCGTCAGCGCATCGACGATCTCCGCGGCACGGCCTCCGAGAGCGTGCGCGTCGCGAGCAGCGCGCCGATCCTTCCGCCCCGCGCGCCGGCCAAGAAGCCCAACCTCACCTACCCGCCCTTCGCCGAGGTCGCGCTCAACCGCGAGGTCTCCGCGTCCCCGGCCGCCGAGGCTTCCCTCGAGGAGATCGCCGACAAGCTCCGCGGCGTCGTGAGCCTCCACGGCGAGGCCTACCCGCAGCTCCCGCGCGCCGAGGCGCTCCTCCGGCTCGGCGACGTCGACGGCGCACAGCTCGAGCTCTACGAGGCCTACGTGGCCTACCGCGCCGCCATCCGCCGGCCCTTGCGTCGCGCGGGCCTCGTGAGCGTGGCCGAGGGCGCGCATCGCCGCTACGCCCCGCCCTTCGCGGCCGAGCACCGCGCCCGCCGTGAGCTCGACGACCTCTCGCGCGAGATCATCGCCGACGTGGCGGCGGCCATCGGCGACTGGGGCACGGCCATCGGCATCAGCGACCGCTACCACCCCGACGATCGCCCTCGAGCCTACGAGAAGGAGATCCTCGCGGCGGCCGAGCGCCACGGCATCGATCCCAACCTCCTCTTCGCCGTGATGCGCGTCGAGAGCGTCTACCAGCGACGCATCGTCTCGCACGCGGGCGCCATCGGGCTCACGCAGATCATGCCGCGCACCGGGCGCCTCATCGCCCAGGCGCGAGGCATCGAGGACTTCACGCCGGCCGACCTGCTCGATCCCGAGGTGAACATCGACTTCGCGGCGTGGTACCTCGCGCAGCTCATCGCGCGCTTCGACGGCCACGTCCCGCTCGCCATCGCCAGCTACAACGGCGGACCCCACAACGTGAGCGCCTGGATCGACGCGCACGCCAAGACGCTCCCGCTCGACGCGCTCCTCGAGCGCATCCCCTTCACCGAGACGCACCGCTACGTGCGCCGCGTCCTCGGCCACTACGAGCACTACCGCGTGCGCGACGGCATGCCGATGGTCGCCCTCGGCCTCGAGCTCCCCGAGCCCGCGCGGCACGCCATCCGCTTCTGAGCGGGCTCAGATCAAGACGCCGGGGTTGAGGATCCCCACGGGGTCCAGCGTGCGCTTGGCCGCCCGGAGCGCGTCCTGGAAGAGCGCGGGCGCCTGCCGCTCGTACCACGGCTTGTGCATGCGGCCCACGGCGTGGTGGTGCGTGATCGTCGCCCCGTTCGCGAGGAGCGCCTCGGACGCGGCCGCCTTGATGGCCGCCCACTGCTCGAGCTCCTTCCCGGGCGAGCCGGGCGCGATGAAGGTGTAGTAGGGCGCGGGGCCGTCCGGATAGACGTGCGTGAAGCGGCAGGAGATCGTCCCCGCGCCGCACTCGCGCTTCATCGCGTCGCGCACGTTGGAGGTCACGGCCGTGTGCAGGGCTTCGAAGCGGTCCCAGGGGACGGCGGTCTCGAAGGTGTCGACGATCACGCCGAGGCTCACGAGCACGTTCATGAGATAGGGCGCGTCGACGAAGGCGCTCCGCCAGGTGCCGGCGCCGCCTTCGGTGCCGCTACGCTCGTCGCCCTCGCGGAAGACGGGCGCGCCAGCGAGCACGCCGCCCGCGTCCGAGACGAGCTCGATCGCGCGCTTCATCTTGGCCTCGAGCGGATGATCCGCCGACTCGAAGGCGACGATGAGCACCTCCTTGCCCTGCGCGACGAAGTTCAGCCCCGCCTCGCGGCGATCGAGGAGCCGGCAGTTCGTCGGGTACAGCCCCGATTGCGAGAGCCGTCGCACGGCCTCGACGGCGCGGCCGTAGTCGTCGAAGTGGATCGTGGCGGTGGCGCGGAAGGTCGGCCGCGGGCGGACGCGCATCCACGCCTCGGTGATGACGCCGAGCGTGCCCTCCGAGCCGAGGATCAGGCGATCGGGGCTGGGACCTGCGCCGGAGCCCGGGAGGCGCCGCGTCTCGAGCACGCCGCGGGGCGTGACGGTCCGCGTGGACTCCACGAGGTCGTCGATGTGCGTGTAGAGCGTGGCGAAGTGACCGCCCGCGCGGGTGGCGATCCAGCCGCCGAGCGAGGAGAACTCGAAGCTCTGCGGGAAGTGCCGGAGCGTGAGCCCGCGCGCCCCGAGCTGACGCTCGAGATCCGGCCCGAGCACGCCGGCCTGCACGCGCGCCGCGAGCGAGGTCTCGTCGATCTCGACCACGCGCGAGAGGTGCTCGAGCGAGAGCGTCACCACGCGCTCGCTCGCGGCGTCCGGCTCGACGCCGCCGACGACGCTCGTCCCGCCGCCGAAGGGGACGACGGCGACGCCCTCGTCGCTCGCCCAGTCGAGGACGCGCACCACGTCTTCTTCGGTGCGCGGTCGCGCGACGAGATCCGGCGGGTTCTCGTAGACGCCGCGGAAGCCGCGTTGGATGTCGCGGTAGGCCTTGCCGTAGCTGTGTCGGACGCGGGCCTCGTGGCTTCCGTCGACGATCGCTGCGAGCGAATCGGGGGCCTTCACGCGCGAAGGGCGCAGCGCGATGGCGTCGATCGTGGGCGGGTCGTCGAGCGACGGGGCCGAGAAGCCGAGCAGCGCGGAGAGCTGCCCGCCGAGCCCGCGCCGGGCCTCACGCGCGGGGAAGCGATCGGCCCAGCCCCACCCCCAGAAGTTCTTCTCGCGGCTCATCGCGCCCCCCTCTTCGTGGCTCAACGGAGCCGCTTGTGCGTGAACGAGCGGCTCCCCTCGGTGAAGGGCCGCACCGTATCGCCCTGCCCCTCGAGCTTGAAGCGCGTGGTGACGAGCCCCTCGACGCCCACCGGCCCGCGCGCGTGGATGCGCGAGGTGCTGATGCCCACCTCGGCCCCGAGGCCGAAGCGGTAGCCGTCGGCGAAGCGCGTGCTCGCGTTGTGGAAGACGCACGCCGAGTCGACGCTCGCGAGGAAGCGGCGCGCGGCCTCGGCCGACTCGGTGACGATCGCGTCCGTGTGCGCGCTGCCGTGGCGGTGGATGTGGTCGATGGCCTCGTCGACGCCGTCGACGATCTCCACCGTGGCGGCGAGGTCGCCGTACTCGTGGTGGAACGAGGCGGCCTCCTCGAGCCCGAGACGCGCGGCGGCGCGCGGGCCTCCGAAGAGCGCAACGCCCGCGCCGCGGAGGGCGTCGAGGAGCGCCTCGGCGCGGCCGTCGTCGACGAGCGCGCGGTGGACGAGGAGCGTCTCCATGGCGTTGCACGCGGCCGGGTAGTCGGTCTTCGCGTCGATCACGATGGCGCGCGCCTTGTCGGGATCGGCCGCCTCGTCGACGTAGACGTGGCAGATGCCGTCGGCGTGGCCGAGCACGGGGATGCGCGTGTTCTCCTGGATGCTCCGCACGAGCGCGTTGGAGCCGCGCGGGATGACGAGATCGATGAGATCGGCGTGCGCGAGGAGCGACGAGACTTCCTCGCGGGATTCGACGAGGCCGATGAGCGAGGCCGGCACCTCGGGCTCGAGGGCGCGCGTGAGGGCCTCCCAGATCGCGCGCACCGTCCGCGCGGCCTCCTTGCCGCCCTTGAGGAGGAGGCCGTTGCCGCTCCGCACGGCGAGCGAGGCGATCTGCGGCACGGCGTCGGGCCGCGACTCGAAGATCACGAGGATCACGCCGAGCGGCGCCGTCTCCTTGCGGAGGACGAGGCCGGGCGCGAGCTCGGTCTCGGAGAGCACGCGCCCGAGCGGCTCCTCCTGCGCCGCCACGGCGCGGATTCCGTCGGCGAGCTTCTCGAGCTTCTTCTCGTCGAGGACGAGCCTCGCGACGAGCGCGGCGCTCATCTCCCCTCGCGCCTCGGCCGCGCGGGCGTCGGCGAGATCGGCGGCGTTGGCCGCGAGGATCGGTCCCGCCGCCGCGACGAGGGCGTCGGCCATGCGGTGGAGGAGCGCCACGCGCTCGGCGCTCGAAAGCCCTTGCAACACGCGGCTCGCCTCACGCGC
>JAAYBZ010000043.1 GCA_012744445.1 Myxococcales bacterium | reverse complement strand
TGGAGATGGGCGCCGTGCGGACGAGCCGCGCGTTGGTGTAGGCCTGGATGAGGCCGTAGTCGCGATCGAAGCCGTTGCCGCCGTAGGTCTGGAGCGCGCGGTCCGCGGCGCGGATGGCGAGCTCGCCGGCGAGGTACTTGGCCATGGTCGAGATCGGACCGATCTCCGTGGGGCTCGCGCCCTGGTCGAACATCGTCGCCGACTTGTAGAAGAGGAGCTTCACGGCCTCGAGCTCGGCCTTGATCTCCGCGAGCGGATGCTGGATGGCCTGGTACGCGCCGATCGGACGGTCGCCGAAGACTTTGCGCTCACGCGCGTAGTCGCAGGCGCGCTGGAGGAGGTGCTCCGCCATGCCGAGCGCCTGCGCCGTGGCGAGCGTGCGCTCGGCGTTGAGCACGTCGAACATCGGCATCACGCCCTGGTGCTCCATGCCGACGAGCTGCTCGACCTCGACGTTGTCGAAGTGGAGCGTCCACTGCTTGAGGCCCTCGATGCCCTCGGTGTTGAGCTCGGTCTTGCTGAAGCCCTCGGCCTTGGGATCGACGATGACGACGTTGAAGCCGGCGATCTTGGGCAGCCCCTTGGCCTTGACCTCCTCGTAGGGCATCGAGCGCGCGATCACGAGGACCTTGTCGGCCACGTCGACGCCGGTGATGAAGGTCTTCTGGCCGTTGAGGATGATCTTGTCACCCTGGCGGATCGCCGTGGTCGCCATGCGGAAGCTGTTGGAGCCCGCGTCCGGCTCGGTGATGGCGAAGGCCATCTTGAGCTTGCCCGCCGCGATGTCGGGGAGGTAGCGCTGGCGCGCCTCCTCGGGGCCCGCGCGGAGGATGCAGAGCCCGTCCATCATCGTGAGCATGATGAGCGCGCTGCCCGCGCCGTACGACGCCATGGTGTACATGGCGATCGCGAGCGCCGTCATGCCCATGTTCGAGCCGCCGTACTGCTCGGGGATGAGCGCCCCCGCGAAGCCACAGGCCGCGAAATCGTCCCAGAATTCCTGAGGGAAGACGCCTTCGGTGAGCGTCCGCTTCTGGATCTCTTCCATCTTCGGCCCCCACTTCTTGCCGAAGCGGATGGCGGTCTCTTCGATCATCTTCTGTTCGTCGGTGAGGCGAAAATCCATGGCTTTGACTCCGAGTCACGACCTCACGGCGAGGCCTCGATGACGCATGGTTCTACAGGAAAACCACCGATACGGTTATCAAAATGAAGGATCGTTCACCGATAGCCGTATCACTCGAACTAGGCGGTCTCAGGGCTCGAGGTAGATGGGGTTGGACACCACGAAGGGACGCCGCCCCGAGTAGATGCGGAGGGGCTCGTCGGCCTCGGTCGCCACGACGACGAAGCGCGAGCTCTCGGTGACCGGGATCTCGAAGGTGTCGATGAAGCGGTCGGCCGGCCCGGCGTCGGGGATCACGCCGCCGATGGGCGTGGAGAAGACGCTCTCCCCGTCGACGAAGACCTCGAGGCGGTCGACGTCGATCCAGCTCGCCACCTGGAGGCGGAGCTGGATCGTCGCGCACTTCCCCACCCCGTCGGTGCAGTCGGGGAAGGGCCCGCGGATCACGCCGCCCGGCCCCACGAAGACGCCCGGCGTATTCGGATCCTCGATGCCGACCTCGAGGTAGTGACCGCCGCTCACCGTGGAACGTCCGTCGCGGATCGCGTCGCGGACGGCGTCGGCGAGCGCGCGACGCGAGGCGGGATCGGCCGGCGGCTCGTCCGTGCCGAGCTCGAGGCAGGTGCGGGTATAACCGACGGGGCTCGTGCGGATGCCGTGCGAATCGGACGCGCCGGTGGCCGGCACGCGGAGCCCACGGTTCAGGAGCGCGAACCAGTCTTCCACGTCGCGGGAGGTGCGGCTGAACGCCTTGGAGTTGAAGACCTCGATGGCGTCGAAGCGCTCGTCCCACATCGCAGGGTTGGACGCGAGGCCGGTCATCGGATCGAGCCCCGCCACCTCGAAGTAGTTCTTGCTGCCGCGCGGGTGGTTGATGATGAGGATGGGATCCTCGGGGCGCGCGAACGCTCCGTCGAAGAGCTCGGTCGGCGTGAGCGGCTCGACGGGCACGTCGGGGTTGGCCGGCGTGGGCCACCGCTGCCACGGGATGTAGCCACCGTTCACGGCGTCGGGATCCGCGTCGATCGGCAGCACGCCGAAATGCCCGTACGACTCGAAGGTCGTCAGCTCGAGCGAGGTGAGCCCGTAGGCGAAGCGCTCGAGGCCGAGCGAGAAGAGGATGTCGTCCCAATCCTCGACGTACTCGTGCTCGGAGCGCCCCGGGATCTCGAGGCCGTCGGCGACCGCCGAGCGGAGCTTCTCCTCGGCGTCGTCGGCCGAGTCGTTCGAGCGGATCGTGTGGATGTGGAAGTCGCCGCACATCACGCCCGGCGTCTCGACGACGCGCTCGAGGACGGGGCTCACGGTGGGACACGCCGCGAGGTCTTCCTCGGGATCGCAATTGTCCTCGGCCACGTCGATCACCTCCTCGACGACGTCGTACTCGAAGCCGCGGCTCACGAGCACGCGGACCTTCCCCGTGGGCACGCGGAAGATCCCCAGCTCGCCAGGCATGAGGAAGGCCGCGTCGATCCGCCCGTTCTCCGGGAGGCGCGCGCCGAAGCGTCCCGGCATCACCTCCGCGCTCCCTCCCACCGGGTAGAGCTGGACGCGGACCGGGATCTCCCCTCCGCCGAGCTCCGCCGCGGGCTGCACCACCACGAAGCCGCCCGACGACGCGACGAGGTCGCCGACGTCGGGCTCGTCCGCATCGAACGTGAAGGGACCGCTCAGCCTGTCGCCGCGGCGGACGACCCAGAGGTCGACGGCGTCGTCCTCGGGCACGTGCAGCTCGAAGCGCCCATCGGCGCCGGTCCTCGCTTGCGTGAGGTGGAAGGCCTCGCCTGCCCGGTCCGCGTGGACCACCGCGCCTGCGACGGGCTTCCCATCGGTGCCCACGACGCGCCCCGAGACCGCCCGGAGCGTCTCCCCGCGCACGCGCGCGACCGTCCGGACCACCGCGTCGAGGCCCTCGCCGTCGCTGATCACGAGCCGCGCGTGGTGGAAGTCGAGCTCGCCCTCGCAGCGCCCCGGCACGGGCGGGAACTCACCGAACGAGGAGCCGAAGCCCGACGCGAAGACGCCGCTGGTGAGGGTACGGCCGGGCGTGACGAGGGCATAGCTCACCCCCTCGTCGCCGATGAACCCAGCCCAATCGTACTTGCCCTCCGCCGTGTCGAACCCGTTCCCCGACGGCGTCCACATGCGCATCCGGTAGAGGTACATGTACCCGAGCATCTGTTGGCCCGTACGGAGCGCTCCCTCGCCACGGTTCCGGATGCGCAGGAAGATGTCGACGTGCTCGGCGCCGGGCTCGAGCACGTAGTCGATGGCGGCGCGCGTTTGGTCGAAGCGCGTTCCGAAGACGTAGCGCGTGATGCTGTCGAAGAAGGGGAGCGGGCGCATCGGGCCTTCGGCGCGCACGATGGCGGGGCCGCCGTCGGTTCCGTCGGCGAGGACGGTCACGCTCTCGGTCATCACCGTGTAACGCCCGGCGAGGATGAACATCTCGCCGAAGTCGGCCGGACTCACGAGGCGGCCGTCCTCGACGCGGCCCATGCCCACGGGGCGTCCGCCCCACGGGTCGTAGAGATCGGACTCCCCCGCGTCCTCGATGACGAGCGCGATCTTTTCGTTCGCGAGGATGAAGTCGCCCGCCTTCCACGTGAGGAGCCCCGATTCGTGCGGCGGGAGATCGCCCGGACGCGCGCGCCCCGCGCGAGCTTGCCCCGAAGGCACGGAGAGCGGATCGCTCACGCCGTCGGAGCCGGTCTCGAACGGTAGCTCGCCGATGCACTCCTCTCCTTTGGGAGGAGCCGGATCGTCTCCGCAGGCGATCAGGAATCCGAGGGCGATGAAGAAGGCCGTGCGACGAAGCATGGCCGGGGATGCTATCAGACTTCGGCCGTCGCCCGTTCCGTCTCGGTGAGGGGAGGACGTCGCGACCAATGTGCGGCGAGCGCCGAGCCGTAGAGGCAGTGGACCACCGCCGAGATCGCCGGGGGGACCGCGACGGCCGGATCGGCGAAGCTCCGCGTCGCGAGCACGGCACCCAGGCCCGAGTTCTGCATGCCGACCTCGATCGAGATCGTGCGCGCCGTAGCCCCGAAGCCGCGGACGAGGCCGGCGAGGACGAAGGCCACGAAGAAGCCCAAGCCGTGCGCGACCACGACGGCGAAGATCACCGTGAGGCCCGCGCCGAAGACGGTGTCGCGCCGCACGGCGAGGATCCCCGACACGATCAAGACGACGAACGTCACCGCGACCGCGGGCGAGACGCGCACGAGCGCCGCGCTCATGCGTGGGAAGAGATGGCGGAGGGCGAGCCCGGCGGCCACCGGGAGGATGATGAGCGTGGCCGTCTCCACGAAGAGCGAGCGCGCGCTCACCTCAACCGACTCGCCGACGAGGAGGAGCGTGAGCGCGGGCGTCGCCAACGCGGCGAGCAGCGTGGAACACGCCGTCATCGTCACCGAGAGCGCGACGTCGGCCTTGGCGAGGTAGGCGATCACGTTCGAGGCCGTGCCCCCGGGGCACGCGCAGACGAGCAGGAGCCCAGCACGGAGCGGTGGCGAGAGCTCGAAGATCGTGGCCGCGACGAGGCCACCGAGCGGCATGAGCGTGAATTGCAGGCCCATGCCGAGCGCGACGTCGAAGGGCGTCTTCGTCACGCGCCGGAAGTCGTCGAGCTCGAGCGTGAGCCCCATCGCGAGCATCACGATCTGCAGCCCGATCGAGACGAGCCCGGCCTCGACGAACCAGGAGAAGAGCGGCGGATGCAGGAGCGCGAGCCCCGCGCCGAGCGTGATCCAGAGCGGGAAAGCGCGCGCGAACCAGTCCATCGGCGCCCACTTCTGCGCGTCCGCGGCCGAGAGTTCAAGCCCCTACGTCCGCCCGCAGGCGAAGCCGGATATGATGCGCGCATGGACCTCGGCACCTCCCCGCTCGCCCGGGAGCTCATGGAGCAGCTCGTCGATCGCAACCGGTACGGCCGGCTTCCGCCGGGCCCGCTCCTGCCTCCGGCCGTGCAGCTCGCGCGCTTCGTCGTCACGCCACGGCAGTTCTTCTCGGCGTGCCAGGCGCGATACGGCTCGCCCTTCACCGTGCGGCTGACCGGCACGCCGCCGCTCGTCGTCTACTCCGAGCCCGACGCCATCCGCGACCTCGTCACGGGCGATCCGGACGTCTTCCGCGCGGGCGAGGCCAACGCGGTGCTCGAGCCCTTCCTCGGCAAGTACAGCGTGATCCTCCTCGACGGAGAGCGGCACCGGAGCCAGCGTCGCCTCCTCACCCCTCCCTTCCGCGGCGACGCGCTCCTCCACTACGGCGAGACGATGCAGGCGATCACGCAGAAGGCCGTCGCCGAGGTCCCGCGCGATCGCCCCTTCGCCTTCCACGAGCTCTCGCAGCGCATCGCGCTCGAGGTCATCCTCCGCACGGTCTTCGGCGCCGAGGGCGCCCAGCTCGATCGGCTCCGCGACTCGCTCACGCGCACGCTCGACGCGGCGACCAAGCCGGGGATGGTGATCGGCTTCCTCCAGCGCGATCTCGGCCCCTGGTACCCGTGGAGCCAGTACGTCCGCGCGCGCGCCGAGGTCGACGCCGAGCTCCGGCTCCTCATCGATCGCGCGCGGCGCGAGGGCGACCGTCGCCACGACGTCCTCTCGAAGCTCGCGCACGCCAAGCACGAGGACGGCACGCCCATGTCCGACGAGGAGATCCGCGACGAGATCATCACGCTGGTCGTCGCCGGCCACGAGACCACCGCCACCGCGCTCGCGTGGGCCATCCACGAGCTCACCGCCGACCCCGCGCTCCAGGAGCGCGCCTACCGCGAGATCCGCGACGCGCGGTCGGGCGGCGTGCTCCCCGCGAACGCCGAGCTCCCCTTCGTCGACGCGATCGGCCGCGAGGCCCTCCGCCTCCATCCGGTGGTCCCCGGCATCGGACGCGCGCTCGCCGCCCCCGCGCGGATCGGCGGGGTGGACCTCCCCGCAGGCGTCCTCGCCATCGCGTCCATCGTCCTCGCGCACATGAACCCCCGCCTCTACCCGGAGCCCGAGCGCTTCGCGCCCGAGCGCTTCCTCGAGCGGCGCTACAGCCCCTACGAGTACCTCCCCTTCGGCGGCGGCGGGCGACGCTGCCTCGGGATGTACTTCGCCCTCTACGAGATGCGCATCATCCTCGCGAACCTCCTCGACGCGCTCGAGCTCCGCGCCGCGTCTCGACGCATCCGAACGGTGAGGCGGAACATCACGCTCGCGCCGTCCGGTGGGATGCCCGTCGTCGCATCGCCCCGTCGTTAGGCGCCCCGATGTTCGTCTGCTAAGGTCGCTCACGATGCGACCGTTCGTTCTCGCTCTCGCCGTGCTCTGCCTGATCGCGGGGCTCGCGCCTGCGGCGACGCCGAGCGAGGCCCGCGCCGACGGTGACCTCGCAGAGCTCACCGCCGAAGAAAAGCGCATCCTCGCCCAGGGCGAGCTCGTGGCGCGCCCGAAGACCGAGTCCCGGGGGCGCCTCCGGCTCATCGGCGGAACCAGCTTCCTCCTCCTCGACACGCCGCCCGACGTGGTCTGGCGCGCGATGAACGACACGGACCGCTTCCACAAGATGCTCCCGCAGGCCAAGTCGACGCAGGTGCTCTCGCGTGA
>JAAYBZ010000042.1 GCA_012744445.1 Myxococcales bacterium | reverse complement strand
GGCATCGGCCGCTCGGGGGCCGGCTTGGGATCGACCGGCACGGGTTTGCTCGGCCCCGGCTCGGCCGGGATGGGCTTGTTGGGCTCGGGCTTTTCCTCGGGCGAGGGCTCCTCGAGCTCCTCGTCGGCCTCGTCGCGTCCCACGCCGACCGGCATGGAGAGGTCGACCTTCTCCTCGGCGCGTCCGCCGCGGATGGTGACGAGCGAGCTCTTCACCATGGTCCCGTCGACCCGGACCTCGAAGCGATACGCGCCGGGCGAGAGCTCGAGGATCGTGATCTGATCGGGCTCGAGCTCGCCGGCGTGCTTTCCGTCGATGTAGAGCTCGCCGCCCACGACGTCGCTCGTCACGTGCACGTCGACGGGCTCGCGCGACGCGGGCGCGGGATCGCCACGGCGCACGGTCTGGCTCTCCCGATCGGAGAAGACGCCGAAGACGAGCGCGACGACCAGCACGACGACGAGGGCGCCGACGAAGGCGACCACGGGGTTCTTGAGGCCCTGGGAGCGCGGCTCGGAGGCCTTTCGCTCGCGCTCGGAGGCGCCTCCCGCGGCCGCGCGCTTCACGTCGGCGCCGGGCTTCTGCGTGCGCGTCTTGACCGTGGGCTCGCGGCGCGCGCCGGGCTCGGCCGCGCCCTCGACGGGCGGCAGCGGATAGGGCTGATAGGTGGGCTTCTCACCCGAGACGGCGGGCGGCAGGCCCTCGCCGTCGAAGTCGACGATGACGCAGGTGACGTTGTCGTGGCCGCCCGCGGCGTTGGCCATCTCGATGAGGCGTTGCGCGGCCTCGGCCGGATCCTTCACCGTGCGGAGCACCTCGCCGATGGCGCTCGCGTGGACGAGGCCGCTGAGGCCGTCCGAACAGAGCATCAGGCGATCGCCCTGGCGCAGCTCGAGGAAGGTGAGGTCGACGACCACGCGCTCGGTGGTGCCGAGTGCCTGGAGGATGATGTTGGAGTGCTCGAAGTTCTCGGCCTCTTCTTCGGAGAGCTGGCCGGCCTCGATGAGCTGGTTGACGAGGCTCTGGTCCTTGGTGATGAGCCCGAGCTCGCCGTCGCGGAGGACGTAGGCGCGGCTATCGCCGACCTGGCCCACGAAGAGGACCTTGTCGACGAGCCCGGCGACGGTGGACGTGGTCCCCATGCCGCGCCGCGTGCGGTCCATCTTGGCCGCACCGAAGATGCGCGTGCCGGCCTCTTGGATGGCGTCGACGAGGCGCTGCGCGAACTCGTCGCGCGTCTTGGGCGGCTCGCCGGAGCCGAGCATCTCGAGGAGCGTGTCGACGCCCATCTGGCTCGCGACCTCGCCGGCCGCGGCGCCGCCCATGCCGTCGCAGACGGCGGCGAAGAAGCCGCGCCCCTCGAGCTGGGTGGTGAAGATCCCCTGGTGCTCGCGCGCGGTCCGGCCCGACGCGAGATCCGCGAAGATGAAGTTGTCCTCGTTGTGCTCCCGGACGAGACCGACGTCCGTCGCACCGAAGGCGCGGATGACCACCGGCCCCTGGGCCGGCGACGCCGCGAGCGTGGCCACGCGCTGAGTCGGTTCGGAGCGTGGATCCGACGAGCTCTGCTCGACGTCGTGGGTCGTGCGCCCTTCGGTTTCGGTCATGCTCATGCGGAGCCTACTCCACCGAGCGATCCGTCGTTCTCGAATCGGAAGAGGTGCCGGCCCACGCGGAGCTCGTCACCGTGGGAGAGCGGGACGCGACCTCGGATGCGGATCGAGGTGCCGTTGGACGAGCCCATGTCTTCGAGGAAATGCGGCCCCTCCGGGCCCTCGCGGACGATGCGCGCGTGAAGCCGGGAAAGGAAGGCGTCGTCGGAGAAGACGATGTCACCCCGTTCTCTACCCAACATGGTCTCGCCACGATACAGATAAAGAACGTCTCGGCCTAGCCCTTCCGTCGTCAATCTGGTGAGTCGGGCCGAGACGGGCTCCGCCGGGGCGCCGAAGACCATCACCCCCCGGATCATCACCGGGTTCCGGCAGGCCTCGTCGGGCTTGAGCGTCTCGAAGAGCAGGAGCTGGCGCCCCATGAGGATCCGGTCGCCGTCCACCAGGCGGGTCCGCTCGCGGATCCGGATGAACGTACCGTTCACGGTTTCGAGGTCGGTGGCGTACCAGCGACCCTCGCGGAGCTCGAAGCGGACGTGCCGGCGATCGAGGAAGGCGTCGTCGGCGAGGCGGATCTCGCCTTCGAGGCGGCCGAGATCCACGCGCTCGCCCGTGAGGACGATGGGTTCGCCGGGCCGCCCCTGGGAATCGATCATGCGGAGGCACGCCGTGGCCGTGCGCACGGGCTCGACGGCCGGAATCGGCGCGGGCGCCTGGGGCGCGGGCGCCTGGACGGGCTCGATCGGCTGGGGCGCCACCGGCTGCGGCTGCACCGGCGCCACCGAAGGCTGGGCCGGGAACGGCTGGGGCTGAACCTGCGGCGCCACGGCGGGCTGGATCGGCTGCGGCTGGACCTGCGGCGCCGCCGGCTGAGCGGGCGCCGGCTCCACGTGATGTCGCGCGATCTCGGCGCCCACCGCGGCCATGGGCGAGGTGGGAGCCGGGACATCGTAGGCTCGCCGCTCCGGCGCGGGCTGCGCGGGCGCCGGCTGCACGGGCGCGAGCTGCGCGGCCGCGGGTTGGGCCGGCGCCGCGGGCGCCTCTTGCGGCACCGGCATGCCGCATTGGATGCAGAAGCGGAGGTGGCTCTGCAGCTCGGCCCCGCACCGCGCGCAAGCGCGTGGCGCCTCCACCTTCACGATGGGCTTGCCACACTCCTGGCAGAATCGGCTCGTCTCGGCGTTCTCAGTACCGCAGCTCCCGCAACGCATAGGAAATTGGAACTCACTTGGGATGGTGACGTCAACCTTTGATCAACGGAGGGGGCGCCCCCGATCGCGTTGGTCGGGATGATAACGCGGCGGGCGCGGTCTGAGGGGTTTTGGGAGGAGGACGAGCGCGAGGTGCGCGCCGAGGATCACGCTCGGTCCGAAGGGCCTGCCGCGCTCCACGTCGTCGTTCGACGCGGTGAAGGGCGCCACGCCGAGGAGGCGAGCGCCGAGCGCGAGGTCGACGGCCATCGTGGACGTGATCTCGATCTCCACCCCGCCCCGGAGATCGAGCACGGCGCCCACGGTGTCGACGGAGAAGTTGCCGCCGAAGAGCGCCGGTCCGATGCCGACGTCGACGAGCGGGTGGTAGCGGACGAGCGGCATGAAGAGCGCCCGCGTGGTCCAGCGCAGTGTGGCGAGCGTGCCGACCTCGTAGAGGCCGTCCGCGTCGAAGAAGCCGTAGTCGAGCCCGAGCCCCGTGGAGACGAGCGAGGGGAAGCGCCACTCGAGCCGCACGCCCACCGCGCCGCCCACGTCGAGCAGGCAGGCCTCCCGCCGAGGGCAGAGCGGACGGTCGTACGTCCCCGCCTGGATCGCGCCCTCGACCATCCCCACGATCACCTTCGGGAGCCCGCTCCGGGGAGGCGGGAGCTCGAGCGCCGCGGCCGACGCAGGACGGAGGCCGAAGAGGAGCGTCGTCACGACGAGGAAGCGCCACACGGCGCCACGGCCCTCGGGGGCTCGAGAATCCTTGCGAGCCGCCGATCTCTCGAGGGGCTCGGGCGGGCTCGGGGGACGGCCGGCTCGAGCGATCGCGGGTTGCCTCGGGTGCATTCGACGCCGTTAGACTACATCGAGGCAAGCACGTTGACAGGGGCTATCGGCTTCTTATAGTACGCGCCGCTCGGGCTCGTGTACGCCTCGAGCCCCCGAACCACATCGCCAAAGGGGAGAGTCGTCCGTGGAGATTTACCTCGAAAAGAGCGCGATTCGGCAGATTCGAACCAGCATCGAAGACGCCATCGAAGAGGACGATTACGAAACGCTTCGTGAGGACATCATCGAAGCGTTCTCGGACGATGACATCGAGGAGATCGAGCGTCGCATCGACTCCGGTGATTTCTACGACTTCATCAGCGTCATCCTCGACGAGTGGTCCGGTGAGGACGCCCAAGAGCTCTTCGAGCTCCTCGAGCAGCAGCTCAGCGAAGCCGGCATCGAGCTCAAGCTCGCCCTCGACGACGACGAAGAGGAAGAAGAAGACGAGATCGACGACGACGAGGACGAGGAGCTCGACTTCGACGACGACGAGCCGGAAGAGCTCTGAGCCGAGCCTCCCACCCTACCGCTGCGAGCCGCCCACGGGCGGCTCGTTTGCTTTGAGGCCGCGGACGGAGGCGGGCGCTCTCAGGAGCGCTCTTCGCAGTCCGCCTCGAGGCGAGCCTGCGCCCGGCGGCGGGCGTTGCCCACGTCGAACTTGCGCACGAGCTCGCCCAGGATCTGGCAGCCCTTCTCCGTCTCGCCGGCGTCGAGCCACATCACGCCGCGCTCGAAGAGCACGTCGTCGTTGAGCGTGGAGCGCGGGAAGACCTTGGAGAAGCGGGTGAAGACGCGCTCGGCGTTCTTCCGATCGCCGAGCTCGTCGCGGTAGATGGTGCCGATCCAGAGGTAGGCCTTGGGCATCGTGGAGCGGACGTAGCTGCCCACGATCGTGGTGGTCTCGACCTCGGCCACGAGCTCTTCGAGGATCTGGATGGCGCGCTGCGGGTTCCCCTGCTCGAGGTAGATCTCGGCGAGGCGCATGATGGCCTCGTCCCAGTTGTGGCCCATCGGGTAGGGATGCTTGCGGACGAGGAGCTCGAGGGTGCGCTGCTCGGCCTCGGCCTGCTCGAGCTCCTTGTGCACGCCCGCCTTGGCCCAGAGCACG
>JAAYBZ010000041.1 GCA_012744445.1 Myxococcales bacterium | reverse complement strand
GTGCCGAAGGCGCGACGTCGGCGGCGGGTGCCGAAGGCGCGACGTCGGCGGCGGGCGTCGACGGCACGGGGCTCGGCGTGGGCTCCACACGCTTCATGCGCGTCTTCTTACGAACGGAAGCGATGTCCGGGTGGTCCGCCGGGAGCGGCACGTCAATGGATCGCGCTGACGCGAGGCTCACGTGCTCCGCGATCTCGAAGAACTCGCAAGGCCCCACCGCATCGCGAGGCGCGTCGGCGCGCAGGCGCTCCTCGCCGCCGCCCCCCGAGAGGAGGACGCCGGCGTGGATGCCGACGGCCGCAATCCATGCGCCCACACGCGACATCGATCACTCCGCGGGCATCGCGCCGATCTTCGGGAGCTCGACGAAGGCGAGCCGGAGCCGCGGCTCCTCGAAGTGCGTGGAGACGAGGAGGAGACGATCCCCCGCGACCAGCGCGCGCATGTGCTTCGTCTCGAAGGGAAGCTCGTCGAGAATCGTCGTCCACGTGTCGGTGCTCGGGTCGTAGACCTCGATCGCGCGCGAGTCTTCGAGGTCGTCGCCCTTGCGCACGGCTCCGCCGACGAGCACGAGGCGATCGCCGAAGGGGAGGAGCTCCCCCGAGAGACGCGCGGCCGGGCAGGCGATGCTCTCGAAGGTCTCCTGCTCGAAGTCGAAGGCGAGGCAGTCGTCGACGAGCTGGAAGTTCTCCTTCATGCCGCCGACGAGGTAGTAGCGACGGCCCAGCTTCGCGCCGGCGAACGCGCGGCGCGAGCCGGGGAGCGTCACCTCGAGCGTCTCGAACTCGGCGTCGAGCGACGCGGCGCGGAGGATGGTGCGCACGTGATCGAAGGCCGCGTCGCCGCGCGCCGGGTCGTAGCTCAGACCACCGAAGACGTAGAGCGCGCCCTCGTGCGTGGTGAGTCCGAACTGCGTGCGGCTTCCGGGAAGCGACGGGCCCTCGCGGAATTCGTTCGCGGCGAAGTCGTAGAGGAAGCCCTCCACGTGCGAGACCGCGGCCGTGCCGTCGTGGCCGAAGCCACCGAGCGCGAGCCCGACGTCGCCGAGGACGAGCGTCGACATGGTCTGGCGCCGCTCGGGATACGAGGCGACGCGCTCGACGCGGAGCGAGGGGAGATGCACGCGCCATCCCTCGTCGGTGAAGTGGTGCGGCTCGAAGTCGTGCTGCTCGAGGCTCACGTTGCCGCCGAAGAGGTAGAGGTGCTCGCCCGCGAGGAAGTAGCCCTGGCGGTTCTTCGCCGAAAAGGGCGTCTCGACGGTGACGATCGACACACGCGGGAGCTCACGCGAGAGCTCGAAGCGCTCGACGATGCGCGTGCGGCCGAAGGTGTGCATGCCGGAGATGCCGCCGATGGCGAGGAGCGCGTCGTCGCCCACCGGCACGAGCTGGTGGAAGAAGCGCGGGAAGGTGAGCGTGCCGAGCTTACGCCACGCGGTGTCGCCCGCGCGCAGGCCGTGGACCGCTCCGTCGCGCGTCGTCCCGACGAGCATGTCGCCCACCGTCACGATCGAGACGCCGAAAGCGTCGCCGGGGATGTCGGGGAGCTGAATGAGCTCGCCCGTCGCCGGATCGTAGACGTCGACGCGGCTCGAGATCTGGTTCGAGGGCTCGATGCCGCCGGCCACGACGAGCTTTCCGTCGAAGGCCGTCACGCCCACCGCGCGGCGCTGGAAGGGCACCTCGATCGAGCGCCACGTCGCGCCGGGATCGTCGAGGTCGAGGGCGAGGATGTCGCGGTGGAACTCGGCCGTGGAGGGATCTCCATCGAGGCGCCAACCGCCGGCGACGTAGACCGTGGATCCGATGGTCGCCGCCTCGTGCGAGGAGCGACCGGCCGGGAGCGACGGGAGCTTCGACCACGCGCGCGCCTCGGTGTCGTAGCACCAGGCCTCTTGGCTCGAGACCATGCGCGTGGGCTCCCCGGCGGCGTTCTTCGCCTCGTTGCCGCCGAAGGCGCAGACCTTCGTTCCGACGCGCGTCATCGCGAGGCCCTGGAGGCCGTGCGGCATCTCCGAGAGCACCTCCCACTCACCCGTCTCGAGCGACATGCGCGAGAAGGCGCGCGACTGCCCCTCGGCCGAGTAGCTGTGCGGCTCGCCGAAGTAGCCGCCGAGAACGTAGGCGTAGCGCTCGTCCCACGCGGCGCCGAAGCTCGTGACCGGCGTGGTCATCGTCGAGACGAAATCCCCGGAGGCCGCGACGACGCGCGATTCGATCACCGGGCTCGCGTGGGGCGACTTCGGCGCCTCTGGCGTGGCCGTCTGGGTGACGCCGCAACCACTCGCCAGCGTCATGAGGAAGAAGGACGTTCTGAACCGCATGGTACTCCTGCTGCGCTCCCTCGATCTCAATCGGGGAGGTCGATCTCCGCGAAGCGGAATTGCACGTTCGCGGGCGAACCCGCTTCGTCGTAGTAACCGTCGAAGGCGAGCTTGTAGGCCCGACCTTCGGTGCTCTTCACGACGTAGACCCAGGGACGCGGCGTGAGCACGTGACCGTCGACGGTGTACTCGTACCAAGCGTTCCCCGGCTCGTCGTGGTCGCCCGTGAAGACGCTGTCGGCGTACTGATCTCGGTCGTCCGAGTCCGGCACGGGCGCCGAATAGCCGCTCGCAGGCGCGACCGAGACTTCGTCGAAGGACACGCCGTCGAGCACGAGCGCGACGACACCGCCCTCGCCCGTGACGCCCCCGTTCATCTCGACGGCCATGCGCTGGAAGCGCAGGTCCCAGCGGGCCGGATCCTCGTCGTTCGCGACGGCGTCGAGGTCGAAGTAGCGGAACGACTCGTAGCTCGTGGCGTTGACGCGCACGTGGACGACGTCGCCTTGGTATTTCACCCGGAAGTGTCCCATGGGGATCCACTCGTCGATCGCGCCTCCGTCCGGATGCAGCCAGCCGGCGTCGTCGCCGTCGTCGGTGGGCTCGAGCTGCGCCGCACACGCCGGAAGTGCGAGAACGGCGAAGAGGCCGAGGATCTCAAGGCGACTCTTCACGATCGCCTCCTTTCGTGAGCTGCGTGCCGACGCCGCCGTAGAAGGTGCGCGGCCGGAGCATGAGATAGGCGTCGCCCGCGTCGGCGAGGTTCTCCACGCCGAAGAAGAGCGCGAGCTTCTCGCCGAAGCGCTTCTCCACCCGGAGGTCGATCTGCGCGATGGCGCCGGGGTTCACCCTCGTGACCTCCCCGGACGCCGTGGTCGGGTAGTACGTGCGCCCCATGAGGAACGCGGCGCGCGCGGTGAAGACGAGCTCGGCCTTCTCGATCTCGCCGCGGAGCGAAGCCGTGAGGCGGTGCCGCGGACGCCCTTCGAGGCGACGGTCGTTCTCGCCGTCCCAGGTCTCCACGAACATGTAGCCGAGCTTGAGGCCGAGCCCCTCGATCACGCGGACGGCGACGTCGGCCTCGGCGCCCATGGTCCACGCGCTCTCGAGGTTGTCGTAGGTGAAGATCTGCCCGTAGATGGGATCGGGCGGCGCGGAGACCACCGCGATCATGTGCTGGAGGTCGTTGCGGAAGAAGGTCGCGCCGAAGGTCAGCCGATCGAAGGGCTCGATGGTGAAGCCGGCATCGACGCCGTGGCTGCGCTCGGCGTCGAGGTCGGGGTTGCCGAGCACGATGTAACCCACGGTGGGGTTCTCGAAGCGGAGGAGGAGTTGCTGGAACGAAGGCGCGCGGAATCCACGGCCGTAGCTCGCGCGGAACACCACCGTGTCGCTCACGTCGAAGCGCGCGGCGAGCTTGGGGCTGATCTGCGAGCCGAATTGCGAGTCGACGTCGGCGCGGAGCGCGGGCACGAGGCGGAGGCGCCCCCACGTCGGTTCCCACACCGTGCCGTCGTATTGCGCGAAGACGCCGAGCCGGATGCGCTCGCCCTGCTCGGGGAGTCGCGGCGACTCGAGCGTCTGCACCATCGGCTCCACCCCGAGCGTGAGATCGTGGGCCTCGGAGAAGGGGATGCGCACGATGCCGGTGTATTGCGCGAGGTGCTCGCGATGGTCCTCGAGCTGATCGAGCTGCGTCGCGCCGCGCTGATCGAGGAGGGTCTGCTCGCGATACTGCGTGTACGTGAGGCGCTGGACGAGCTGCGCGCGCGCTCGCTTGTCGAAGCGATGCTCGACCGAGATCTGCCCCTGCTCCTGGAGCTGCGTTCGATCGATCACCGCGCCCACGGTGCTCGCCTCGACGCCTTCGAGGCGGAGGTAGAGGTAGGAGGCGCGCGCGCTCAAGCGATGATCGCCGAAGCGCGCGTCGAGCCTCCCTCCCACGGTGCCCTGCACGCGGCGGCTGCCGGAGGTGGCGACCGACGCGGGCTCCTGGCGGAAGGGATCTTCGTGGTGGAAGCCGCCGTTCAGCCCGAGGAAGACCTTTTCGTGGAGCCTGCCCTCCACGCGCGCCACCGCGTCGGCCGTGTTGCGTGAGCCGTACGTGCCCTGCGCCGAGGCACGGAAGTCGTGGCGCGGCTCGCGCGTGAGGATGTTCACCACGCCGCCGATCGCTTCGGAGCCGTAGAGCGCCGAGCTCGGGCCGCGGACGATCTCGATGCGCTCGATCTCCTCCACGCCGAAGCGCGAGAGGTCGATGGCGCCGCCCACGCGCCCAGGGAGCGTCGCGCCGTCGACGAGGATGAGGCTGTACTCGGGATCGAGGCCGCGGATCCAGAGCTCCATCCCGCGGAAGGTGCGGTTCACCTGGACGCCGTGCGCTTCTTCGAGGGCCTCGGCGGCGTTGCGGATCCCGCCTTCCTCGAGTTCGCGGCGCGAGATCACCTCGACGCGCACGGCCGATCGTGAGGCGTCCTGATCGAAGCGCGCGCCCGTGACGACGACCTCGATGGGCTCTTCCCGCGGGGAGGTCGCGACCGGCGGGCGCGCGTCGTTCGTCTCACCGTGGCCGGTCGGCGCGTCCTCGACGGGTGGCGGAGCGACCTCGAATCGGACGGCGATCTGCACGCGTGTCGGCACCGGCTCGCCGTCGACGGTGGCCGGAGAGAAGCGCGCCTCGAGGGCGATTTCCCTCGCACGCTCGGCGAGGAGGTGATCGGACTCGGGCGTGGCCTCGACCACCCGCCCCTCTTCGTCGACCACCACGGTGACCACGATCTCGACGGACGCTTCGAGGCCCTCGGGCGCCTCGGGCTCGGGCACGGATTCGAGGCGCGGCGGGACGATCACCGGGCCGTCCGATGCCGGTGCGAGCTCGTCCGTGTCCTCCTGGGCTCGCGCGATCGCGACCGCGGAGCTCGCGGCGAAGGCGACAAGCGCGGGAAGGACGAGGCGGCGCCGAAGAGCCGAAATGTGGACGACGCGGGACATGAGAAGAGCATCGAAATTGACAATCATTTTCATTAAGTCAAGACATCACCCCGAGACCTCACTCCGCCCGAAAGGCGATCCATGCGAAGACAAACGAAATCATTGCTCATTCTGGCTCTGACCCTCGCGCTTTCCGCGTGCGACGAGGGATCGAAGGACGCTCCGGCCCCCTCGCCGGATGCCGGCGGGGAGCCCGACGTCGTCGTCCCGCCCCCGACGTCATCCTGCGTCACCGAGGTGGAGCCGAACCCGAGCGGCGGCATCACGATGGTCGAGCTCTGCGCGCTCGAGAACGGCGTCCGCCACGTGGTCGTCGAGGGCGCGCGCGCCCCGCGTCAGCACGCCTCGTATCAAGTCTTCCTCGGCCTCGACGCCCCGGTGGGCTCGCAGGACGAGCTGCCCGAGGGTGCCTTCAAGCTGATGAGCTACGGCGGCGGCACGCCCGCACCCGCGCCCTCCATCACCGCGTACCTCGGCGCGGCGTCGGCGAGCTTCCCCGAGGTCGACGCGAGCTTCGTGAACGCGGATTCGACCTACTGCTTCGACATCCACGACGGCTCGGAGACCGCGCCTGCTTATTTCGTGCTGTGGCTCGAGGGCGTGAACGGCGCGGACTGCGCAGATCGCGCGACCCTCACCATGGACGCGGCGATCGCGCGCAAGCTCGACTGGATCGGCGCGGTCGACAAGTCGAAGAAGAGCTACTTCTATCAGGCCGCAGGTGTCGAAGCCGCGCCGCTCGTCACGCTCTTCGACGAGCCGGTGCTCACGGTCGAGGAGATCACGGCGTGGCTCCCCGACGTCTGCACCACCACGATCGCACCCAACGAAGACGGCTTTACCTCGGCGGAGCTCTGCGAGGTCGCGGGCGCGGTCCGTCACGTCGTCGTCGAAGACGTGATCGCGCCCGGCGGGCATACGGCGATCCAGGTGTGGATCGGCGTCGACGAGGCTCCCATGCCGGGCGCCTCCGTCGAGGCCGGCGTCTTCCGCGCGCAGGCCTACGGCGGTGCCCTTCCGCCGCCCTACGAGGTCTCGCCGGATTTCGGCGTGCAGGTGGGTGAAGCCTCGGCCGCGCTCTCGGCGCTCGATCCGAGCTTCGTGCGCGCCATCTCGACCTTCTGCTTCGACGTCCACGACGGCGCGGAGTCGACCCCGGCCTATTTCGTGATGTGGATCCACGGCGAGAACGGCGCGGATTGCTTCGATCGCACGACGCTCACGCTCGAGACGGCCGTCGATCGCGATCTCGAGAACCTCCCCGCGATCGACAAGTCGAAGAAGAGCGCCTTCTACCTGAGCAAGCCCATCGAGACGACGCCCGTGGTCACGTTGCGGAACACGCCCGCCGTCGACACGAGCGACATCCTCGCCGCGCTCGCGCCCTGATCCGGACGAGCCCCCGGCGTCACGGCATCGGGACACGCTCGAGCTCGTCGCCGGGGACGCGAGGGAAGCGATCCTCGCGCCAGTCGCGGACGGCGCGCTCGATCGTCTCCTTCTGGCTCGAGACGAAGTTCCAGGTGATGTGTCGAGGGCCGAGGGGCGCGCCGCCGAGGAGCATGACCCTCGCGCCGCGCTCGGAGGTGATCGCGGCGTGCTCGCCTCGGGCGAAGACGAGCATGGTGCCCACGCCGAAGCGGCCCTCGCCGCAGGCGATCTCGCCGGAGGCGACGTAGACGGCGCGCTCCTCGTAGTCGTCGGGCATGGGCAGGTGTCCGCCCGGCGCGAGGATCGCGTCGACATAGAACATCGGCGAGCGAACGGCGACGGGGGAGGTGACGCCGTAGGCCTCGCCCGCGAGCACGCGCAGCTCGGCGCCGCCGAGCGAAACGGGCGGGAAGTCGCTCGCGGGATGGTGCACGAAGCTCGGCTCCATCGCCTCGTCGGCTTCCGGGAGCGCGACCCAGAGCTGGATGCCGTTCAACGCATGCGGCGCGGCGCGAAGCTCGGGCGGTGTGCGCTCCGAGTGCACGATGCCGCGCCCCGCCGTCATCCAGTTCACCGCGCCCGGACGAATGGGCAGCGCCGTCCCCAAGCTGTCGCGGTGGAAGATCTCGCCTTCGAAGAGATAGGTCACCGTGGAGAGACCGATGTGCGGATGCGGCGCGACGTCGAGCCCGTGTCCCGCCGGGAATTCCACCGGTCCCATGTGATCGAGGAAGACGAAGGGCCCCACCATCCGCCGCGCTCGCGTGGGCAGGACGCGCCGCACGGGCATCCCCGCGAGCTCCACCGCGCGGCCTTCGACGATGAGCTCGATGGCCCGCTCCTTCGCGCCTTCGCAGCGTGGCTCCTCCGTCGGCATCCAGGTCATCGTCTCCTCTCCTCTCCCGCACACTATGCCCCGCGGATCGCCCGAGGTGAGGCCCAGAATCGGAACAATCCGTCCCGGGAACGCGCATTGTTTCGCTCCCCGTCCGTGCATAGCTTCCATCGAGGAGGACGCCATGACGCGAGCCAATGTCCGAGAGCCTGTGAATGTCGTGAAGGCGCACCGTCAGACGGAGGGCGCCGGGTTCATCGTGCGGCGCCCCATCCCCACGATGGGTCTGCCCCTCGTCGATCCCTTCTTGCTCATCGACGAGATGGGGCCGTCGGTCTACGGGCCCGGACAAGCGATCGGCGCGCCCGACCATCCCCACCGCGGCTTCGAGACCGTCACGTACATGCTCGACGGTGAGTTCGAGCACGAGGATTCGGCGGGGCATCACGGCATCATCCGCGCCGGCGACGTGCAGTGGATGACGGCCGGCGCCGGCATCGTCCACTCGGAGATGCCGTCGAGCACGATCCGCTACGAGGGCGGCCGCGTCCACGGCTTCCAGATCTGGGTGAACCTGCCCGCGCGACTGAAGATGACGCGCCCGCGCTACCAGGGCGTGCCGAGCGATCGGATCCCCACCGCGAGCACCGACGACGGGCTCGTCCACGTGCGCGTCATCGCGGGCGAGGCGCTCGGGGTCTCCGCCGTGATCGACACTCACACGCCGATCGTCTTCCAGGATTGGACCGTCCACGCGGGCGGCGACGTGACGACGGGCGTGCCCGCCGATCACCAGGCCCTCGTCTACGTCTTCGAGGGGCAGGTCCGCGTCGGCAACGGTGACGCCGTCCTGCGCGAAGGCGAGATGGCGATCCTGGGCCAGGGCGACCAGGTGCGTCTCCGCGGCGTCGAGGGCGACGAGCGCCCCGGGCGGATGCTGCTCCTCGCGGGCGTCCCGCTCGCGGAGCCGGTCGCGCGCTACGGCCCCTTCGTGATGAACACGCGCGACGAGCTCATCCAGGCGTTCCGCGACTACGAGAGCGGGAAGATGGGGGAGATCACGCGCACGGCCGAGTGGCGCTGAGCCTCAGAAGGGCGCGAAGAGGACCGGATAGCGCGAGCCGAGCGCGAGGTCGTGCACGCGATGGAACTGCCCCGAGGTGCGATCCCGGGGCAGCGCCAGCGCCACGATGCACGGCGACTCGTGGATGCGATCGAGCACCGGCTTGAGGGTGCGCGCCACGGCGACGTCGACGCGGACGTCGACGCCCGTGCGCGCCGCGCGGTGTTGGAGCGCCGAGACGACGCCGCCGATCTGGGATTGCTCGGCGCGGAGGAGCTCTTCGGGCGTGCGGCGCGCGGCCTCGCCCAGCACCGCGTCGGCCTCCTCGAGAGCCTGCTGATCGGCCACGGCGAAGAGCTCGATGTGGCCGCCCTCGGCGAGGAACTTGAACGCGAGCCCGGCCGCCTCGCCGAGGCCCACCGTGTGAACGGTCATGGGCATGAAGAGCCGCGAGAAGCAGACGTCTCCGTTCTCGATGGGCTCCCGGATGAGGAGGAGCGGCACCGAGCTCTCGGCGAGGAGACAGTCGATGGGGCCGCTCAGGCTCTCGTCCCCGAAGCCCTCGTATTCGTAGAGGTAGGGCGCCGAGACCACGATGAGCCCGGCCCTCTCCTTGGCGGCGAGCGCGAGGATCTGACGCGCGGGTGTTGCGCCGGCGCCGAAGGCCGCCTCGATCTGGATGTGGGATTCGCCGCTCGTGAGCACCTGGACGACGCGGTTCACGCGGGTGCGGAGCTCGTCCTCGAGCTCTCCCTTCATGCCCGCCGTCACGACGAGGCGGGCATGGAGGCGCCGCGCGAGGTCGACGGCGATGGCGACGCACGTATCGTCCTGCGTCGTTCCGTCGAGCGCCACGAGCACCACCTTCACCTCAGGCTCGGAGATGCGAATGGCCACCTTGCCCGACGAGAGCGCGCTCTCGAACGCTCCCAGGCTTTCGTTGAGATCACCTAGATCGATACCCATGGGGTGGCTCCGTGATTTATCGAGTCGGGAAGAGCCCGAAGTACTCGAAGGCCAAGAGGTACGCGACGACGACGACGCATTGTACCCCGAGAATCGTCATGCCGACCTTCATGAACTCGCCCCAACCGATCTTGATGCCCCGCTCCTTCTCTAGAGCGGAGAGGGCGATGACGGAGCTGATGCTGCCGACCGGGGTGGCGTTACCGCTGAGGTTCGCGGCGATGATGAGCGTCCACCACAGGGGATCGATCTCGAGGCCCTGCGCCTCGAGCGTCCGCACGATGGGGATGAGCGTCGCGGCGACGGGGATGTTGTCGATGAACCCGCCGACGGTGAGCACGAAGACGGCGATGATCACCATCGTCACCACCTGCGACCCGCCCGAGAGGGCGACCATGCCGCCCGCGAGCTGCGAGAGGAGCTGGCTCGCGTCGACGGCGCCGATGATGACGAAGAGACCGACGAAGAAGAGGATCACCGGCCACTTCACGACCTTGATGGCCTGCTCGGGGTCGTGACCCGAGAAGACGAGGGCCGCGAGGCCGCCGCCCATCGCCACGGCGTCGAGGCCGATGCCGAGCGTCTGGGCCGAGGCGAAGCCGATGATGGTGAGGACGAGGATGATGGCGCTGCGGAAGAAGACGCGGCGGTCCTTCACGAGCGCCCACTCGTCGAAGGACGCGACCTTGCGCGCGCGCTCCTCGGGCGTGCCCGGCGCGACGAGGGCTTCCTTGTAGAAGCGTCGGATGAAGTAGTACGCGATGGCGGCCGAGATGAAGGCCATCGGCGTCGTGACCTTGAAGAACGACGCGTAGGGCAGGCCCGAGGCCGTCGCGAGCATCAGGGTGCAGATGCCGGACGCGAGCGTCATGAGCGCCCCCGAGTTCGCGACGATGGCGACGGACATCACGTAGGGGCGCGGGTTGATGTCGAGCGCCTTGGTGACGACGAGGGCGAGCGAGACGACGATGAGGCTGCCCGGCGCGATCGTCAGGAACGTGACGAAGAAGATCGTGAGCAGCGTGATGTACAAGAAGAGGCGGTTGGGGTCGCCCTTGGTGAGCTTGACGATCTTGACGGCGACGAAGTGGAAGAGCCCCGAGTGGCTCGCCACGTCGACGAGGATCGAGGTGCCGATGATGACGCCGATGACCCCGAGCTCGTGCCCGATGATGTGGTGCACGTGCGTGTAGGCCATCCGCTCGCCGTCGTGGACGGGGAAGAGCCCGAAGGCGAGCGCTGCGATCACCGCGGCCGCGGCCCCCACCATGGCCGCGATACTCTTGTGCATCCACTCGAAGGCGACGACGACGTAGGTGGCGACCATGATCGTGCCGAGCACGATCATGGGGAGGAGAGCTGGCTCGGATTGGGCTGTCGACGCGGCGGAGAGGAGCACGCTCATGCGCTTGGCTTCACTCGGCTGGAGAGTGTCTGAGATCGGACCTTTCCTCGGAGGCGGCGGCAGCCAACACGGGCACCGGCTGCTTCCTTCGGACCAGGTTCCGCATCCATTCGCCGGCGAGGAATAGCACCGGGGTGACCAGGAGCGTAAGGAAAGTCGAGCTGATCACGCCGCCGATGATGCCGACGGCCATGGGCCCGCGGAACTCGGAGCCCGAGCCGTCGCTGATCGCCGTGGGGAGCATGCCGAGCACCATGGCGGCGCTGGTCATGAGGATGGGGCGCAGACGCGCGAGGCCCGCCTCGACGATCGCCTCCTTGGCCGTCTTGCCGTGCCGGAGGGCGACCAGGGCGTGGTCGACCAGGAGGATGCCGTTCTTGGTCACCAGACCCATGAGGAGGATGAGGCCGATGGAGATGCCCATCGACATCGACCAGCCCGTCGCGAAGACGGCGATGAACGCGCCGATCATCGCGAGCGGCAGGGCCGTCATGATGGTGAGCGGGTGGAGGAAGGACTCGAACTGCGAGGCGAGGACGATGTAGATGAAGAGCACCCCGAGGAGCATCGCGAGGGCGAGGCTCTCGTTGGACTCCATCATGATCTTCGCGTCGCCCTCGAGCTGGAGCGAGACGCCCGGCGGGAGCTCGTCCTTCATGGCGTCGAGCGCGGCGAGCATCTCGTTGACCACGTCGCCGAGCGGGCGCCCCTGCGCCGCGGCCGTGAGCTTGATGGCGCGCGCGCGGTCGAGGCGCTCGACGACGGCCGGCCCGGCGCCGCGGACCTCCTTGGTGAGCTCGCGGATGGGCAGGAAGCCCGCGGGCGTCCCGTTGGCGAAGATGGGCACGGTGAGGAGCCCGATATTCTCGGCCGTCGCGCGGTCCTCCTCCTCCAGGCGCACGCGGATGTCGATCTCGTCGTCGCCGTCGCGGAAGGTGCCGGCCACCTCGCCCTCGAGGGCGGTGCGGACGGTGCTCGCGATGAGCGCCGTCGACACCCCGAGGGCCGCGGCGCGATCGCGGTCGATGAGGAGCTGGAGCTCGGGCTTGCCCGGCTGGTAGTCGACGTGGAGATCGGCCATGCCGGGGATCTTCGCCATCACGTCGCGCACCTGATACGCGGCCTTCTCGAGCACGTCGTAGTCGGGCCCGCGGACGTACATGGCGATGGGGTAGTTGCGACCCGAGTCCTCGATGCCCGGGAGCATCATGGAGAGGCGCGCCTCCGGCACGTGCTCGAGGATCTTCGCGCGGACGACGTCCTGGAGGTCGAAGAGGTTCTCCGTCCGCTCCCACTTGGGCACGGTGCGGAGGCGCCAGCGCGTGACGTGCGGATCGCCTTGGTCGCCGACCGTGGAGTACACGGTGATGAAGCGCGGATCGGAGGCGATCTCCAGCTCGGCCTGGTAGAGGCGCTGGGCCGTCTCCTCGAGCGAGGTGCCCGCGGGGAGCTCGATGATGACGTTGAACTGGCCGCGGTCCTCGGTGGTCATGAACTCGCTGCCCATGATCCCGGCGAGCGAGAACGAGAAGAAGAGCGCCGCGATGGCGACGGAGACGACCATCGTCATGCGCCAGCGCTTCTCCACGATCCACTTGAGCGTGGCGAAGTAGACGGCGTCGAGCTGCGCGTAGAACCGGAGGAACGGCCGCTTGAGGAACTCGAAGCGGTCGACCTCGCCCGGGCGGCGCTGCTTGGCGAAGCGCGCCGAGAGCATCGGGTCGAGCGTGAACGCGACGAAGGCGGAGATGACGACCGAGCCCGCGATGGTGATGCCGAACTCGCGGAAGAACTGGCCGACGATGCCCTCGGTGAACGCCACCGGCACGAAGACCGCGCAGAGCGTCGCCGTCGTCGCGAGGACCGCGAGCGCGATCTCCCTGGTGCCGCGCGAGGCCGCCGTGACGGGGTCGGCGCCACGCTCGAGGTATTTCACGATGTTCTCGCGGACGACGATGGAGTCGTCGATGAGGAGGCCGATCGCGAGCGCGAGACCCAGGAGGGTCATCATGTTCAGCGAGAAGCCCAGCGCGTACATCATGAAGAACGTGCCGATGACGGACGTGGGCAGCGCGACCGCGCTGATCAGCGTCGACCGGACGTCGAGCATGAAGAGGAGGATGACGAGGACCGCCATCCCGCCGCCGAAGAGGAGCGCGAGCTCGACCTCCTCCGCGTTCTCGAGGATGAACTCGGAGGTGTCGAAGATGAGGCTCGCCTGCACGCCGTGCTCGAACTCGAAGCTCTCGAGCCGCGCCTGGACCTCTTGCGCGACGCGGACGGAGTTCTCTCCCGAGGCCTTGAGCACGTCGAGCACGACGGCGGGCTCGCCGTTCGTGCGCACGATCATGTCGAGGTCCTTCACGCCGTCCTCGATCCGCGCGAGCTCGCCGAGGCGGATGATGGTGCCCTCGGCGGTCGCGCCGACCGCGACATTGCGGAGGTCGTCGAGGCTCTGGAACTCGCCCACGGTGCGGACGGTGATCTGGCGCTTGCCCTCGTCGTAGTCGCCGCCGGGGATGTTGAGGTTCTCGAGGCGGATGCGATCGACGATCTGCTGGGTGGTGAAGCCGCGCGACTGGATCTCCTCGAGATCGAGGAGGACGTTGATCTGGCGCTCGGCGCCGCCGCGCACGCGAGCGCTCGCCACGCCGCGCACCTGCTCCACGGCGGGTTTGACGACGTCCTCGGCGTAGAAGCGGAGCTTCTCCGGCGCGAGGGGGCCCGAGAGCGTATAGGTGAGGACCGGCGTCGCGCTGAGGTTCATGCGCGAGATGGAGGGTTCCTCCGCCTCACGCGGGAGGTCGCGCCGGATGGCGCTCACCTGCTCGCGGACCTGGTTGGCCACGCGATCGAGGTCGGCGTGGAGCTCGAAGAGGATGATCACCTGTGAGACGGAGTCCCGCGAGAACGACATCACCTGGTCGATGTCGCTGATCGAGACGATGGCGTCCTCGATCTTCTCGGTGATCTGCGACTCGACCTCGCGCGGGCTCGCGCCGGGGTAGACGACGGTGATCGAGACGACGGGGAACTCGACGTCGGGGTAGAGATCGACCGGGATCCGCCCCAGGCTGATGAGCCCGAGGAGGATGATCGCCCCGGAGATCATCGTCGTGAAGACGGGGCGCCTGATGGCGATGTCGGAGAGGGTCATCCGTTCTCCGCCGCGAGCTTGGGCATGACGATGCGACCGGGGACGAGGTCGGGCGACGGGCGGACGACGACGCGATCGGTGGCGTCGAGGCCGCCGAGGATGACGGCGCTACCGTCGCTCTCGAAGTAGGCCTCCACCGGCCGGATCTCGATGGCGCCCTCGCCGTCGACCACGAGCACGGCGCGATCGGAGCGGATCGCGGTGGCCGGGATGCGGAGCGCGGGGATGGTGCGCCCGGTGACGATGCGCCCCTTCACGAGCGCGTGACCGACGAGCTTCCCGTCGGGGTTGTCGATGGCGATCTCGATGGGCGCGCGGCGCGTGATGGGGTCGAGCGAGGGCGCGAAGGCACGCACGTGACCGCGCGCGGGCGGCTGCTCGATCTCCACGGCGTCGCCTACCTGGACGCGCGCGAGGGCGCGCTCGGTGATGCCGCTGCGGAGCACGAGCGAGGAGAGATCCTCGATGCGGAAGAGCGGCTGGCCGGGCATGACCACGAGCCCCGTGCCCTCGGGGACCTTGGTGACGGTGCCGGCGAAGGGCGCCTTGAGCACGTGGTTCGAGCCGTCGGTGGAGGCGAGGCGTCCCTGCGCCGTGGCCTGGGCGAGCTGCGCCTCGGCGAGGGCAAACTGCTGACGCGCCGCGAGGAGCTCGGCCTCGGAGGTCGCACCCGCCGCGTAGAGGCGCTCGGCGCGCTGGAGTCGATCGCGCGCGAGCTCGACCTGGGCCTGGCTCGCCTGCACCGCGGCCGAGGCGAGCTGCCCCTGCGCCGTGACGCTGCGCTTGTCGAGCGTGGCGAGGACCTGCCCCTCGCGGACGCGCTCGCCGAGCGTGACGTTGACGGAGACGAGGCGGCCGCCGACGTTGAAGCTCACCTCGGTCTCTTGCACCGGATCGAGCGTGCCCGTGATGGAGAAGTTGGGATCGAACTGCGTAGGCTCGGGCGTGACGACGAGGACCTCGGGGGGCGCGGCCTGGCGCGCGAGCTCCTCCGCCATGATCGCCTCGCGCGCCGCGGCGCGCTCGGCCTCTTGGGCGAGGCGGTTCACGATGCCGAAGGCCACACCGGCGACCGAGAGGAGCGCGACGACGATCGTCGCCACCTTGGCCGTCCTCGAAACGGGCGGGGGCGGAGCGACCTCCTCGAGCAGCGGAGCTTGTTCCGAGGTCGCGGAGGGGGGCGGCGGGATGTCCATGGGCTCACCTTGCGGGGGCCACGGCCCCCTCGTACGGCCCCAACAATGAGGGGAGCCGAGACTCCGGGCAAGGAGTTACCTACCGGTCGGTAACTTTCTCCTCCCCTCCCCCGGTCAGGATCCCTCGGCGCTCTCCGGGGGCTCGCTCTTCTCGCCCACCCCCGGGTTGGTCTCGAGGCGCAGGCGGCCGTACGGGCCGGATTTGGAGAAGATCCCGTCGACCACCTCGCGCGCGTCGTGCCGGACCACGACGAAGACGTAGTCGCCGGGGTGGATCTCGGTGGAGCCGCGCGGTGGGATGAGCGTCCCGCCGCGGAAGATCATCGCCACGACCGCGCCATCGGAGAGCCCGAGCTGGTGCAGCTTGCTCCCGACGAGGTCGGAGTCCTCGGCGATCACGTACTCGACGATGTCGGCGTCGACCTCGAGGTCGGACTGGAGCTCGAGCGTCACCGGCGGCTCGGGCTTGGGCGGCTCCTCGAGCCCGAGGAAGCGCGCCACGGCGGCCACCGAGCTCCCCTGCAGCACGGCCGAGACCAGGACCACGAAGAAGACGACGTTGAAGAGGAGCGGCCCGTTGGGGATCTCGAAGAAGAGCGGGAAGGTGGCCAGCACGACGGGGACCGCGCCCTTGAGGCCGACCCAGCTGATGAGGAGGGTCTCGCGGAGGTTGAAGCCGAAAACCATCGTGACCGGGGCGACCGCGAGCGGGCGAGCCACGAGGATGAGGACGGCCGCCACGAGCATGCCCCGCCCGCCGACGTGCATCAGCGCGCTCGGGGACGAAAGGAGGCCGAGGACGACGAACATGACGATCTGCGAGATCCACGCCATGCCGTCGTGGAAGAGGAAGGTGCCGCGCTTGAAGACGAGCCGGCTGTTGCCCAGGAGGATGCCGGCGACATAGACCGCGAGGAAGCCGCTGCCTCCGATGGCGGAGGCGACGCCGAAGATGACCGCGCCGCACGAGGCCGTGAGCACCGGGTAGAGACCGGCCGCCTCGAGGTTGATCTTGTTGATGATCACCACCGAGACGCGGCCGAGGAGGAGCCCGACGAGGAGCCCCCCGCCCATCTGCGCGAAGAAGAGGGTGACGATGCCGAGCCCCGGCTGCGCCTCCCCGAGGATGAGCTCGATGCAGCCGATGGTGAGGAAGATCGCCATCGGGTCGTTGGCGCCGCTCTCGATCTCGAGGGTCGCCGCCACCTTCTCGCGGAGGCGCACACCGGCCGAGCGGAGGATGGAGAGGACGGCCGCGGCGTCGGTGGATCCGACGATGCTGCCGAGGAGGAGCCCCTCGAGGAGTGGGATGTCGAGGATGAAGGCGGCTGCGATCCCGGTGACGACCGCGGTGACGAGCACGCCGAACGTGGCGAGGACCGAGGCCGGCTTCCAGACGAGCTTGAGCGACTCGACGGGCGTGCGGAGGCCGCCGTCGAAGAGGATGACGGCGAGGGCGACGGTGCCGATGCCGTGCGCGAGCCGATAGTTGTCGAACTCGATCCCGAAGATGCCCTCGGAGCCCGAGAGCATCCCGAGCGCCAGGAAGAGGACGAGGACCGGCACCCCCAGGCGCTCCGAGAACTTGCTCGAGAGCGTGCCGGCCACCATGAGGAGGCCGGCGACGAGGATGAGCTGATCGACGAGGAACACCTTGGGGACTCTTACGCAATCCCCCCGCACCCGGTCAATCGCACGCGGTGCGTTTCTCGATCATTCCGCGCGTCGCTCTCGCCGCTCGGCCACGATCGACGCCGCGATCGACGCGCCCAGGATGGCGAGGATCACCACGAGCGAGATCTCGGCGGGGATCTTGAAGACCTCCACCGAGAGCACCATCTTGACGCCGACGAAGGCGAGGACGAACGCGAGGCCCACCGAGAGGTAGCGGAATTTGTCGACCGCCTCGGCGAGCAGGAAGAAGAGCGAGCGCAGCCCGAGGATCGCGCAGATATTCGAGCTGAAGACGATGAACGGGTCGCGCGTGATGGCGAAGATGGCGGGGATGGAGTCCACGGCGAAGATCACGTCGGAGATCTCGACGAGGACGAGCGCCATGAAGAGCGGCGTCGCATGGAGCTTCCCGTTCTCCACGGCGAAGAAGCGCTCGCCGTGGAGGTTGGTCGTGGTGCGCATCACGCGCTGCGCGGTGCGCATCACCCACCCTTCGCGCGGGTCGTCGTCGTCGTCGCCCCCGAAGAACACCTTCACGCCCGTATAGATGAGGAACAGGCCGAAGACGTACATCAGCCAGTGGAAGCGCTCGAGCATCGCCGCGCCGGCGAGGATCATCGTCGCGCGCAGGAGGAGCGCGCCCATGATGCCGAGGAAGAGCACGCGGTGCTGGTAGACGCGAGGGATCCCGAGGGCGCTGAAGATGACGATGAAGACGAAGATGTTGTCGACGGAGAGCGATTTCTCGAGGACGTAGCCCGCGAGGAACTCGACGCCGGCCTCCCGGCCGAACTCCATCCACACCCAGCCGCCGAAGAGGAGCGAGACCGCGATCCAGACGACGCTCCAGCCGAGCGCTTCCTTGTATCCGACGACGTGTGCCTTCCGATGGAAGACCCCGAGGTCGAACGCGAGGATGAGCAAGACGATGAGGACGAAGCCGATCCAGAGGCCGGGGCTCCCGATGGTGTGCAGCGGCATGATGAGTGGGTCACCTTACTTCGGTTCACGAGCGATCGTGGAGATTTTGCGGAAGGGGACGCGTCACGCATCCCCGCCGAATTCGAGGCGCCCCACCCCGCGCGCCAGCTTGGGCGCGAGCTGGTAGAGCCAGCGGAAGACCTTGGCCTCGGGTGAGACCGAGACGATGGCGCGGTCCTTCTCCACGGCCTCGACGATGGCGCGCGCCACGGCCTCCGGCGGATACGCACGCTGCGCGTAGAGGGCCCGCGAGCGCGCCTGGAGAGCGGCCTCTTCGTCGGGGCTCGCCCCGACGAAGCGCGTGCGGCTGGTGATCGGCGTGTCGATCACGCCGGGACAGACGGCGCTCACCCCGACGCCGTACGGCGCGAGCTCGGCGCGGAGGCACTCGCTCAGGCGGAGCACGGCGGCCTTGGACGTGGCGTAGGCCGGGAGGATCACCGAGGGCATGAACGCCGCCATCGAGGCGAGGTTCACGATGTGCCCGCCCTCGCCGCGCTCGCGCATCTGCTTCCCGAAGAGGCGGCAGCCGTGGATCACGCCGAAGACGTTCACGGAGAAGAGCTTCGACCAGTCTTCGGCCGAGGTCTCGAGGAGCGGGCCCGCCATCCCGATGCCGGCGTTGTTCACGACCACGTCGGGCGTGCCGTAGACCTCGGCCACCTTCGCGGCGAAGCGCTCCATCGCGGCCTCGTCTCCCACGTCGACGCGCTCGACGAACGCGCGCACGTTCGCGGCCTCGCAAGCGAGGCGCGTCGAGTCGGCGCCCTCGGCGTCGACGTCGGCGATGAGCACGTCCGCGCCCCGCCGCGCGAAGGCGAGCGCCGTCTCCCGGCCGATGCCCGAGGCCGCGCCGGTGACGAGCACGAGCTTGCCCTCGTCGGGGCGCACCTTGGGACGCACGCGGGCGCGGAGGAGGAGCGGCGCCGAGCGTCGGCCCTCGACGTGCTCGACGAGATCACGGACGAGGCGCGCCACGCGCTCCGGTTCGCTGCGCAGCACCCAGTGGCCGCCGTGGATGCGCCGGAAGTACGTCTCGCGCGTGAAGCGGTGGAGGACGGAATACGGCTCGGGCGAGATGTATCGATCGCCGCGCGGGAGCACGGCCTGCACGGGGATCTCGGTGCGGCGCTCGCGCGGGTCGGCCATCACCTTGGCGATGTTCGCGCGGTAGAGCTCGATCCCGTTCACCGCGTTCTTCGACGCCTCGGGCGAGGCCTCGAACTCGCTCGTGCCCTCGCTCGCGGCGACCATCTTGGGGAAGCGCTCCGCGAGCGCGCTCCACACGAGCTCGGGGACGCGCGGGAGGTGGAAGAAGTAGATGTACCAGGAGCGGACGGCCTGCCCCGCGACGTCGAGCGCGGCGCCCTTCTGCATCCGCTCGCGCGACCAGATCGCGACGTGATCGAGGCAAGGCCCAGAGAGCGAGGTGAAGCTCGCGATCTTCGCGCCCAGACGCGGCTCGGTGACGGCCTCCCACGATTGGATGGAGCCCCAGTCGTGACCGACGAGGTGCACGGGACGGCCGCCCGAGACGGCGTCGATCACGGCCTCGAGATCACGCACGAGGTGCTCGAGCGCGTAGGCCTCTCGCTCCGTGGGGACACCCGAGCGCCCGGCGCCGCGCACGTCGTACGCAGCGACGCGGTAGTCGCCCGCGAGCGCCTCCATCACGCCGCCGAAGACGGAGTGATCGTCGGGATAGCCGTGGACGAAGAGGATCGTCGGCGCCCCTTCGCGGCCCGCTTCGTAGACGGCGAGGTCGATCCCGTCGCCCCGCACCCAGCGTGTCGGCTCCATGCTCATCTCGCGTCATCCTCCGGGGCGTCCCCGACGAAGGCGAGACTATCTCACCACCCCCACGGGGGGACAAGCGCGGCTCAGCTGCTGCAGCTCAGCATGGAGCAGCCGATCTTGTGCCGCGCCCACTCGGGCCTCCGGCCGGCCTGGTGCTCGAAGCCGGCGCGCGGCGCGTAGGGCGCCTTCACGGCCTCGAGGAGGCGTTCGAGCGGAGCGGCGTCGCCGGCGGTGAGCGCGTCGATGGCCTCGGCGAGGAGCCAGTTGCGCGGCACGTAGAGGGGATTCGCGCGCTCCATGCGCGCGCGCCGTTCGTCCGGATGCTCCGCCCGCGCGCGCGCCGCGTAGACCTCGAGGAAGCCGAGGAGCGACCGCATCGTGGCGCCCGAGAGCGCGGCGGCGTCGTAGAAGGCCTCGCCCATCCACGCGCGGGCCTCGTCCTCGTGCGGCGTCCGCCCTTCGAGCGCGTCGACGGGGACGCGCATCAGCCCACGGAAGAAGAGCGTCCAATCCACCTCGGTCGAGCGCATGAGCTCGAACATCGTCTGCACGAGCGCGAGGTCGCCGCGCTCCTCGTCGAGCTTCGGGAGGCCCAGCTTGTGGGCGAGCATGGTGCCGTGCGCGCGAGCGAAGGCGTCGGCGTAATGATCGAGGACGCGCTGCACGTCGACGACGCCCTCGAGGAGCGGCGTGAGCGCCTCGGCCAGCGCGGCGAGGTTCCACGCGCCGATGCGCGGCTGGTTCCCGAACGTGTAGCGACGGGAATGCGCGTCGGTGGTGTTGGGGGTCCAGCCGGGATCGTAGACGTCGAGGAAGCCGAAGGGCCCGTAGTCGATCGTGAGCCCGAGCAGCGACATGTTGTCGGTGTTCATCACGCCGTGGACGAAGCCCACGCGCAGCCAGTGCGCGATCACCAGCGCCGTGCGCTCGGCCACCTCGAGGAGGAGCGCGGCGACGCGCTCCGGCCCCGAGAGCGCGTCGAGATGCGAAAAGTGCCAGCGGATGGCGTGATCGACGAGCACCGCCGTGATGTCGTGATCGCCGCGCGACGCGAAGAGCTGGAAATTGCCGAAGCGGAGGAACGAGGGCGCGACGCGCGTGACGATGGCGCCCGGCTCGAAGGCAGGGCGACCGTCGTAGAGGATGTCGCGGAGCACCTGCTCGCCCGTCGTCACGAGCGCGAGCGCGCGCGTGGTGGGGACGCCGAGGTGGTGCATCGCCTCGCTGCACACGAACTCGCGGAGCGAGCTCCGCAGCACGGCCCGCCCGTCCGCCCGCCGCGAATAGGGCGTGGGGCCCGCGCCCTTGAGCTGGATCTCGTGGCGCGTTCCGTCGGGCGCGACGAGCTCGCCGAGGGTGATGGCCCGTCCGTCGCCGAGCTGCCCCGCCCAGTTGCCGAATTGGTGGCCGCCGTAGCACACGGCGTAGGGCTTCATGCCGGGGAGGAGATCGTTGCCGGCGAGCACGTCGAGCCAGGGAGAGCGGCCGAGGGCTTCGACCGTGAGCCCGAGCGACGCGGCGAGGTCGGCGGAGGCAGCGACGAGCGCGGGGCTCCGCACGGGCGTCGGATCGACGAGCGTGTAGCAGGCGCGCTCGACGAACCGCGGCACGTTGGTCTCGTCGAGGTCGGCGGGGAGCTCCCGCACGAAGCGGTCGTCGAAGACGGGCATCCCCGAGCGTAGCGCGATCCGCCGAGGGTGCTCCCGGGTCGCCTTTCCCCTCCCCTCCTCCGCCCCTAAGCTCGGCCGGCGATGCTCAAGCCGTTCCGACTCGTGGCCTTCCTCGAGGGACTCTCCTTCCTCCTGCTCATCTTCGTCGCGATGCCGCTCAAGTACTTCGCCGACATGCCCATGGCGGTGCGCGTCACGGGGAGCGCCCACGGCGCGCTCTTCGTGGCCTACGTGCTCTTGCTCGTGCGCGTGACCATCGAGCGCGAGTGGTCGATGAAGCGCGCCGTGTGGGCCTTCGTCGCCTCGCTCGTCCCCTTCGGCACCTTCGTGCTCGATCGCGAGCTCGCCCGCGAAGAAGCGGACGCCGAGGCGGCCTGAGCGATCAGCGCGCGAGCGCCTGCGCGAGCTCGTCGGCGGTCATGCCCAGGAATTCGACGACCTTGTGACGCCCCGACTGGCCCGCGACGAGGACGACGCTCCGCTTGGGCACGCCACAATGCTTGGCGAGCGTGGCCGTGAGCTCCTCGTTGGCCGCGCCGTCGACGGGCGGCGCGGCGATGGCCACCTCGAGCGCGCCCTCGCGCACGCCGAGCACGCGGCTCTTCGCGGCCCGGGGCTTGGCCCAGACCGTGACGCGCGCGCCGTGCTCGGAGGGAGTGATCTTGGGACGTTCGCTCATCCGGGGATGACGATGACCGCGCCACACGGCCACTTGGCGTCGAGCGTGGCGTCGGGATCGGCGAGCCAAGTATCACACGCCGCGCCCTCGAGGCGAATGTGCCGATCGTCGACGCGCGAGAAGCCGTGGGGACCGTTGCACTCGAGCGGCTCCCCGTTGAGCACGACCGTGCCTCGGCAGAGATCCTGCGCCGTGACGTTCGCGTGCAGGTCGACGTCACACGAGAGCGCCCCGTTGATGATCGACTCGAAGGCGCTCTCGAGCGCCGCGCCGTCGCTCGCCTCGTAGAGGGGCGCGTTGCCGCCGCCCGTCGGCGGGAGCCCCGCGCCCACGTTCGCGAGCTGCTGGAAGTGCGGCTTGCCCGCGACGTCGCCCGAGATGGCGATGACGAAGGTGGGGAGGCCCGCGGCGTAGGCCTCGGCCGCGGCGTCGAGCACCTCTTGCTGCACCGCGCTCTCCTGCGAGGTGGGGCAGCAGTTGATGCACCCGGGGCCCGACCCGAAATTCGGGCATCGGCAGGAGTCGGGCTCGCCATCGGTCGCGAGGACGAGGATCGTGGGGTTGGGATCGTTCGGATCGTAGATGGTCTCCACCACGCGGCGGATGGCGTCGCCCGTCGGTGTGTCGTCGTCCCAGCGCTGTCCCATGAAGAGATCCCGGATGGCCTCG
>JAAYBZ010000227.1 GCA_012744445.1 Myxococcales bacterium | reverse complement strand
CTTCACGGCCCGTCCGAGCTTGAGCACCTGCGTGAGCGAGGTGAGACGCTGCTGGCCGTCGAGGATGAGCTTCTCGACCGCGCTCTCATCGACGGTGGCCGGCACACCTTCGACCGGCCTCACCTTGTGGTGGAGTCGAAGGTGGCCATGCTCTCATTCCGAGGTGGTGCGTGATCACCCGGATCCGTATCCGGACGAAGCCTCCATGGGCCCTAGGACCATACGCCGCTCCACCTCGCGGTCATAGCTTTGATTTTCGCGTCCCACACATGAGGTCCTCGCCTCGCGTCCGCGTGACGAGGACCTCGTTCGGCCGTGCGGTACGCTTCACGCCGAGGTGATCGCGCAGCTCAGAAGCGCTTGACGAAGACCTTGGAGTTCCGCTTCGGATCGACCTTCTTGCCGCTCGGCAGGTGCTTCTCCGACGAGGGCTCGTAGCCGCGCTCGCGGAAGAAGTGCTCGGCCTGCGTCGTGAGCACGAAGACGGAGGTCATCCCCTGCTCGCGCGCGCGGCGTTCGGCGTACTCCACGAGCTCGCCGGCGCGCCCCGAGGAGCGGTAGTTGGGGTGCACCGCCACGCACGCGATCTCGGCGGTCTTCTTCTGCGGATAGGGATAGACCGCCACGCACGCGACGATCATCCCGTCGCGCTCGAGCACGGTGAAGCGATCCACGTGCTCCTCGAGCATCTCCTTGGGGCGACGCACGAGCTGCCCGGACTCGGCCAGGGGCTCGATGAGCTCGAGGATGCTCGGCACGTCGGAGAGGCGCGCCTCGCGCATGCCCTCGAAGCGCTCGGCGCTGATGAGCGTGCCCACGCCGTCGCGCGTGAAGAGCTCGCGGAGGATGCCCCCCTCGATGCGCCGCGGGATGATGTGCGCGCGCCGCACGCCGCCGCGCACGGCGTCGACGGCCGCCTGGAGATCGCGCCCGATCGCGGCGATGCCCTTCTTCTGGCTGGAGAGGAGCCTCTCGGCCTCGGCGATGCTCAGCTCGCCGCGCACCGCGCCGCCGCGATCGACGAGGCCCTTCCCCTCGACGAGGCAGATGAGCTTGTCGGCGCCGAGGGCGACGGCCGCGGCCGAGGCCACCTCGGGCGTGGAGAGGTTGAACGCCTCGCCCGTGGCCGAGTAGCCGATGGGCGTGAGGAGGACGAGCTGGCCCGCCTCGAGGTGGCGTCGGATCGCCTCGTGATCGACGCGCCGCACGCGCCCCGTGTACTTGAAGTCGAGGCCGTCGATCACGCCGACGGGCTTGGCCGTGAGGTAGTTGCCCGTCGCGACGCGCACGCGCGCGCCGGCCATGGGCGAGTTGGGGAGCGCCGTGGAGAAGAGCGCCTCGAGCTCGACGCGGTTGGTCCCCGACGCCTCCTTGGCGCAGGCCATCGCCGCCTCGTCGGTGACGCGGAGGCCCCCCTCGAAGCGCGGCTCGAGCCCGCGGAGCGCGAGCCGCTCGTCGATCTGGGGGCGCGCCCCCGCCACGAGCACCACGCGGATGCCGAGGCTCATCAGGAGCGCGACGTCGTGGACGAGCGTCCGAATGCCTCGGCTCGCCATCGCCTCGCCGCCGAAGACGATCACGAAGGTCCGCCCGCGGTGGGCATGGATGTAGGGCGCGGAGCTCCGCAGGAACCCCACGAAGTCGTTGGAATGTTCGCTCATGACACGTAGCCGAGACGGCGGAGGAGCGCCGTGTACATCGTCGAGGCTTCTTGGAGTTGCGCGCGCGTGACGTACTCGTCGGGTTGGTGCGCGACGCGGATCGATCCCGGGCCGAGCACGATCGTCTCGATTCCGAGGAGCGAGTAGAACGGCGCCTCCGTGGCGAAGAGGACGCTCTCGGCGGTCTTGCGGGTGATCTCCTCGGCCGCGCGCACGAGCTCGGCCTCGGCGCTCACGGCGAACGAGGGCACGGGCGCGGAGAGCGGCTCGAGGCTCCCCACGAGGCCCTCGCGCGCGAGCACCTCGAGCACGCGCGCCTCGAGCTCGGCGCGCACCGCCTCGGGATCCATGCCGGGGAGCAGGCGGAGATCGAGATCGGCGCGGCAGCGGCCGCAGATGCGGTTGGGGCTGTCGCCGCCCGCGATGGCGCCGACGTTGAGCGTGGGCGTCGGCACGGAGAACGAAGGATCGCGGTACCGCGCCGCGAGCTCGTCGCGGAAGGCGCGGAGCTCGGCGAGCGCGTGCGCCATGCCGTCGATGGCGCTCACGCCGAGCGAAGGATCGCTCGCGTGCCCCGCGCGGCCGAGCGCGACGAGGCGCTCCGTCATCACGGCTTTGTGCGCGCGGACGGGGCGGAGATCGGTGGGCTCGCCGATCACGCAGTGCGACGCGGCGACGGCCTTGGACTCGACCAGCGCGCGCATCCCGTCCATCCCGCTCTCCTCGTCGGCGGTGGCGACGAGGTGGATGGGCGCGGATTGATCGTGGGGCGCGATCGACGCGAGCGCATGCAGCGCCGCCACGAAGAACCCCTTCATGTCCGCGGCGCCGAGCCCGTGGAGCCGCCCCTCGCGCTCGGTGAGCACGTAGGGATCGCTCGACCAGAGATCGGGATCGCAGGGCACCGTGTCGGTGTGACCGGAGAAGACGAAGCCGCCCTTCCCCGCGCCGCGCGTGGCGACGAGGTTCACCTTCTCGGGCTCGCCGGGGAGCGCGTGGATCGCCGTGCGGAAGCCGATGGCCTCGGCCCACGCGGCGAGGCGCTCCACCACCGCGCGGTTGCTCTGGTCGAAGCGCGGATCGGGCGAGCTCGCGGACGGAATGGCCACGAGCTCGGCGAGCATCTCGGACATGGACGGAAGACGCGACACGGCGCGGACATCATAGAAGAGTCCGCGCCGCGCGCATCACGACGGGCGTCGAATTCGTCAGTAGCCGAAGCTCTCCATGGCGGAGTCGCGCGCCTCGAGGCTGAGGGCGCGCTGCGCGCCGGGCGTGCTCGCGCCGCGCGCACCGTCGGTGTGGCTGCGGATCTTGCTCGCCTTGCTCTCGAGGCGCTTGCGGGCGGCGGGAGGCGCACCCGCGGCGGCCTCCGCGACCACGCGCTCGGCGCGCTCGAGCTCGGCCACGGCCGCCGCCTGGTTGCCGGCGGCGAGCGCCTCGGCCGCGCGGAGCTCGGCCTGCGAGGCCTGGTACTCCGCGACGAGGGCGGTGACGCGCGCGTCCTTTCGGCTCTTCGCGGCCACCTCGCGATCGCGCGTCACCTCGGCGGCGATGTCGCGCTTCACCTCGGCCGCGCCGCCCGAGGGCTGGGCGTAGCGGACGCGCGCGCTCGCGAGCTTCTTCTCGCCGGGGGCGCCGTCCATCACGCGGGCGCGGAAGAGGACCTCGCGGCGCTGGCCGCCGTGGAGCGCGCCGAGGGGCATCTCGAGCTTGCCGTGCTCGAGACGCGCGCCGGGCGTGAGGCTCTCGAGGATGATGACGCCGGGGCCGGGGACGATCTCGATGACCACGTCGGTCGCGACGGTCTTGGCGAGGAGGCCCATCTCCGTCTCGAGGATGCCGGCGAGCTGCGTCGGGTTCGCGAGGTGGTAGAAGCGGCCGGCGCTGCGCACGGCGATGGTGCTGAGGGCGTGCTCGTCGTAGTCGACGCCGACGCCGATCGCGCTCACCTGGACGCGCTGCTCGCTGCCCTGCGCCGAGGCGTTGCCGAGCGAGTAGGGATCGGAGGGGCCGACGTTGCCCTGGCCGTCGCTGATGAGGACGACGCGACGCACGGGGTGCGAGCTCGGCCCCGCCGCGGCGTATTGGATGCCGGTGGTGAGACCGCCGTAGAGGTTGGTCCCGCCCACGGCCTGGATGCCGCTCACGAGGCGGTGGAGCGTCGCGCGCGACTGCGGCGAGAGCGCGACGGGCGGGTGCAGCACGCGCACCTGATCGCTGAAGGTCACGAGCGAGACGAGGTCTCCGTCGGCGAGGCTCTCGAGGAGGCTCGCGGCGGCCATCCGCGCGTTCTGGATCTTCTCCCCGCTCATCGAGCCCGACACGTCGATGACGAGCGAGAGCGAGAGCGGCGCGCGGACGTTCACGCGCTCGATGACGGGCGCCTCGACCCAGACGGCGATGTGGGTCTCTCCGCCGGGACCGACGACGACGTGGTGCGCCTCCGCGCCGCCGTCGAGGACGAGCGGCCCTCTGGCGAGGCCCACCTGGGGGAAGACGAAGAGCCCTGCGAGGGCAACGAAGAGCCTGGCGAAATTCATGGTTTCCTCCGCGTTCGGGGCCCGGGGCCCGTGCCCGAGCCGCACCGTCGGAGGAGAAAGACGCGCGTCGCCTCCGGAGGATCTAAAGAAAATCGAGAAGGGCGCTCCCGAGGCATCCTATAGTGGGACCATGACCGACAGCTCCGCGCCCAACATGGCCGTCTTCTGCGACTACGAGAACGTCGCCATCGGCTCGCGGGAGTCGCGCTTCGACGAGTTCGACATCGAGCTCGTGCTCGAGCGGCTCCTCGACAAGGGCAAGATCGTCGTGAAGAAGGCCTACTGCGACTGGGATCGCTACAAGTCGGCCAAGCGCCCCATGCACGAGGCGGCCTTCGAGCTGATCGAGATCCCCCACGTGAGCTACTCGGGGAAGAACTCCGCCGACATCCGCATGGTCGTGGACGCGCTCGACCTCTGTTACACCAAGGAGCACGTCGACACCTTCGTGATCATCTCGGGCGACAGCGACTTCTCGCCGCTCGTGAGCAAGCTCCGCGAGAACGACAAGACCGTGATCGGCGTGGGCGTGAAGAAGTCGTCCTCGGACCTCCTCGTCGACAACTGCGACGAGTTCATCTACTACGACGACCTCGTCCGCGAGCACCGCCAGGCCAAGCACGCGCTGAAGCGCCCCGCCGCCAAGGCCGCGCCGCGCGAAGGCGGCAAGGACGACGCCAAGCCGCAGAAGGGCACGCGCGAGGACGCGCTCGAGCTGGTGCTCGACACGGTCGAGGCGCTCTTCAAGGATCGCGAGGGGCACCTCTTCGGCTCGATGGTCAAGCAGGTCATCAAGCGGAAGCGCCCGCACTTCGAGGAGAGCTACTACGGCTACCGCACCTTCTCCGAGCTCCTCGAGGATGCCCGCGCGCGTGGCCTGCTCGAGGTGGCCCGCGACGAGAAGAGCGGCGGCTACATCATCACCGATTTCGGACCCAAGTCCTGATCGGGATCGGGGGCGTCCCCCGCGGGCGCCAAAAATTGGTCCGAAGGTGAGGATTGAAGTTATCCCGGCGACGTATAAGTCTTCCGTATGCCCGACTTCATCCCGCCCACCGCCAATTTCGTCATTCCGACCGTCGTCGAGTCCACGCACCGCGGCGAGCGCGAGTGGAACATCTTCAGCCGGCTCCTCAAGGACCGCATCGTCTTCCTCGGGACGCCGGTCGATGATTTCGTGGCCAACACGATCATCGCCCAGCTCCTCTTCCTCGAGAGCGAGGATCCCGAGAAGGAGATCACGCTCTACATCAACAGCCCGGGCGGCCTCGTCACGGCGGGCCTCGCCATCTACGACACCATGCAGTACGTGCGCTGCCCCGTGGCCACGGTCTGCATCGGCCAGGCCGCCTCGATGGGCGCGCTCCTCCTCTGCGCGGGCGACAAGGGCATGCGCCGCGCGCTCCCGCACAGCCGCATCATGATCCACCAGCCGCTCGGCGGGTTCCGCGGCCAGGCCACCGACATCGAGATCCACGCGCGTGAGATCCTCGAGCTCCGTGAGCGCCTGAACCGCATCATGGCGCACCACACCGGCCGCTCGGTCGAAGAGGTCGCCAAGGCCACCGAGCGCGACAACTTCATGAGCGCCGAGAAGGCCCTCGAGTTCGGGCTCATCGACCAGGTCGTCTCGCCGGCCAAGAAGATCCCGCAGCCCAAGGGCTGAGCCGGTCTCCTCCTCCCCGTGAGCCGATCCCCCGTACGCTTCACCTTCGTCCGCCACGGCGAGTCCGTCGCCAACGTGAGCGGGAGGTGGCAGGGCCAGGGCGACGCGCCGCTCAGCGAGCTCGGCCGCGCCCAGGCCGCGGCGGTCGCGGCGCGCCTCCGTGCGGCGGTGCGCTTCGATCACGTGGTGAGCTCCGACCTCTCGCGGGCGCGAGATACGGCGCTCGCGCTCGGGCTCCCGGTTGACGTGGATCCCGCGCTCCGCGAGATCGACGTGGGCGCGTGGGAGGGCAAGAGCCAGCTCGAGGTCGCGAGCCTCTTCCCCGACGAGGTGCTCCACCTGCGGAGTGGCGCCGAGCACGTGAAGGTCGGCGGCGGCGAGTCCTGGGCCGAGGTGCACGCGCGCATCGACCGCGCCGTCCGCGCGCTCCGCGAAAGGCTCGACGGCGCGCGCGAGGTCGGCGTCTTCAGCCATGGCGGCGTGTTGAGCAGCCTCTTCACGGGCCTCTTCGACGTGCGCGGGCGTCACCCGCGACCGCTCGGCCACCTCGTGAACACCGCCGTGAGCGTCGCCACCTTCCACGCCGACCACGTGGAGCTCGAGCGCTACAACGACGGGAGCCACCACGCCTCCACCGCGCGCTTCTCGCCCGAGCGCTTCGGCCGGAGGAGCGCCGTGGTCGCGGCGATGGCGCTCGGCACCTCGCTCCACGTCGAGCCGAGCCTCGTCGCCGGCGTGACCGAGATCTTCACGCCCGAGGAGCACGAGGACGAGGCGCGCTTCCTCCACCGCGAGCTCGGCGTGCCGCTCCGCGTCGCGCGCGATCCCCTGGCCCGCGTCCTCGAGCAATCCCCCCCTGGACAGCGCGTGCTCGTCGTCGCCTCGCCCGAGGCGATCCGCGACGCGGCCGAGCAGACGCTCCGCCCCGGCGCCCGCTCCATCGTGAAGATGCGCCTCCCGAGCCGCGGAAGCGTCACGCACCTCGTGCGTATGCCGAATGCGACGCTCCTCGGCGATTACTCCGTGGGCGGCGTCGAAGATCGCTGAGCACCCGCCGATGGGGATGGGCTCCACGGTGCGTGTGTGCACATAGTGGAACCATGCGCAGTTCTCCTCCAGGCGGGACGACGGAGACATCGCAGCGCGCCTTCCTCGTGGTCTCACGCGGCGTGACGAGCGAGGTGGTCGACCTCCTTCCTGGCGCGGAGTTCACGGCCGGCCGCGGCGCCGGGTGCGATCTCTCCATCGACGACGCCGGGCTGCCGGAGACGGCGCTCCACCTGAGCTGGGACGGCGAATCCTTCCGTGCACGTGCCGCGCGCGGCGCCGTGCTCCATTGGAACGGGAAGCCCTTCGGCGGGGACACCCTCCTCGACTCGGGCGACGAGCTCGCGCTCGGGCGCACGCGGATCACCGTCGGCGTCGCCGCGCCCGCCGTGCTCGGCCCGCGCCGCGCACTCCCCCACGACGCCTTCGTCGCGCGCCTCACGGAGGAGCTCGCGAGGGCCGCGCGCGTCCACCGCCCGACGGCGCTCGTGATGCTGCGCGTCGGCCAACGCGCCGGCGAGATCAACGAGCTCGCCGCGGAGACCTTCCGCGCTGGCGATCTCATCTCGAGCTTCTCGCCCAACGAGCCCGAGTTCCTCCTCGCCGACACCGACGCCGAGACGGCCGCGGTCGTCGTGCGGCGGCTGCTCGAACGCGCCGGCGAGCATGCCTACGCGGGCATCGCCGATTCGATCGAAGCCGGAGAGACGCCCGAGCGGCTGCTCTGGTCGGCCCGCCGCGCGCTCCACGAAGCGGTGGAGCGCGACGTCGCCCTCGTCTTCGGGACGCGCGCCGGCCGCGAGCTCGAGGACGTCTGGATCGCCGAGGATCCCGTCTTCCGCACGATCGAGGAGAAGCTCGACGCGCTCTCCCGCCGCGGGGAGTCGGTGCTCTTCTACGGCGAGCCGAACGTAGGCAAGTGCACCGCCGCGCGCCGACTGATGGCGAAGTCGGGCGTGGTGCCGGAGCTCGCCGCGAGCTTCTCCTGCGGCGCCCTCGGGGACGGCGCGAGCCTCGATCTCGCCTTCGGCACCGAGGACGCGCCGGGTGGGGCGCTCCTCGCCGCGCGCTCTCCCCTCGTGCTCCTCGAGGACGTGCACGAGCTCCGGCCTCGCGCCCAGCGGCGCCTGCTCGCCGCGATGGACGCGGCCGGGCGGTTCAAGCGCTACCTCTCCACGAGCCCTCGCTCGCTGCTCGAGCTCGTCGATCGCGGCACCTTCGATCCTGCGCTGGCGGCCCGCCTCGCCGAGGTGGAGGTCGAGCTCCCGCCCCTGCGCGTGCGCGCCGCCGACGTGCTCCCGCTCGCGCTCCGCTTCGCCGAGATGAGCGGGGCGCGGCGCCCTCGCCTCTCCGCCGGCGCCATCGCGCGCCTCCGATCGTACGCGTGGCCAGGCAACGTTCTCGAGCTCAGGAACGCCATGGAGCGCGCCGTCCTCCTCGCCCGCGGCGGGGAGATCCTCGGCGAGCACCTCCCCGCCGACCCGCTCTCGGAAGACCACGGCCGGCTCCGCGAGCACGTGGGCGGCGTGGAGCGCGACACCATCATCCGCGCCCTCGCCGACGCCAATTACAACCAGACCCACGCGGCCCGGCGGCTCGGCATCAGCCGGCGCGCCCTGATCTACAAGATGGAGAAGTATGGGCTGAAGCCCCCGCCGGGATACGCGCGTCGCTGAGCTTCGGAAACACTGGAAACATTCTTTCCGATCCGAAAAACAGCGCATCGTGTCATTTCATTTTTGTTTCCCGGTTGACCATGAAATCTCGTGGCATCGTCGAATTTCCAAGGAATTCCGTGGCCCATGGGAGTTGGCACGCCGCTCGCAATACGGGTCGGGCAGAACTCGGGGCGCCCGTACTCCT
>JAAYBZ010000226.1 GCA_012744445.1 Myxococcales bacterium | reverse complement strand
CTTCCTCCTCGCGCATCCCGAGCGCGGCTTCATCGCCATCGAGGCCAAGGGCGGCCAGATCAAGCTCGAGGACGGCTTCTGGCTCCAGAACGGCCAGCGCATGAAGGCGCCGCCCACCAAGCAGGCCATCGACGCCGCACACGCCCTCGCGCGCTACCTCCGCGAAACGCATCACCTCGAGCCGCCCCGCTTCACCTACGCCGTATGGTTCCCCGACATGAGCAAGCCGCCCCTGCCGAGCGGCGACGCCAAGGGGCGCGTGCTCGGCGCCGAGGCGCTCGCGTGGACCCGGCCCGAGATCGCCTCGCTCTTCGATCGGCTCCTCCCGGACAAGCACCTCACGAAGCGCCCCTTCATCCCCGCCCTCCACGAGGCATGGGGCCACCGCTCGCAGGAGAGCCCCGTGCGCCTCGGCACGAGCGTGGGCCTTGGCCGCTTCGACCGCATGCGCCTCGACGCCTTCCTCCGGCGGCTCTGGGACGCGGTGAGCGAGAACCCGCGCCTCGTCGTGCGCGGCGGCGCCGGCAGCGGAAAGACGCAGCTCGCCCTCCTCGCCGCCCGTGAGCGCGCGGATCGCGGCGAGCGCGTGCTCTTCACCTGCTTCACCGAGGGCCTCGCGCGCGAGCTCGCCGAGGCGTGCCGCGCCCATCCCACCATCGAGGTGGGCACGGTGCGCGAGCTGGCCGTGCGCTTCTCGCGCGAGGCGGGCCTCGCCGAGGCCGGCTCCCCGCCCGCCGATTGGGAGAGCGTCGCCATCGACGGCGGCGTGGCCGTGCTCGACCTCGGCCGCCTCTGGGACGCCGTGGTCGTCGACGAGGCGCAGGACATGGACGAGGCCGAGTGGGCCTTCCTCGAGTCGTGCGCGGGCGCGGGCCCACTCCTCGTCTTCGCCGACGCGCGCCAGGCCTTCTGGCCGAGCCGCGAGATCCCGGAGGAGCGCCTCGGGCTCATGAAGGTCCGCCTCCGCGAAAGCCACCGCGTCCCCGCGCCGCTCCTCGAGCTGGCCGACGCCTTCGCCGACGGGCGCGACGTGCGCGAGCACGTCCCCCACGCCCTCTTCGACTCGCTCGAGGTCGTGGCGGCGCCGCGCGATCACCTCGGGCACGCGCTCGAGAAGACCCTCGCGCGCGTCCTCGGCGAGCACGTCGAGCCGCGCGACATCGCCATCCTCTCGCTCCGCGGGCGGAGCGTCCCGGGCGGCGCCGCGAGCCTCGAGCGGGTCGGCCCCACGCGCGTCGTGCGCGTCTCCGATCCCGACGCGCGCGATCACGTCGTGGCCGACACCTTCCTGCGCTTCAAGGGCCTCGAGCGCCCCGTCGTCCTCGTGGTCGACGCCGACTTGGTCGAGGACCGCCTCGGCGTCCGCATGCACATCGCCCTCACGCGCGCGCTCACCCGCGCCATCGTCATCGCCTCACCCGAGCGGCTGCGCGCGATGGGGCTCCTCGAGACCTAGGGCCGGGCCTCGAGTCCGAGGCGAGAATTCCGCCCCGTCATCCGCCTCCTCCCGCGACGCTTCCGCGCCGGACCGGTCGAGCCTATCATCGGTCACGTGAGGGATGGGTGGGAACGTTGGCGCGGGGGCGCAGGCGATGAGGTGTTCGCCTCACGCGCCTCCACCCGTCTCCAGACGGGCGAAGGCCTCGTGCTCGAGCTCGACGAGCCGCCGCCCGTCCAGCCGGTCCCCACGATGGCGATCCTGACCATGGTCGCCGCCCCCTACGTCATCCTCGGCGAAGCCCCCGTGAAGGCGGGCATCGCCGTAGGCCTCGGCATCCTCTACCTGCTCCTCCGCTCGCCCCGAAAGGCGCAGCCCCTCCGACGGCTCGAGATCCATCCAGGCGCCCTCGTGGCGCATCACCGCGGCGCCGAGCGCGACGCCGTCGAGCTCGTCCCGTGGGACGACGTCCGCTCCGTGCGCTACGTGCCCCCGGCCGCGCTCCTCGTCATCCGCCTCCGCGGACGCCGCACGCTCGAGCTCGTCCTCGCCGACATCCCGCCCAAACACCCCGAGAGCGCCCGCTCCCTCTGCCGCGCCACCCGAAACGGCGAAGCGCTCGTCCTGCCCTCCCCCCACGTCCACGAGCAGGCCCGCCTCCTCGCCGCCGAGATCACCCGCGCCGTCGAAGAGGGCGTGGCGCGCGCCTCGGGCCGTTGATCGCGGCCACGAGCGCCCGCCCTCGAAGTCCACCGATTCATCGAAGCGCGCATCGACCTCGCAATCCGATCTGAGTAAGCTCGCGCCTGCGCCGAGAAGGCGCCCGAGTTCTTCCTTCTCGAGCGCCAAGGCCGCCTGCCCAACGAACCGGTGTCCCGGTTCAGACGTCCTCGAAGTAGTCGCTGTCGAGCTTGGCGAGCTTCAGCGTGCGATGGCTGACGCCGACCCCGTGGTCGATCATCAGCCCCGCGAGGTCGTCGCCGTTCACCAGCACCAGGCTGTCGCTCACCGACGCGGCGAAATCGCGCGCCTCGCGCGTGTAGTCGCTCGTCGTGATGAACACGCCCTTCCGCGCCCGATGCCCGGCGAGCGCGCCGAAGAACGCCTGCACCTCCGGACGCCCCACGTTCCCCTTCCACCGCTTGGCCTGCACGTAGACCTTCTCGAGCCCGAGCCGATCGAGGCTGATCACCCCGTCGATCCCCCCATCGCCGGCCCCGCCCGTCTGCCGCAGGCTCGTGTGGTTCAGCCCGTACCCCATCGCGAGCAGCAAATCGAGCACGAGCCGCTCGAAGAACTCCGGGCTGCATTGCCCGATCCGCTCGAGTAGCTCGAACTTCGTGCTCTCCCGCAGCTCGCGCGTCGCCTCGTCGATGCGTTCTTCGGGGGAAAGATCGGCGACGGCGGGCTCTTCCACCTCCGGCACGGACAGGTTCTCCCGACGACGATGCGAGGGGGAGACCTTCCGGATCCGCGCGATCTCCGACTCCGGCGCTCCATCGCGAAACGACTCGATCCAATCCCGCCCGCTCGCGGTGATCTCCCAATATCCGCGGGCCGGCGAACGCGTCAGTCCAGCACGCTTGAGATAGTCATTCGCCCAACCAATTCGATTGTGATACGTGCGCTGCGTATTGCTCGGCAGCATCACCGCGCGCTGCTCTTCGGTAAGACCCACGCGGTTCGCGACCACCTCGTACGCCTCGCGGGCCTGCATTGGCGCGCCCCTCTCATAGAGGACGAGCATCAGCGGATGAATGAACGCGTGGAACGGGGGGACTTCGGTCATGGAGCTCGGAAGCCTATCACTCCGATGCGACTCCGCTCCCTCATTCCCTTCGGCGGATGAACCTCTTCGGCGAAGCGACCGGGATCGACTTCACCCGTCAGTAAGCCGCGTCTTCGCTCGTCCTTATGGCGAGACACAAAAGCCTACACCGTGGGCAAGCACTCCCCGTCCCTTCGGCCCCGCGAGCACGCCCACACTTTGGGGTTGATCCAATTCGCGCCACCATGAAAAAGTACCGCCCGGGGATACCCAAGAAGGGGACAGCGACTCACCGTGACTTCGCTCGATATCGTCAAGCGCGCAGAATCATTGGTCGAATTCTACCGGACGGGGGTCCGTAGCCAGCTGGAGGAGCACGGACTTCGGGAAGCGGTCGAGAGCCTCGACCGATCGGAGGCGATCCTCCGCGCGGCCTTGAAGCGCGACACCACCCTGAGCATCGGATTCCTGGGTGAGAGCCAGGTCGGCAAGAGCACCATCATCAATGCACTCGTCGGCGTCAGCGCGCTTCCTTCCGGTGGCGTCGGACCGTTGACTGCGCAGGCCACACGCGTTTCCTACCGTGATCAACACGGCTTCAGTGTGAAGTACCACGGCCGAAATCGTCTCAACGAGATCCGTCTCGCTCTGGAATCGGACTTGAAGCGCAAGAAGAAGATCGGGGTCTTCCGAGCTTCGTGTGGGTAGCGGTTGATCGGGGAGGGGCGCGTGGGTGAGCCTCGAGGGATGCAAGATGTGGATCTCTACCAAGCGGTGTTGGGCATCACGTCGCCCTGGAAGGTGACGCGTGTCGACCTTGCGCTCGACGCCGGCCAAGTCGACGTCTACGTGGAGCACGCAGCGAAGGAGCGCTTCGCGTGTCCGGAGTGCGGGAGGTCGTGCTCGGTCTACGACCACGCACCGTCGCGAACGTGGCGGCACTTGGACACATGCCAGTACCGGACGCTCCTGCACGCGTCGCCGCCGCGCGTGAAATGCGCGGAGCACGGGGTGAAGCAAGCGTCGCTGCCGTGGTCGGAGGCGAAGTCGCAGTTCACGCTGCTCTTCGAGCGGTTCGCGATCGACGTGCTGCAATCGACGAGCGTCTCGAAAGCGGCTCGGATCCTGGGCATCAGCTGGGACGAGGCGTGGACGATCCAACGCCGCGCGGTACGCCGAGGTCGAGCCCGACGAGAAGCGGCTCCGCAGTCGCCGAGGCGCGTGGGGGTGGATGAGAAATCGCCGGGGCGCGGCAAGGAGTACTTCACGGTGGTCTGCGACCTGTCGGAGAAGACGGTCGAGTGGGTCGGAGACGGTCGGAAGAGCGAGACCCTCGATACGTACTGGAAGAAGCTCACGCCCGAGCAGCTCGAGTCGATCGAGGCGGTGGCGATGGACATGAGCGGACCGTACTTCGCGTCGACGGTGCGGCACGTGCCGAACGCGACGGCGAAGATCGTCTACGACCGCTTTCACATCATGCAGCACGCGACCAAAGCCGTGGACCAAGTCCGGCGCGACGAGCAGGCCTCGCTCTCGCGGACCTGGGGCAAGGATTCGCCGCTCGCCCGGAGCCGCTATCTGTGGCTCTACAGCGAAGAGAACGTCCCCGCTCGCTTCGAGGAGCGCTTCGAGAAGCTCAAAAAGAGTGAGCTCCGAACCGCCAAGGCCTGGGGCATGAAGGAGCTGCTTCGTGGGCTCTGGGGCTCCAAGAACAAGCGCGCGGCGAGCGGCTTCCTCACGCGCTTCATCCGCTCGGCGAGGGCGATGCGATTCGCTCCCCTCTCGAAGCTCGCCAACATGCTCGCGAGCAAGCGCGACAACATCCTCACCTACTTCAACGTGCCCGCGACCTCCACGATCTGCGAGGGGCTCAACCCCGCCATCCAGCAGCTCAAGACGCGAGGGCGTTGCTACCGGAACCGAGAAAACTT
>JAAYBZ010000040.1 GCA_012744445.1 Myxococcales bacterium | reverse complement strand
CCGTGGCCGCCGTAGGGGATGGCGAGGAGGACCACGTCGGCGCCCTCGCAGCAGCCCGCGTTGTCCGTGCCGTGGAGCGTCACGCCGTGCTTCTGCGAGAGCTCCGCCGCCATCTCGGCGCCACGGGTGGCGTCGCGCGAACCGATGGTGACGCGGTGTCCCGCCTTGGCCCAACGAAGGGCGATGCCGCGCCCCTCACGCCCCGTTCCGCCGACGATTCCGATGTTCATGATGGTATCCTTCTGGTTTCCCCGAGCGGCACGTGTTCGCTCGTCCACTCGCCTCGCCGCGCGCCGCGTCCGAGGCACCCAGGTCCCTACCATGACCGCGCCGATTTATGGTTTCAATCGACGGGAGGAGACGGTAGGGATCGATCACGGCAGGAGCCCTCGTAGGATGGAACGACTCACTGGTCTCGACGCGAGCTTTCTGTATCTCGAGACGCCCAAGCAGCACATGCACGTCGCCATGGCGGCGGTGCTCGACCCCGCGGGGATGCCGGGGGGCTACTCCTTCGAGAAGATCCAGCGGCTCATCGCGAGCAAGGTGCCCCTCATCCCGCCCCTCCGGAGGAGGCTCGTCGAGGTGCCGTTCGCGCTGCACCACCCGATCTGGATCGACGATCCCAACTTCGACATCATCCATCACGTGAGGCGCGTGGCCTGCCCTGCGCCGGGCACCGAGAAGGAGTTCGGCGCGATGTGCGGGCGGATCACCTCGACGCCGCTCGATCGCTCGCGCCCGCTCTGGGAGCTCTGGGTCGTGGAGGGGCTCGAGGGGGGGAAGTTCGCCCTCGTCGCCAAGGTCCACCACGCCGCCGTCGACGGTCAGACCGGCGCGGGCCTGCTGATCCACTTCTTCAGCCTCACACCCGACGCGCCCGAGCCGCCGCCCCCGCCGCCCATCCCCAAGGAGCGCATCCCCACCGACGGGGAAATGGTCGAGGAGGCGATCAAGGAGCGCCTCCGCCAGCCGGCGGCGATGTGGAAGCTGGCGCGCAAGACCTTCGAGAACGTGAGCCAGATCGTCCAGACCACGCGCGAGCACCCCGAGGAGTCCAAGGGCGCGATCCCGATGACGGCGCCGCGCTGTCCGTGGAACGGCTCGCTCACGGCGAAGCGCAACGCCGCCATGTCGCGCCTCCCGCTCTCGGGCATCAAGGAGATCAAGAACGCCTTCGGCTGCACCGTGAACGACGTGATCCTCGCGATCGCCTCGGGCACCTTGCGACGCTACCTCGAGCACCGCGGCGAGCTCCCCGAGACGAGCCTCATCGCCTGCTGCCCCATCTCGGTCTCTCCCACCAAGAAATCGCGCGGCGCGAACCACGTCTCGGCGATGTTCACCTCGCTTGCGACGAACGAGCCCGACCCCGCGGTGCGCCTCCGCGCCATCCAGGAGAGCACGCGCGGCGCCAAGCAGATCCACAAGGCGATCGGCGCCGACATGCTCCAGAACTGGGCGGAGTTCGCCGCGCCCTCCACCTTCCACCTGGCGATGCGCTTCTACGCGAGCACCAAGCTCGCCGAGAAGCACCCGCCTTTCCACAACCTCGTCATCTCCAACGTCCCGGGGCCCCCGTTCCCGATCTACATGGCGGGCGCCGAGGTGAAGGCCATCTACCCGCTCGGGCCGGTGATGGAGGGCGCGGGCCTGAACCTCACCGTGATGAGCTATCGCGGCAACGTCGACTTCGGCTTCATGGTGGCGGCCGACCTCGTCCCCGACGTCTGGGACATGGCCGGCGCCGTGCGCCCCGCCTTCGAGGAGCTCCTCGCGTCGGCGGCCGAGGTGACGGTGCAGGCGGCCGCGGGCAAGTAGGTCAGTCCAACGTGTGGAGCGCGTAGATGGCGCCGCTCCCGTCGACGTAGAGGATGAGTCCGTCGTAGAGCGCGATGCGGCCGGAGTAGCCGTACGGTGTCTGCCAGGGGCCGTCGACGTCCGAGGCACCCAGCTTGCGCCACGTGGGTGAGTCGGTGTTGACGTTCCCGGAGGCGCCGAACTCGAGGAACCACACGTCCTGCATATTCGCGCCCGCGGCGATGACGAAACGGCGCCTGCTCGCGTCCCAGAGGGCCTGCGCGCCGTCCATCGTCGGGGCGGTGCCATTCGTCGTGACGCTCGTGAACGACGCGGCGCACGACGACGTTCGGGTGCGCCGATAGACGTCGCTCAACGCGGTCAGGCCCGAGCGACCGCCGAAGAGGAACGTGGTGCTGCCGGCCAAGGCGGAGGCCATCCCTGAACGAGCGCTGATGTTCGTCACGACCGTCGGGTTGGAGGTCCAGGCGCAGTTGTAGCCAGTGAATTCGCAGTAGATGGCCTGGTGCGTCCCGCTCGAGTCGAAGGCGCCGAAATTGCCCCTGCCCCACGAGTTGATCGTGCAGGTGTCCTCCCACATCGACGAGGTGGAGCCCCAAATCATCGTGGCCGGCGCCGCGGCCTCGTGACGCATCCATTCGAGCTTGCCCGTCGACCAGTTGGAGACGATGGACCACGCGTCGCTGCCGTTGTTGATGATCCCGAAGTGTCCGACGTCGGGGCGGAGCGCGATCAGGAGCTCACTGCTGAAGAACTCGGGCTCGACGTCGAGGGTCGCATCCGGTTCGATGCGATCCCGGCGGAATTTCCGGGTGATCATGTCGAAGCGCCAGATGTCGCCGAAGGAGACCTCGTCATAGGGGCTAAGGCCGGAGACAGGGAACCACACGACCTCGTCATCCAAGGTGGTGGCCAGCGCCCGCCAGGAGCTCCCCGGATACTCACGGCCGTAACCGAAGTCGAACGTGATCGTCGCGGCGTCGAGGTCGAGGAAGTAGCGGCGGATCGCGTGGCCGTTGCCTTCCCAAGTGAAGCCGTCCCAGATCGTCACGAGGCCGCGCTCCGCGTCGTACCCGAGGCGAGGGCCTTCGCTCGGGACGTGTTGATCCTCGGGGATCTCGAGCGTCGACACGGTCAGGTCGGTGAGGTCCACCCGGTGGACGCCCACGTGCTGGGGCTTGTCGGTTAACTGGAAGACGCCGTAGGCCAGGATCGCTTCGTTGCCGGACGGGAGCACCGTTCCGCCCATGAAGAGCGCTTGCGTCGGGAATACTCCGTCATGCCTCACGAGCTCGGTCTGGAACGTGCCGGACGCGTCGTAGCGGAGCTCGGCGATCCGCCCGGGCAGGTCGAAGTCGCCGACGAAGTAACTCGGAAGGCCGCTGAACAAGAGGAAGCGGTCGTGCGCCGGATCCGCGAGCATCGTGACGCCCCAGTGAGGCTCGGGATCGGTCACCGGGATCGGCGCCCAGAGCTCTTCACCAGGTGTCAGGCTCAGCGTGTAGAAATCGCCGAGGATCTCGTTGTCGGGGCCGATGCCGCCGTAGAGGATGGCGCGATTTCGCGCGGCATCGTAGACGAGCGTGGAATGGCGGCGCGCGGAGGGAACGGTGCCGCCGGGATTGAGCTTCGTCCAAGGCTGCGCGACGGGCTCGAAGCTCAGCGCCCAGACCTCACCGCGGTCGTCGCTGTCGGGGTTGCCCGCCGTGAATACGATGGCGCGACGGTTCTCGACGTCGACGATCGAAGTGGCTTCGTAGAACGACGGCGGTCCCTGGCTCGGTCCGAGCCACGTCACGCGGCGATCGCCATTGGCCTGCTCGACCATCTCCCAGAGGTCGCCTCGGCTGACGAAGAGCCAGCGCTTTCCGCTGGGATCGGGGAAGAACGCCGCCGCGCTCTGGACGGAGAAGGCGGGGCTCAGCGATTCCCAGCGCGGCTTGTTCTCGCGCACGGTGATGCCGCGGATCGTCACCGCATCGCCGGCTTCCTCGCCGTCGTGGCCGAAGACCTCGACGCTGAGCTCGTCGCCGACGCTCACGGGAACGTCGGCGAGCCGGAGCTCATCGCTCGACTGCCCAGCGAGCGGCTCTCCGTTGGCGAACCAGCGGAACCGCGGCGTGGCGAGGTCGCCGTCGGCATCGAAGATCTCGTCGATGACCACCCGTACGCGCTGGCCGAGGACCGGGCGGTAGTTGTTCACGCCGGCGCGTACGACGGGGCGAAAATTGCGGATGACGACGCTGGCGCGCCCAGGGCTGCCGCGGTGACCGCTGGCGACACCGACCGGCGTGACGACCACCGACCACTCTTCGCCGCGCTCCGTCTCGTTCGCAGGGACGGCGCTCGACTCGGACACGACGACGCCGTCTCGGGACCAGGCGTACTCGTAGGTGACCGCTTCGCCGAGCGGGCTCACCGACGGTTCGACGAAGCGAACGGTCAGCGTCGACGTGGTGTCGGCCCCTTCGGGATCGATGGCGATGACGGGGCGTGACGGCGCATCCGGGTGCGCGTCGTCGTAGAGCCCCTTACCGTCGAGGATCAGGGTACATCCGCCGAGAAGACAGGTGACGACGAGGGCTAGGAGCTTTTTCACGGGAACCTCGCACCGAAGGAGAGGCCGGCGCCGTCGCGCGTCGCCCACGGCGTGATGGATACGGAGCGATCCTCCTCGTCGTCGCGGAGGACGAAGAGGAGGACCGTCCCCGCCGCGGCCGCGGCGATGGTGACGCCGAAGGCGACGTCCGCGAAGATGCCCATCCGCTCCATCCGCCGCACGTCGTCGCGATCACAAGACGAGGTGGGGCCGCAGGTCGATTCGAGCTCGTTCTTCTTCTTGAGCCCGACCGACGCGAGGACCACGCCCGTCACGAGCGATGCGCCGCCCACGCCGAACGCCGCCCACGCCGGCGCCGGAAGCTTCGGAGAGGATGGGGCAGCTTCACTCAGCTCGTCGTGCGCGTCGGGGGGAGGGGGCTCCGCTTGCGATGCCTGCTGCGCCTGAGCGGCCGCCGCCTTTCGTAGGATCTCGATGCGGCGCTCGAGCGCCGTGCGCTGCGGCACGTTCTCGACCTCGTCCAGGTAACGCCGGAGGTGATCGGCGGCTTCGCCGTACCGGCCGAGCTCTTCGTGACAGAGGGCGATGTTGTAGAGCAGCTCGGGGCGACCGCTGAGCTCGTAGGCCGCCGAGAAGGAGGCGAGCGCCGCTTCGTAGCGACCCGCTTCGAACTCCTTGGCGCCCGCCTGGAAGTGGAGTCGAGCGGTCTCGTCGTCGGCGCGCGCCGTCGTGACGAGCGAGAGGCACGAGGCCATCAAGACGACGAACACGATGCCCGCCGGAAGTCCAAGTTTCATCGAAGCTCCAGTTCGAACGTGGAAGAACGGAGCGAATGCACGCTCCACCGGCCAGGCAGAGTATTCGCCAGGGGAACTGTGGAACGCAACCCCCGGCGGAGGAACGAGGTTGCCCGCCGGGGGCGTGGCGGTCAGCCCTTGAACGCCTTGAGCGCGACGCCCGGGATCTTGAGCACGCTCGGGGCGTACTCGAAGGCCGTCATCGCGCGGCCGAGCTCGACGTTGTTCCTGTGGTCGGTGAACCACGCGGGCGTGGGCTTGATGATGAAGGGCGCGCGGACCACCGACTTCTGCGGGTGATCGAGGAGCAGGCCGTTGTGGACGACGCCGCGGCCGCTCTGGATGTCCTCCGGCGGATGGCCGGGGAAGGCGCCCCAGGTGGCGTTGACGAGCCCGTAGTTGAGGCCGCTCCAGCAGTTGATCGCGATGCCGCCGTAGCGGAGGTCGGCGATGGCCTTGTCGAAGCGCGCTCCGAGCGCGCGCTCGGTCTTCGGGTCGACGAGGACGTTGATGGCGAGCGTTCCCCAGACCTTCTCGTTGGCGAAGGTGACGGCCTTGTCGAGGTACTCGGCCGCGTCCTTGGCGTCGATCGTGACGAAGCTGAAGATGCCGCACCAGGGCTCGTTCTCGAGCGCGTACTCGCCGGCCTCGGCGCTCACGCCCTCGAGGATCGTCCACGGGAGCTCCTCGGCGTTCTTCACGTTCCCGAGCGCGAGGTGCTTGGGGTACTTCTCGGTGAAGCGCTCCCAGACGCGCTTGGAGTTGGGGTAGTAGGCCTTGCGCGTCGGTGTGTTCGCGAGCTTCTCCTTCACGAGCGCCTCGAAGCGCGCGCGCTGCGGCCAGCCCTCGGCGACCACGATGAGGCGCGCGCCATTGCAGTTGAAGCCGCAGTTGTAGGCGAGCATCGAGGCGACCTGACGCGCCTGGTAGTCGAGCTCGCTCTCCGACCACTCGCCGGGGACGACGAGCACCGGCGAGACGTTGCCGAGCTCGGAGGTGATCTCCTTGTCGATGCGCGGCGTCTTGGCCTTCTTGCGCGCCTCGCCCTCGGCGCCAGGCCCGAAGAGGATGGCGTCGTGCGCGGCGGCGGAGCCCGTGATGTGGATCGAGGTGACGAGATCGTGATCGGTGAGGTACTGGCCGACCTCGACGCCGCCGTAGCAGACCTCGAGGTAGCCCTCGTCGACGAGCGGGCGGAGCGCGTCCTCGATGACGGGGCCGAGGGCCTCGTTCACCGGGTTCATCTTGAGGATGCAGACCTCGTCGTCGACGACGAGCTTGTAGAGCACGTCCATGGGGGGGATGGAGCTCTGGTTGCCGGCGCCGAGGACGACGCAGACGCCGCCCTTGCCGGGCTTGCCGGCGGCCTTCTCACGGTAGATGCGCCCCTGGGTGGGCCGCTCCCCGGGCTCGATCCAGATGTCGCAGGTCACGCCGGCGAAGAGCGCCTTGTCGATGAAGTTCTGCGGGAAGACGCGGGCCACCCACTGGCCGTCGGGGCGACGGTGCGCGGCGGGGAGCTTGGGCTGGCCGTCGGCCTCGAGCGCCTCGGCGAAGAGGCGGAGGTTGCGCATCGTGGGCAGCGTGCCGCCGAGGTATTCCTCGCCGTGGCCGTTGCTACCGATGGGATAACCCTTGATGCGCGCCGCGAGCTCTGCCCAGCGATCGGAGACCTCGAGCGTGGTCTTCATGCAACGCCGGAGGAGGGCGGCGCGGGTCTTCGGCGAGAGCGAGACCCACTTTTCGCGGTTGCTCGCGACTCGTTCGAGCTTGCGCTGCACTTCGTCGAGGGGCGTGGGCGTCATCGCCAGGGCTTCTGCAGTGGACGTCATGAGTTCTCCGTCGTCGTCGTCGATGGGGAAGACTGACCCTTTCGGCGGGGATGAATCAAGCCGGCGACCTGCGATAGGCTCCGCGCATGAAGCTCTACACGCATCCCCTCTCCACGTATGCGAGGCGCGTCACCATGGCGGCGCTCGAAAAAGGCATCGAGCTCGAGACCGTCGTGGTGGACATGGCGGCGCGCGAGCATCGCGGCGAGGCCTACAAGAAGCTCAACCCCTACGGCCGCGTGCCCACGCTCGTCGACGGGGATCTGGTGCTCTACGAGTCGACGGCGATCCTCGAATACCTCGAGGACCGCTTCCCTTCGCCGCCGCTCGTCCCCGAGGACGCGGCCGATCGCGCGCGCACGCGGATGCACATGAAGCTCTGCGACCTCCAGCTCACGCCGCAGACCTCCACGATCATCTTCCCCAAGCGGTTCATCCCCAAGGATCGCTGGCGCCTCGACGCCATGGAGAAGGCGAAGCAGGAGATCGAGGCGCACCTCGCCATCCTGGATCGTGAGCTCGAGGGCAAGACCTGGCTCGTCGCCGAACGCTTCACGCTCGCGGAGCTCGCCTACGCGCCCTTCCTCGACTTCCTCGGGCTGATGGAGATCGCGCCACCGCCGAACGTGGGCTCTTGGGCGGCGCGCATGCTCGCGCGACCGAGCGCGCAGGCGACCAAGCCCCCGCTCTGAGAGCGGCGGCTCAGGCGCGCTGCGAGCTCACCGAGATGGTCTCGCCCGTCATGTACGAGGCGAGATCGCTCGCGAGGAAGACCATCACGTTGGCCACCTCGAAGGGCTCGGCGCCGCGGCCGAAGGCCTCCTTCTTCTCGAGCTCTTCGAGGAGGCCGGGCGGCGTGACCTTCTCGAGGAAGGGGTGCTTGGCGAGCGTCGGCGCGACGCAGTTTACGCGCACGCTGCTCTCCTCGGCGGCCTCGATGGCCGCGCAGCGGGTGAGGGCCATCACGCCGGCCTTGGCGGCGGCGTAGTGGGCCTGGCCCTCCTGCGCGCGCCAGCCGAGCACGGAGGCGTTGTTCACGATGGCGCCGGTGCCACGCGGCACCATGTGGTTGAGCGCGGCGCGGAGCGGGCGGAAGCAGCCGTTCAGCGAGACGTCGATCACCTTGAGCCACTGCTCGTCGGTCATCTCGCGGATGCGCGCGTGCCCGCCGAGGCCGGCGTTGTTCATGAGCACGTCGACGTGGCCCATGTGCTCGATGGCGTAGGCGAACATGCGCTGCACGTCCTCCTCGCGCGTCACGTCGCAGACGACGGTGCCCGGACGGAGGCCGGTGTCGCGCTCGATGCCTTCGGCGGCCTCGGCGAGGCGACGCTCGTGGATGTCGGCGATGACCATGGCCTTGGAGCCTTCGACCGCGCAGCGGCGGGCGACGGCGTTGCCGATGCCGGTGCCGGCGGCCGCCGTCACGAGGACGGTCTTGCCTTCGAGGAGCTTGTGACCACTGGGGTAGGGCGGAGCTTGCTTCATCGGATCAACCCTTCGGCATCCCGAGCGCGCGCTCGGCGATGATGTTGCGCTGGATCTCGTTCGTGCCGGCGTAGATCGTGTCGGAACGGCTGAAGAGATAGGTCTTCTGGAGCAGCGTCAGCTCGTACGGCGCGGCCTCGGCGACGTTGGCCTCCGGCCCGAGCACGTCCATCGCCAGCTTGCCGAAGTCGCGGTGCCAGTTGGACCACGCGAGCTTCGAGATGCTCGCCTCGCGGCCGAGCTCGGCGCCTTCTTGCGCCGAGAGGATGCGGAGCGCGTTGAGGCGGAGGATCTTGAGACCGATGTACGCGTCGGCGAGGCGCTGGCGGAGGATCGGATCCTTGGCCGCGCCGTTCTCCTTGGCCGCCGCGACGACGAGATCGAGCTCGCGCTCGAACTGCGCCTGCTGGGCGAGCGTGGACGCGCCGCGCTCGAACGCGAGCGTGCCCATCGCGACCTTCCAGCCGTTGCCCACGCCGCCGACGACGTTGTCCTTGTGCGTCTTCGCGCCCTCGAAGAAGACCTCGGCGAACTCGGAGTCGCCCGTCATCTGCTTGATGGGGACGATCTGTACGCCGGGCTGATCCATCGGCACGAGGAGGTAGCTGAGGCCCTTGTGGCGCTGGCTCTCCGGGTCGGTGCGGCAGACGACGAAGCACCACTGCGACCAGAACGCGAGGCTCGTCCAGATCTTCTGGCCCTCGATCACCCACTCGTCGCCGACGAGGCGGGCCTTGGTCTGCACGTTGGCGAGGTCTGAGCCGGCGTTGGGCTCGGAGTAGCCTTGGCACCAGAGCTCCTCACCCTTGACGATCGGCGGGAGGAAGCGCTTCTTCTGCTCCTCGGTGCCGAAGTGGATGAGCGTCGGCCCGAGCAGCGTCTCGCCGATGTGGCCGATGCGGCCGGGGCCACGGGCGCGCACGTACTCCTCGTTGAAGATCACCTCTTCGTTGAGGGTCACGCCGCGGCCGCCGTGCTCCTTGGGCCAGCCGATGCAGTTCCAGCCGGCCTCGCCCATGCGCTTGGTCCACTCGATGCGCTCCTCGACGAAGCTGTGCTCGTCGCCGGGGCCACCGCGGCCGCGGAGCTTCTCGAAGGGCCCGACGAGGTTCGCCTCGAGCCACTCGCGGACTTCGCGGCGGAACGCCTCTTCTTCTTTGCTGAACGAAAGGTCCATGCTCACAACCCCATGGCGCGGGCGACCCGCTCTCGGTGCATCGCCGGGCTGCCGAAGTGCTCTTCGCTGGCCTTGGCGCGTTTGAAGTAGAGGTGAGGGTCGAACTCCCAGGTGAAGCCGACGCCTCCGTGGATCTGGATGTTGTCCGCCGCGTTCTGGAAGAACGCCGTGGACGCGGTCGCCTTGGCCGCGGACGCCATCTCGGCGATCTCCGCGTCGTCGCCCGCGTCGACGGCGACGTTGGCCGCGTAGGCGATGGAGCGGGCGTTCTCGACGCGCCAGAGCATGTCGGCCGCCATGTGCTTGATGGCCTGGAAGCTGCCGATCACGCGCCCGAACTGCTTGCGCTCGAGCGAGTAGGCGACGGCCATGTCGAGGCATCGCTCGGCCCCGCCGACCTGCTCGACCGCGAGGGCCGCACGCGCGCGGTCGAGGATGCGCTCGAGGAGCGCGTGGCCCGCGCCCTCCTCGCCGACGAGCGCGTCGCGCGCGACGTGCACCTCGCGGAAGGTGAGGGCGGCCTCCCGGCGCGTCATGTCGACGGTGGGGAGGTGGGACTTCGAGAGGCCGTCGGCCTCACCGGAGACGAGGAAGAGCGAGATGCCCTCGGCGCCCTTCGAGCCCTTCGCGCGCGCCGCGACCACGACGCGATCGGCGGTGAGGCCGTCGAGGACGTAGCGCTTCTCACCGGAGAGGACGTAGTCGTCGCCGCGCTTCTCGTACTCGCACTCGATCTCGGCCGAGTCCCACTTCGCGCGCGCCTCGGCGTGCGCGAGGGTGAGGGTGGTCTCGCCACGCGCGACGTACGGGAGGAGCTCGCCCTTCTGTGCGTCGTCGCCGCCGAGGAGGAGCGCGTTCACCCCGAGGCAGATCGTCGAGAAGAAGGGGCCGCAGTAGAGGAAGCGCCCCATCTCCTCGAGGATCGGCATGAGATCGACCGCGCCGAGGCCGAGGCCTTCGTACTCCTCGGGGATCGTCACCGCGAGCCAGCCGAGCTCTTCGGCGATGCGCTTGTAGACCGCGGGATCGAAGCCGCGCTCGGATTCCATCGCCGCGCGCACACGCTCGCTCGACGACTCGACCTCGAGGAAGCGACGGGCCGCGCGGCCCAGCTCGAGCTGTTCTTCGTTGAATCGAAAGTCCATGATTATTTGTTCGCCGTCGCGGCGCTCAAGAAGGCGGGGCGTTCCCCGCCGCCGTCCATGACCAGACTCGCGCCGCTGACGTAGCTGGAGAGCGGCGAAGCCAAGAAGAGACAGAGATGGGCCACGTCCTCGGGGAGGGCCATGCGTCCGAGCGGGACGGTGGCGGAGACGGCCGCGATGCCGTCGTCGCCTCCGTAGTGGAGGTGCGCCTGCTCGGTGAGGATCATCCCCGCGGCGATGGCGTTCACGCGGACCTTCGGCGCCCACTCGACCGCGAGGCTGCGCGTGAGGTTCATGAGCCCGGCCTTGGCCGCGCCGTAGGCCGCCGTGCCCGGCGAGGGCCGCGTCCCGCTCACGCTCGCGACGTTCACGATGGTGCCGCCCTCGGCCTGGCGCTGCATCACGGCGTTGGCCTTCTGTGAGAAGTGCAGCGGCGCCGTGAGGTTGAGCGCGATGATCTTCTCGTGGAGCGAGGGCTTGGCGTCGGCCGCGAGCACGAAGGGCGCGCCGCCCGCGTTGTTCACGAGCACGTCGAGGCGGCCGTTCACCGCGAGCGCCGCCTCGATGACGGCGTCGATCTGCTCGACCTCGCGGACGTCGGCCGCGACGAAGCGCGCGACCTTGCCCTCCACCTCGGGCAGGGACTCGGGCTCGCGGCGACCGCAGATCACCACCTCGGCGCCAGCGCGGAGGAAGGCCTCGGTGATCCCTCGGCCCACGCCCTTGCCGCCGCCGGTGACGATGACGGTCTTCCCGGTGAAGTCGAGCGAGTAGGTCACGTGCCGTAGACCTTCACGGGCTCGAGGGCCTTCGACATGAGGTCGCTCATCGCCGCGGTGATCTCGCTCGGCTCCCAGCGACGCCCGATGTCGACCGTCTGATCGCGGCGGTAGCCGTCGAAGACGGTGATGGTGCCGCCGAAGACCTCGAAGACGCGGCCGGTGACCGACGCCGACTCGGGGCTCGCGAGCCAGGCGACGAAGGGCGAGACGTTCTCCGGCGCGTTCACGTCGAACCCGTCCTCGGGCTTCTTCATCTGCTCGCCGAAGACGGCCTCGGTCATGCGGGTGCGCGCGATCGGGCAGATCGCGTTGGCGGTGACGCCGTAGCGGCGGAGCTCCGCGGCCTGCACGAGCGTGAGCGTGGCGATGCCCGCCTTGGCCGCGCTGTAGGCGGCCTGGCCCACGGAGCCGAGCACGCCGGCGCCGGAGCTGGTGTTGATGATGCGGCCCTCGACCTTCTCACCCTTCTTGCTCTGCTCGCGCCAGTACGCGGCCGCGTGGCGGGCGACGCAGAAGTGGCCCTTGAGGTGCACGCGGATGACGGCGTCCCACGACTGCTCGTCGGCGTTCACGAACATCTGGTCGCGGACGAAGCCCGCGTTGTTCACCACGATGTCGAGGCGGCCGAAGGTGTCGATGGCCTGCTGGACGAGCTGCTTCGACGCCTCCCAATCCGCGACGTCGGCGCCGTTGACGACGGCCTCGCCGCCCATCTCCTCGATGAGCGCGACGACCTCGTTGGCCGGACCCTCGTCCTTGCCCTCGCCGGCGTTCGACGCGCCGAGATCGTTCACGACGACCTTGGCGCCTTGGCGGGCGAGCTCGAGCGCGTGCGCGCGTCCGATGCCGCGGCCGGCGCCCGTGACGATGGCCACTCTTCCTTCACACAGTTTCGTCATCTCGATTCCTCGGGTTCGGCGAGTTTCACCATGAGCTTGCCTCGATGGGATCCATCGAAGAGGCGGAGAAAATGTCTCGGGGCGTGCTCGAGCCCGTGCGCGAGCTCGTCCCGGTGCACGAGCTTGCCGGCGCGGATCCAGGCCGCGAGCTCGGCGCGAGCTTCGTCGTATCGCGCCGCGTAGTCGAGCGTCACGAAGCCCTCCATGCGGCCGCGCTTGGCGAGGAGGTGCACGTAGGACCGCGGCCCGGGCGGGAGCTCGTCGTCGTGGATCTGACTGATCGCGCCGCAGAGCACGACGCGCCCGCGGTTGCGGAGGCGCGTGAGCGCGATCTCGAGGATCTCGCCGCCCACGGAGTCGAAGTAGACGTCGACGCCCTTCGGCGCCGCGGCGGAGAGCGCGGCCTTCACGTCCTCGCGCTTGTAGTCGATGGCGGCGTCGAAGCCGAGCTCGTCGACGATCCACCGGCACTTCTCCTCGCCGCCCGCGATGCCCACGACGCGGCAGCCGCGGATCTTGGCGATCTGCCCGACGATGGAGCCGACGCCGCCGGCGGCCGCCGAGACGAGGACGGTCTCGCCTTCGCGAGGCCGGCCCACCTCGAGGAGCCCGAAGTATGCCGTGAGGCCCGTCCCGCCGAGCACGCTGAGGTGCGCTTCGAGCGGGATTCCGTCGAGGCGCTCGACGCGCCCCATCACGGCCTGCGCGGGCACGGCCGAGTACTCCTCCCACGCGCCGAGGGCTTGCACGATGGAGCCGACCTCGACGTGCGGATCACGCGACGCGACGACCTGGCTCAGCGTGCCGCTCCGCACGGGCGCGCCGAGCGCGATGGGCGGGAGGTAGCTCGGCTTGTCGGCCATCCAGCCGCGGATGGCCGGATCGATCGACAGGAGCAGGTGACGGAGCAGGACCTCGCCCTCGCGCGGCTCGGGGATCGGGCCGGTCGCGAAGGCGAAGTCCTCCATCACGGGCACGCCGTTCGGGCGGCGTGCGAGCAGCACCTGTCGGTTCTCGGCCATCAGAGGCGCTCGATCACCATGGCCATGCCCTGGCCGCCGCCGACGCACATCGTCTCGAGGCCGTAGCGCCCGCCGCGATCCTGGAGGCCGTGGATCAGCGTCGTCATGATGCGCGCGCCCGTCATGCCGAAGGGATGGCCGAGGGCGATGGCGCCGCCGTTGACGTTGAGCTTCTCGTAGGGGATGCCGAGCTCCTTGGCCGAGGGGACGACCTGGGCGGCGAAGGCCTCGTTGATCTCGACGAGGTCGATCTGATCGATGGTGAGCCCGGCGCGCGCGAGGGCCTGCCGCGAGGCGTCGATGGGGCCGAGGCCCATGATCTCGGGGTTGAGCCCACTGACGCCCGAGGAGACGACGCGCGCGAGCGGCGTGAGGCCGAGCTCCTTCACCTTCTTCTCGCTCATCACGAGCACCGCGGCGGCGCCGTCGTTGAGCGGGCAGGCGTTGCCGGCCGTGACGGTCGCGGCGTCGCCGAGCCACTGCTTGAGCACGGGTTCGAGCTGGCCGAGCTTCTCCGCCGTGGTGCCCGGGCGCGGGCAGTCGTCGGTGCGGACCACCGTGCCGTCGGCGAGCGTGATCGGCGTGATCTCGTCGGCGAAGAAGCCGCGCGCGATGGCGGCCTCGGCGCGCTGCTGGCTGAGCGCCGCGAACTCGTCCTGCTCCTCGCGCGTCACGTTCTTGATCTGGGCGACGTTCTCGGCCGTCTGGAGCATCGTGACGTAGGGATCGGCGAGGCCCGGACCGGCCGACCAGGGGAGGTTCTTGCCTTGCGCGAAGGCCTTGGTGCGCGCCTCGGCCTCGGCGAAGGCCGGGTTCTTGGTGCCCTCGAGGCCGTCGGACTTGCCCTTGTCGAAGCGGCTCACGCACTCGACGCCGCCCGCGATGAAGATGTCGCCCTCGCCGGCCTTGATGGCGTGCGCGGCCATGCGGATCGTCTGGAGCGAGGAGGAGCAGTAGCGGTTCACCGTGACGCCGGGGACGTCGGGCATCCCGGCGAGCATCGCGACGACGCGCGCGATGTTGTAGCCCTGCTCGCCGGCCGGCTGCGCGCAGCCGAAGAGCACGTCCTCGACGAGCGAAGGATCGAGCGCGGGCACCTTCGCGAGGAGCGCCTTGACGATCTGCGCGCCGAGGTCGTCGGGCCGCATGGTGACGAGCGAGCCCTTGCGGGCGCGTCCGATGGGGCTACGCGCGGTGGCGACGATGAATGCTTCGGCCATGGGTCAATCCTCGATGAAGGGGGTCGCAGAGTTAAGGAGAGCGTGTCGCACGACCTTGCCGGTCGCGTTGCGCGGGAGGGGATCACGGCGGATCTCCCACTCCGCGGGGACCTTGTAGTACGCGATGCCTTCGCTCACCCAGCGGGTGAGCGCGTCGACGTCGAGCGTCCGACCGGGGCGCGGCACGACGATGGCCTTCACGCGCTGGCCGAGCTCGTCGTCGGGCACGCCGACGACGCCGGCCTCGAGGACGTCTTCGTGGGCCTCGAGCCTTCGCTCGATCTCGGCCGGATAGACGTTCTCGCCGCCTCGGAGGATGAGGTCGGTCCGACGGCTCGCGAGGTAGAGGCGGCCGTTCTCGAGGTAGCCGAGGTCGCCGGTGCGGAGCCAGAGGTTGGGGCGGATGGCCTCGCGCGTGGCCTCTTCGTCGCGGAAGTAGCCCGCCATCACGAGCGGGCTGCGGATGTGGATCTCGCCGACCTCGCCTTCGGGAAGGGCCTGGCCGCGCTCGTCGCGGATCTCGATCGCGATGGTGGGGAGCGGGCGACCGACGCCCGTCCGATCGTGCGCCCACTCCTCGGCCGGGTTGATCGTGCCGAAGGCGGTCCCCTCCGTGAGGCCGTAGCCGATGCTGAAGGTCTCGCGGAGCTGCGGGAGGCGTTCGCGCACGAGCGCCTGGAGCTCGGGCGAGACCGGCGCGCCGCCGCCGCCGATCACGCGGAGGGAGGAGAGGTCGTGCCGGAGCGCGGCCTCCGACTCGACGAGGCGCTTGAGGAGCGTGGGCGTATAACCCCACGAGGTGATCTTCTCGCGCTCGACGAGCGCGGCGACCTTCTCGGCGTCGAAGCGGCCGAGCGGCCACACGGTCTTCACGCCGCCGGCGAGGGACGAGATCGCGCCCGCGTGCAGGCCCGAGACGTGGAAGAGCGGGCTGGTGATCATCACCACGTTGGGCCCGTCGCTCGGCGAAGGCGGGTGGAGCGCGGCGACGCGCGCGCCGTGGAAGAACCCGAGCATCACCGAGGAGCACACGTTCTCGTGCGTGTGGACGACGCCGCGCGGGCGGCCGCTCGTCCCGCTCGTGAAGAGGATGATGGCGTGGTCGTCGCCGTGGAGCGGGACGTCGGGGAGCGGATCGTCCGAGGGGGCGAGGAGCTCCCCCATCGCCTCGAAGCGGATCACCGGCACGCCGATGGGGGCGCCCTCGAGGCGCGCGAGGCGTTTCTCGTCGGCGAGGAGGAGCTTGGGCTCGGTGTGCGCGAGCGCCCAGCGGATCTCGTCGCCCACCCACCAGCCGTTGAAGGCCACGGCGATCGCGCCGAGCGCCTCCACGGCCCAGAAGGCCATCACCCACTCGGGGCCGTTCGCGCCGAGGAGGGCGATCCTATCGCCCTTCTTCACGCCGTAGTCGTCGCGGAGGCGACGGGCGAGGTGGGCGACGCGGCGGAGGTGCTCCGCGTACGTCGTGCGAAACTCACGGCCCTCGCCGACACAGACGAGGTACTCCACCTCGCCGAACGCGGCCGAACGCTCGAGGAGCGCGCGGAGGTGGGGCGGCCGGTGCTTCATCACCTGCATGCGCTCGCCCCGCACGACCGCCTCCTCGAGTTCGAAGGGGCCGCCCGGTCCGAGGAGGCGCTGCTCCACGGCGATCAAGGCTGGGTTCGGGAGCGACATGAGTAGGTGAAGCGGAGCGGCGTCCGCGGGGCCTAGAGTGAAACGTGTTTCATTTTTGGCAAGAGGGGAAGGGGGACGTGCGACGCGCCGTGGATCGGGACGTGTGCGTCCTCGGCAACGTCGTGATCTTCTTCGAGGTTTTGCGTCTCTTCCGGCCTCTGCCAGACTGCGAGCGGAGGGGGACGATGAGGCCCAGGGCGGCACGCGGCAGGGGAGGCGCGCGGCATGTGCGGGTTCGTCGGTGAGGTCCGACACGACGGGCGCATGGCCTCGGCGGCCCGCGTGGAACGGATGGCCGAGCTCCTCGGGCCGCGTGGACCGGACGGCGCGGGCCTCTACGCCCAGGGGCCGGTCGCTCTCGCGCACCGCCGGCTGAAGATCATCGACCTCTCCGAGCGCGCCCAGCAGCCGATGGTCGATCCCCAGCTCGGGCTCGTGATCGCCTTCAACGGCTGCATCTACAACTACCGCGCGCTGCGCGCGGAGCTCGAGGCCGAGGGGTTCACCTTCTTCTCGGAGGGCGACACCGAGGTGATCCTCAAGGCGTATCACGCGTGGGGTGAGGGCTGCGTGGAGCGCCTCGCCGGGATGTTCGCCTTCGCGATCGTCGAGCGCGAGACGGGCCGCGTCTTCCTCGCGAGGGATCGCCTCGGCGTCAAACCGCTCTACCTCGCCTCCGTGCCCGGCGGGCTGCGCTTCGGTTCCACCCTGCCCGCGCTCGTCGCGGGCGGCGAGCTCGACACCTCGATCGATCCCATCGCGCTCCACCACTACATGAGCTTCCACAGCGTGGTGCCGGCGCCCCGTACGATCCTCCGCGGCGTCGAGAAGCTGCCGCCCGCCACCGCGATGACGATCGAGCCCGACGGCACCACGCGGCGATGGACGTACTGGGAGCTCGCCTTCGCGCCCGACCGACGGCCGAGCTTCGAGATGTGGAAGGACGGAGTCCTCGAGGCGCTCCGTCGCGCGGTGGAGCGTCGCCTCGTGGCGGACGTGCCGGTCGGGGTCCTCCTCTCGGGCGGGCTGGATTCGAGCCTGCTCGTCGCGCTCATCCGCGAGGCAGGGCAACACCGGCTCTCCACCTTCTCGATCGGCTTCGAGTCCGCGGGCGGCGAGGAGGGCGATGAGTTCCGGTACTCGGATCTCGTGGCCGAGCGCTTCGAGACCGACCACCACCGCATCTTCATCCCGTCGAGCGAGCTCGTCCGGCACATCGACGGCGCGATCCACGCGCAGTCGGAGCCGATGGTGAGCCACGACAACGTGGGCTTCTACCTCTTGAGCCGTGAGGTCTCGAGGTCGATCAAGGTCGTGCAGAGCGGCCAGGGCGCCGACGAGGTCTTCGGCGGCTACCACTGGTACCCGCCGCTCCTCGAGAGCCGCGATCCACTCGGCGATTATGCGCGCCTCTTCTTCGATCGCGACCACGAGGAGATGGCGCGCACGCTCTCGCCCGAGCTCCTGGATGAGGACGCGTCGCTCGAATTCGTGCGCGCGCACTTCGCGCGGCCGGGCGCCGAGCGCGGCATCGACGCGGCGCTCCGCCTCGACACCACGGTGATGCTCGTGGAGGACCCCGTGAAGCGCGTGGACAACATGACGATGGCCTTCGGGCTCGAAGCGCGCGTCCCGTTCTTGGATCACGAGGTGGTCGAGCTCGCTGCGCGCATCCCCGCGGAGCTCAAGGTGGGGAAGGGAGGGAAGCTCGTGCTCAAGGAAGCGGCGCGCGGCCTCGTGCCCGACGAGGTGATCGATCGGCCCAAGGGATACTTCCCCGTGCCCGCGCTCAAATACCTGGACGGGGCGCTCCTCGAGCGCGTGAAGGACGCGTTCGCTTCACGGGCCGCGAAGGAGCGTGGCCTCTTCCGCGAGAACGCGGTGCGCGCCTTGCTCGCCGCGCCACACGACCCCGCGGCGATCACGCCACTCGGCGGATCCAAGCTCTGGCAGATGGCGCTCCTCGAGTTGTGGCTCGCGTCGCACGGTCTCTGACCCAAGAGAGGCGAGAGACGATGACCCACGATCCCGGAAGTCGAGGCCGATTCGAGGGGCTCTCCCTCCGAAGCTGGCGCCCGCCGCGCGGGCCCGAGGCCAAGCGCCTCGCCGAGGACGTCGTCGTCCGATGCGGATGGGGGCGCCTCCTCTTCGGGCATACCTTCCGCTCCAACGCGCGGCTCGCGGAAGAACTCCTCCGCGAACGCCCCGGCGCGCGCGACATCGCGATCTACCTCCGCGATCCGCACGTCGTCCTCTCCATCGCGCCGCAGGATCTCTTCCTCGATCCGTCGCACACCTACCGGCTCTGGTTCGAGCGCTATCGACCGTCGGATCTGCCCGCCAAGGACGTCGTGGTCCGGCGGGTGACGAGCCGCGCGGACGCCGAGGCGATGAACCGGCTCTATCGCGCGCGCGGGATGGCCCCCGTGGACGTGGACTTCGTGGTGGCCAAGCGGACCTCGAAGGTGCTCACGCACCTCGTGGCGGAGGACGCGCGGACGGGCGAGATCGTCGGGACCGTCACGGGCGTCGATCACGTGATGGCCTTCGACGATCCGGAGAAGGGCTCGAGCCTGTGGTGCCTCGCGGTGGATCCGCAGGCCGAGCTGCCCGGCGTGGGTGACGCGCTCGTGCGGTGGCTCGCCGAGCACTACCAGGCCAAGGGACGCGCTCACATGGACCTCTCCGTCCAACACGACAACGCGCAGGCCATCCGCCTCTACGAGAAGCTCGGCTTCGAGCGGGTCCCCGTCTTCTGCCTCAAGCACAAGAACGCTTTCAACGAGCGGCTCTTCATGGGCCCACCGCCCGAGGCCGACCTCAACCCCTACGCCAAGATCATCGTGGAAGAGGCGCGGCGACGCGGCATCGGCGTGAAGATCGTCGACGAGGAGACCAACCTCTTCGCGCTCACGTTCGGCGGGCGGACCATCCGGTGTCGCGAGTCGCTCTCCGAGCTCACCTCGGCGGTCGCCCTCGGGATCTGCGACGACAAGCGGCTCGCGTGGAAGCTCGTCTCGGAGGCCGGCATCGCCGTGCCCGCGCAGCGCGTCGTGGGGTCGATGGAGGAGAGCCTGGACTTCCTCGAGGAGCACGGGCGTGTGGTGGTGAAGCCCGCCCGCGGAGAGCAGGGCGCCGGGGTGTCGGTCGACGTCCGCGACTCGGCGACGCTCGCGCGAGCGATCGAGCGCGCGAAGCACCACGCCGAGCGCGTCCTCCTCGAGGAGTACGTGGAGGGCGACGATCTCCGCGTGGTCGTCATCAACCAAGAGATCGTCGCCGCCGCGATCCGAAGGCCCGCGCAGGTGATCGGGACGGGCGAGCACTCGGTGCTCGAGCTCATCCGCAAGCAGAGCCGACGACGCGCTGCCGCGACCCAGGGGGAGAGCCGCATCCCCGAAGACGAGGAGACGCGCCGCTGCGTGGAAGAGGCCGGATACGCGCTGACCGACGTCCTCCCGCGAGGGAGGCGCCTCGTCGTGCGCAAGACCGCCAACCTCCACACGGGAGGAACGCTCCACGACGTGACGGACGATCTCTCCGCGACGATCGCCGAGGCAGCGCTCCGGGTCGCGCGCGTGATCGACATCCCCGTCGTGGGCCTGGACTTCATCACCTCCGACGTGCGCGGCGCCGACTACGCCTTCATCGAGGCGAACGAACGACCGGGGCTCGCGAACCACGAGCCGCGGCCCACGGCGGAACGCTTCGTCGATCTCCTCTTCCCCGAGACCTCGTCTCGAGAACCCGCGGCGTAGCCATGGTCCACGTGAAGAAGCTCCAGATCGACATGGACTACTGTCTCGACACGCTCGAGACCTTGCTCTCGATCCCGAGCCCCACCGGCTACACCGACGAGGTGGTGCACTGGGTCGGCGAGGAGCTCGAGCGCCTCGACGTCCCCTTCGAGCTCACGCGCCGCGGGGCGATCCGCGCGACGGTCGACGGTCGCCACAAGACGCCGGACCGCGCCATCGTGGCCCACCTCGACACGCTCGGGGCGATGGTGAAGCTCGTGAAGGACAACGGGCGATGTGCGGTCGCGCCGATCGGGAGCTGGTCGAGCCGCTTTGCCGAGGGCGCGCGCTGCACCATCTTCACGGAGACGGGGCCGCGCCGCGGGACCATCCTCCCCCTCAAGGCCTCGGGGCATACCTTCAACCTCGAGGTCGATACCTTGCCGGTGGCCTGGGAGAACGTGGAGCTCCGCGTCGACGAGCTCGTCGAGACGCGCGCGGACCTCGAGGCCAAGGGCGTCCACGTCGGCGACTTCATCGCGATCGACCCCGACACCGAGCTCACGCCGTCGGGGTTCGTCGTCTCGCGGCACCTCGACGACAAGGCGGGCACGGCGGCGCTCCTCGCGGCCACGAAGGCGATCCGCGACGCCGAGGCCCGCGGCGGGATCGTGATCCCGGTCGACATCCACCTGCTCTTCACCATCACCGAGGAGGTGGGCTCGGGTGCGTCCGCCGCGCTCCACGGCGACGTGGCCGAGCTCGTGAGCATCGACAACGCCACGCCTGCGCCGGGCCAGAACTCGCGGGAGACGGGCGTGACCATCGCCATGATGGATGGGAGCGGGCCCTTCGACTACCACCTCACGCAGAAGCTCATCCGGCTCTGCCGCGAGCACGACATCGAGCACCAGCGCGACGTCTTCAAATACTACCGCACCGACGCGGCGTCCGCGGTCGAGGCCGGCAACGATCTCCGGGCCGCGCTCGTCTGCTTCGGCGCCGACGCCTCCCACGGCTACGAGCGGACGCACGTCTCCTCGCTGCGATCCCTGGCCGAGCTGCTCGTGGTCTACATGCAGTCCGAGCCCACGTTCCTCCGCGATCGGAAGCTCATGGCTCCCCTCGATGGGTTCCCGTACCAGCCCATGTGAACGCGCCGAGGCCGCCGCGGGACGCAAGGGGCGTGACGAGTTATGCTCCGAGCCCGCCTCGGGCGGGAGAGCGAGCCCATGCAGAAGACGACGATCATCGACCTGGTCGGAAACACCCCCCTCGTGGAGCTCGCGAGCTGCGTGAAACGCCCGGGCGTCCGGCTCTTCGGCAAGCTCGAGGGCAACAACCCTGGCGGGAGCGTCAAGGATCGCCCGGCGCGCTCGATGATCCTGCGCGCCGAAGAGCGCGGCGACCTCCGCCCGGGGATGCGGCTCGTCGAGCCCACCAGCGGGAATACCGGCATCGCGCTCGCGATGATCGCCGCGGCGCGCGGCTACGAGATCGAGCTCGTGATGCCGGAGAACGCCACGGCCGAGCGCGTGAAGCAGATGCGCGCCTACGGCGCCATCGTCACGCTCACCCCGGCCGAGCGAGGCATGGAGGGCGCCATCGACTACGCGCACGCCAAGGTGGCCGAGGGCGGCGCGCTCATGCTCGACCAGTTCTCGAACCCGGACAATTGGCGCGCGCACTACGAGACCACGGGCCCCGAGATCTGGGCCGCGACGAACGGTCGGATCACGCACTTCGTGAGCGCCATGGGCACGACGGGGACGATCATGGGCGTCTCGCGCTTCCTCAAGCAGGTGGATCCGGCGGTGCAGATCGTCGGTTGCCAGCCCACCGACGGCTCGTCCATCCCCGGGATCCGGCGGTGGCCCGTCGAGTACCTCCCCAAGATCTACGAGCCCGCGCGCGTCGATCGCATCGTGGACGTCACGCAAGAGGACGCCGAGCGCGAGACGCGTCGGCTCTCCCGGGAGGAGGGCGTCTCGGTGGGCGTGAGCTCGGGCGGCGCCGTGTGGGCCGCGCGTCGCGTGTGCGAAGAGCTCGACGCGCGGGGCGAAGACGGCGTGGTCGTCTGCATCCTCTGCGATCGCGGCGATCGTTACCTCTCCTCCTCGCTCTTCGACGCCGAGGCGCGCCATGGATGAGAGCTTGGAGAAGCGCACGCTCCGGGTGAAGCTCGAGTCCATCGCGCCCGTCGCCTTCGAAGCCGTGGCCGAGGGCTCCGGCGGGAAGCTCGTCCTCGACGGCCCCGCCGAGCTCGGCGGCCAAGGCCTCGGCATGCGCCCGATGGAGCTCTTCCTCGCCTCGATCGCCGGCTGCGCGGCCATGGACGTGTGCAAGATCCTCCGCCAGCAGCGGGAGCCGCTCGAGAAGCTCGAGATCGAGGTGGAGGGGATCCGCGCCGACGCCGTCCCCGCGCCGTTCACCGACGTCCGGCTCGTCTTCGTCGCGCACGGACCGGTGGCCCCGCAGAAGCTCGATCGCGCCGTCCGCCTCTCGGTGGAGAAGTACTGCTCGGCGAGCGCCTCGCTCGATCCCGCGATCCGCGTCTCCTTCGAGGCCCGCCTGGCGGGCTAGAGCTGGAGCTCTCCGCGCGAGAAGGCGAGGAAGAGCGCGCAGCCGACGATCGCGATCCCCACGCAGATCGCCACGAACCCGGCCGCGCCGAGGTAGCAGAGCGAGAGGACGAGCGGCCGCTCGTCGGGACGGAGGCGCGGATGGAGCTCGAGCGGGCGGAGGAGCCAGCCCGAGGGGAGCTCGCCGCGAGGGGAGAGCGCGCGGTGGAGCGCCACGTGATAGGCGACGCCGGAGGGCACGCCGACCGCGGCGCCGAGGAGGCCGACCCACGCGCCGAGCGAGATCGCCTCGAGGATAGGCGCTTCCGCGGCGATCGCCAGCGCGCCGAAGACGAGGAGCAGCCCGAGGACGATCGCGAGCTCGCGCATCGGCGCCATCATGTCACGGGCGAGCGTTCGACGCCGCGCCGCGCGTCGCGCAAGATGAGGCTCGATGAACGTCCCTCTTCCGCCGTGCGGCCTCTACCGAACGACCGTCGAGATCGCCGGCGTTCCGGCCGGACGCTTGGTGTACTTCCACAACCACGGGGAGCCCGGCCCCGGCGTATACCTGCCCACGGGATGGCGCGCGAACCGCGCGGAGTTCTCGGCGACCGGCGTGACGCTCCCGAGCCCCGACGTCGCGCATACGCTCGTGCCGCTCCCCCCCGAGGGGCTCTATCGCGTGCTCGAGCGATTCTCCTGCTGCGAGAAGCGTTGCCGTGACTTCATGCCCGAGCTCCTCGTCCAGCTCGGCTACGACGGCGCGGCGAACCCCATCCTCTTCGTGCCGGAATGGCTCCCGGAGGGGATCGCGATCCCCGACCGCGGCGTGCGGGTCGACGAGGACAGGCTCGCCAAGCTGGGGCGGCTCGTCGTCGCGTCGCGGGCGGGCATGCAGGCGCCGACCATCCCCATCCACTGACGCTGGCGGAGAAAGATCCGTGCGGGGCGCGACGTACTTCGAACGAGGATGGATCGCCGCCTCGCTCGCGCGTGGGTCGTGCTCGCGCTCTGCCTCCCGGCGCGCGCGGGCGCCCAGGGGAGCTATCACACGCTGAACCTCGGCGGGCGCGCGGCTGGCATGGGGACGGCGTTCACCGCCATCGCCGACGACAACACGGCGACGTACTACAACCCGGCGGGTCTCGGCTTCGAAGCGGTGACGCGCATCTCGGCCAACGTCACGGTCAACAGCTTCGAGCGCGTCGAGATCGGCGAGTACCTCCGCACCGGCTTCGGCCGCGCGGGCCTCACGGAGAAGTCCGATCCCACGCTCCCGATGTTCGCCGCGGTCTCGACGTCGTACGGGAAGAAGGATCGAGAAGGCGTCCGCCCCGTCATCGTGGCGTTCTCGGCGTTCACGCTCGACCGCTACCGCTTCACCGGGGATCTGCAGGTGACGGACGCCGAGGGGCGCTCGGGCACGATCCTCTACGACCGCTCCTATCGCGCGCCCTACTACGGGCTCAGCGTCGGACATCGGATCAACGCGACCGCCGGGTGGGGGCTGAGCGTCTTCCTCGCGCCGCGCACGCTGACGCACGCGGAGACGGTCGACGTGCAGCTCGGCGGGATCCCTTCGCCGAGCGCGCCCTTCTTCGAGGGCGCGAGCACGCTGAACCGTAACACGCGCCTCTCCATCCGCAGCTTCGATCTCGTCTTCCGCTTCGGCGGCATGAAGCGGTTCGGTCGTTGGCGGATCGGGCTCGTGGCGCAAGCGCCTGGATGGCGCGTGTGGAAACGCACCAAGCTCCGCTTCTCGCTCTCGGACGTGGACGGAAGCGTCGAGCCATCGCAGGCGACCTTCGTCTTCTTCGAAGAACGCGCCGAGAGCAGCATCCCCATCCCGTGGCAGGTGCGCGGCGGCGTGGCGTACGGCCCGTGGAAACGCGTGCTCCTCAGCATGGACGTCCAGGTCGTCGGTCGAGTCACCCAGCGCGACGTGCTGCGCGTGGGTGAGATCGAGGGGCTCGAGGATCGCATCCCACCGACTGGCGTCCTCTTCGACGCGCGCGGGTATCGCAGGATGGTGGGCAACGTCTACCTCGGCAGCGACGTGCAGGTCGCCAAAGAGGTCTACATCCGCACGGGCTTCCTCACGAACTTCGATCCGGATCCGAAGATCCAGGAGACTTCCGAGGAATACGAGTCCGCCCACATCCACCGGTACGGCTTCTCGTTCAACCTCGCGGTGCACCGGAAGGGGCGCTGGCTGCAGGTGGGGCTCGCCACGCTCTTCGGCAGCGGCCACGCGAGCGGCGTCGACGTCGAGCGCGCCCTCTCCGGCGAGCCGCCGTTCTTCCGCACGGAGGCGAGCTCGCGCCTCTTCCTCCTCTCGGTGACGGCGGCCAACGACTTCGGTCGCGTGGCCAAGGAGGAGATCGTCGACCGCCTGGAGACGCGCGTGAAGGCGCGGCGAGAGCTCAAGAGCCCGTGACTCAGCGTCCCCCGCCGATCTTCTTCATCATGCGGAAGCGGACCTCGTTGAGGCGCGCGCCGAGCGCCGGCGAGAAGCGGTAGAGCGCCCAGTTCACCTTGGTGATCTTGGTGATGGGCACGATGCCACGGTTCTTCTCCACACCGCGCAGGATCTGCCGCGCGCACTCGTCGGCGGTCATGAAGACGCGCGGGGCCTTCTCGCGGATCTTCTGTCCGTCGAGGCCGCGATAGGTGGTGGTCTCGAGGATCTCGCTCTCGATGGCGCCGGGGCAGACGCAGGTGACCTTCACGCCGTACTGACGCGCCTCGGTGCGGAGCGAGCCCGAGAGCCCCGTGACCGCGTGCTTCGCCGCGACGTAATGCGCCATCCCGCCCTGGGGCACGATGCCCGCGCCCGACGAGATGTTCACGATGTGCCCCTCGCCGCGCTCGATCATGTGCGGGTAGACGGCGTGGATGCCGTGGATCACGCCCTTCACGTTCACGGACCACATCCGCTCCCAGTCTTCGAGCGTGGAGTCCTTCACCTCGCCCGCCATGCCGGCGCCCGCGTTGTTGAACATGAAGTCGACGCGGCCATGGCGCGCGATCACGTCGTCGACGACGCGCTTCAAGGCCTCGAAGTCGGTGACGTCGTTGACGACGGTCTCGAGGCGATCGGCATGTCCGAGGAGCTCGGCCGCCTCGCGGAGGCGCGCCTCGCGACGCCCGGTGATGATCACCGTGGCGCCGCGGGAGAGGAGCGCGTTGGCGAGCGCGCGGCCGATGCCCGTCGAGCCGCCGGTGACGATGGCGACCTTGCCGTCGAAATGAGCCATCAGCCGACCTTGGCGAAGGAGGGCGACGCGGAGAAGCGCCGCAGGTGGAAGGCCTCGTCGCCGTAGAGCGTGTTGAGCGCGTGCATGCGCTTGAAGAAGAGGCCGATGTCGTGCTCGTCGGTGCAGCCGATGCCGCCGTGGAGCTGGATCGACTGCTGCGTGACGTACTTGCCGCCCACTGAGAGCTGGACCTTGGCCGCGCTGATCGCCTCGAGGCGCGCCGCCGGATCGGGATCGTCGGCGAGCACCGACGACGCGATCGAGGCCGCGCGGATGAGCTGCGTCTCGACGAACATGTCGACGGCGCGGTGTTGGAGCACCTGGAAGGAGCCGATCTTCACGCCGAACTGCTCGCGCGTATTGAGGTACTCGGTGGTGATCTCGAGCACGCGCTGGGTGAGGCCCACGCCTTCGGCGACCGCCCCGGCGGCGCCGCGATCGAGCACGTGATCGAGGAGCGCCTGGCTCGAGCCCGGGAGGAGCTCGGCCTCCACCGCGTCGAGCGTGAGCTTGCCCGCGCGGCGGCCGTCGATGGTCTTGAGCGTCTCGAGCGAGAGGCCGGCGGCGTCCTTGGCGACGAGGAAGAGGCGCGTCTCGCCCTCGAGCTCGGCGCTCACCACGAAGGCGTCGGAGGCGTTCGCGTGGCTCACCCAGGTCTTCGTGCCCGAGACGACGTATCCCGCGCCCTTCTTCGTCGCGCGCGTCTCGTAGGGCGCGCGCCGCTGACGGCCGTTGGGCTCGAGATAGGCGAGCGAGAGGAGCTTCTCGCCCGCGATGAGCGGCTCGAGGAGGGCCTTCTGCTCGGCGCTTCCGCCCTCGGCGACGGCGAGGCCCGCGAGGATGTTCTCGAGGAGGGGCTCCGGCACGAGCTGGCGCCCGACCGACTCGAGCACGAGCGCCACCTCGAGGAAGCCACCACCGAAGCCGCCGACGTCCTCCGCGAAGGGGAGGCTGAGCCAGCCGAGCTCCGCCATCTTGCGGTAGAGCGCGAGGTCGAACCCGAGCTCGTCGTCGCGCAGCTTGCGCGCGCGCTCGAGCGGCGACTCCTTGGCGACGAAGTCGGCCGCGGTGCGTGCGAGGAGCTTCTGATCTTCGTTCAGCTCGAAATCCATGGTCGTTGGCTCCTCTCAGCTCGGGAGGTTCAGGATCGCCTTGGCGATGATGTTCTTCTGGATCTCGTTCGAGCCGCCGTAGATGGTCACGGCGCGGTCGTAGCAGAAGCGCGATCCGACGTAGGCCTCGAGCGGCGGCACGGCGCCGTCGGGGTTGAACCACGTGAGCGACTCGGGCCCCATGATCTCCATGGTGAGCTCGTCGACCTGCTGCTGGAGCGTGGAGGCGACGATCTTGAGGATGGAGCTCTCCGGCCCGGGGTGCTTGCCCGCGGCCTGATCGGCGAGCGCCTTGTAGTTCGCCATCTGGTGCGCCTTCGCGCGGAGCTCGAGGCTCGCGATGCGATCGCGGAGCGCCGGATCGTCGAGGAGCGTCGCGTCGCCCTCGCGCTTGGTCGCGGCGATGCGCTTGAGGTGCTGGATGGAGCGGAGCACCGGCGCGATCGAGCCGATGAGCGTGCGCTCGTGGCCGAGGAGGGCCTTGGCGAGATCCCAACCTCCGTGGAGCGGGCCGAGGAGGTTCTCCTTGGGGACCTTCACGTTCTCGAAGAACGTCTCGCAGAACGCGGGCGTGCCGCCGAGCGTGAGCATCGGCTCGACGGTGATGCCCGGCGTCTTCATGTCGATGAGCAGGAAGCTGATGCCCTGCTGCTTCTTCCCGCTCGCGTCGGTGCGCACGAGGCAGAAGATCCAGTCGGCGTACTGGCCGTAGGTGGTCCAGGTCTTCTGGCCGTTGACGAGGAAGTGATCGCCCTGGTCCTCGGCGGTGGTGCGGAGCGAGGCGAGGTCGGAGCCGGCGTTGGGCTCGGAGTAGCCCTGACACCACGCGACCGTGCCGTCGATGATGCCCGGGAGGAAGCGCTTCTTCTGCTCGTCGGTGCCGAAGCGGAGGATGAGCGGACCGACCATGTTGAGGCCGAAGGGCGAGAGCTGCGGGGCGCCGGCGAGCGCGAGCTCCTCGGCGAGGATGAAGCGGCGCGTGGGGTCGAGCTCCGAGCCGCCCACGCTCTTCGGGAAGTGCGGCGCCGCCCAGCCCTTCTTGTGGAGGATGCGGTGCCACTCCATCATCTCGGCGTTGGTGAAGGGGGCGCCGCTCTCGGCCTTGGCCTTGATGTGCGGAGGCATCGCCTCGTCGATGTAGGCGCGGACCTCTTCGCGGAAGGCCTCTTCCTCAGGGGTGAATCGAAGATCCATGGCCGGCACCATACCAATTCGCCGGCGGCGGATCACCGGTGCTCGGAGGGGGGCGGCTCGTACTCGGGTCTAGCGACGCTTGCTGCGCGAGACGGCGCGGAGCTTGCCGGACGCGTCGCGCGCGAGGAGCACCTGCTCGACCACCTCGGGCTCGTCCTCGAGCACGTCCTCGTCTTCACGGAGACCGCGCCGCGCGAGCGTGACGAGGATGCGATCGCCGCGCGTCTCGGCGCGGAGGAGATCGTCGGTGGGCTCGACGTCGGGCCCTTCGGCGAGCGTGAGCGTGAACCGGTGGATCGTCTCGCCGCTCGGGCGCTCGTCGAGATCGAAGAGCTCGAGGAAGACGAGCTGCCTCCGGCCCTCTTCGCGCGCGACGAGCTCGCCCTCGCGGAGGCGCACGCCGAGGCGCACGGTGCGTCCGTCGAGGACGAGCGTGACGGGCTGCGAGAAGGGCTCCGCCGGCTCGCCGCGGAGCGTCGCCGAGAGCTTCGGGAAGATCCAGAGGAGCTCGGGGCCCGACGAGGGCGCGTCGTCCTGAACGGGCGCGGCGCGGGGCGTCTCTTCCTTGGAGGGCGCCGGCTCGTTCGAACGCGCGGGCGCGTCTTCTCGGCAGGCCGCGAGGAGGAGCAAGGAGGCGAGGGCGGCGCGTTCAATCATCGAAAGGTCCTCCGTAGAGCTTCCGCGCGAGGGCGTCGAGCGCACGACGCTCGCGCTCCAGCTCGAGGGCGAGCTCGGCCTCGCGGAGCAGGCGCGCGTGGAGCTCGTCGGCTTCGGGTGATCGTGGCGGGGTCGGGACGCAGAGCGACCGAACGTCCTTTGGCAGGAGGTGCGCCGTCTGCCCGCGCACGAGCGCGCGGAGCGCGTGCTTCCCGGCCGGGCTCCGCAGGTAGCCGAGGAGCGCGAGCGAGGTCGCCTCGTCGCGCGGGCGGAGGAGCAGGAGCTCGCCGACGAAGAAGACGGGCTCCTCGATCCAGTCGGGGAAGCCTTCGACGCGATCGACCTTCTCGGCGATGTAGCGCCGCGCGTGGGCCGAGGCGGTGACGAGGAGATCGCCGCGGCGGAGCGTGAGCTCTTCGCCCACGCGGCTCGTCATCACGGCCTGCGCGTACTCGGGCGTGACGAAGTTCCGGTCCCGCGGGGTGAAGTCGAGGCCGTGCCCCGTCAGGTTGCCCACCTTCACGATGAAATGCCCCTGCTCGGCATACGCGTCCTTCGGCGGCGTCTTGCCCAGTCGGACGACCGAGCAGCGCGCGTCGAGGCGCTCGTCGCTTCCCGAGGCAAGAGGGGCGCGTGTGGCGAACGCCTCCTCCATCTCCCTGCCGGGCGTGACGCGCATCCCCGGCGCGTCGCGCAAGAAGGCGCGCGCCTCGTCGAGGACACGATCGAGATCGCTCGCGGGGAGCGCGTTGCCGAGGCGATCGTGGCCGGCGTCCTTCGCCTCGAGGCGGAGGAATTCGCCGACACGGCCGAAGCGGGGCGTCTCACCCACGCGCTCGGCGCAGAGGAGGAAGGAGCTCATGCGCGCGCCGGCGTGCATGAAGGCCTCGGGCGGGAGCTCGACGGCGAGCACGAGGCGGAGCTCCGTTTGGAGCACGCGGCGGGCGTGGGCGAGGCCGTGGTTGGTGAAGAAGCCCGCGGGCACGATGGCCGCCAGCCGTCCACCCGCGCGGAGCGCCTTGGCCGCGAGCTCGAGGAAGAGGACCTCGCTCGGCGTCTTGCCGTTCGGCGAGGCGCTCGAGAAGCCACGCGCGACCGAGGCATCGACGTGGACGCCGAAGGGCGGGTTCAAGACCACGGCGTCGAAGCGCTCCGCGAAGTCGCCTTCGGCGAGCGAGTCGCCCACCTCGAGGGCCGCGCGTGCCCCGAGGACGACGCGCGCGAGCTCGATCATGTGCGGGTTGCGATCGCGGCCGTGGACTTCGTGCCCCGCGGCCGCGAAGGGGTGGAGGAACGCGCCGGCGCCGCAGGCCGGATCGAGCACGCGCGCGTCCTGCGCGAGCCCGAGGAGCTCGAAGGCGAGCCGCGTGATCGCGAGCGGGGTCGTGTAGAGGCCGCTCGCGCGCCGCGCATCCGTCGAGAGGATCCGCGCGGCGAGGCGTTCGGCGATGGAGGCGTCGTCGTCGACGCATTCGAGGAGCGGCCGCGCGATCGTCGCGACGGCGTCGTTGGAGGGGCGCGCCCTGCGTATCGCGCCGAGGATGGCCGCGAGCGCCGCCGCCGACTCGAGCCCCAGCTCGGCGCGGAGGGCGTCGTGGGTCTCGTCGATGAGGGCGTCGATCGCGTCGAGGCGAGGCACCCTCGGAGCATCGCCCCTCCGCCTCTTCCGCGCCAGAGGACGCGCGCGGTCGAAGTTGGGGAGGAAAGCGGCCCTCGAACCGTGGATCCGAACGGGATCGAGTCTTAAAGTGGGTCCGATGTCCTCACGCGGATCAGGAGACGCGGAGCTCGACGAGCTCGCCTCGATCGTCCAGAAGGGTCCCGGCTCCATCCCCGACGACGGGGCGTTCGCCATCCGCTCCTTCGCCGGTCCCCAGCGATACGCCGAGATGATGGACCCGATCCGGGTGGCGCACCTCACCGATCAGCACTTCGGCCGCGTGACCCCGATGCAGATCCAGAAGCGCGCCCTCGAGCTCACCAAGGCCGGCAAACCCGATCTCGTCGTGATCACCGGCGACTTCGTCTGCCACAGCCAGCTCTACATCGACGCGATGATCGAGGCCCTCTCGTCGATCGAGGTGCCCACCTTCGCCGTCCTCGGCAACCACGACCACTGGTCCGGCGCCGACGAGGTGCGGCGCGGGCTCCGCAAGGCGGGCGTCGAGCTCCTCGACAACGCACACACCACGATCACCATCCGGCACCAGAAGCTCCAGGTCCTCGGCCTCGACGACGCGTACACCGGCCACGCGGATCCCGAGAAGGCGCTCCGCGGGCTCCGCCACGACGTGCCCACGCTCGCGCTCAGCCACATCGCCGAGGAGGCCGATCTGCTCTGGGCGCGCGGCATCCCGCTCGTCCTCGCGGGGCATACGCACGCGGGCCAGATCACGCTGGCGCGCATGCACGAGATGCTCATCGGCCGCGTGGCCGGACATCGCTACGTGCACGGCCTCTACGGCGATCGCCGCGCCCCGGCGCCCATGGGGTCGGTCTACGTCGGCGCGGGCATCGGCGCGGCCGTGATGCCCGTCCGCCTCGGCGAGCGCGCCAAGCGCGAGGTGGCCTTCTTCGAGCTGGGCGTGCCGCCCGACGCGGCCAAGAACGAGCACCACGTCTCGCAGCCGCCGATGCCGGGGCGGAAGCCCAGCGAGGCGGTGCAGCGCAAGCGGGCGCTCGCCGTGCTCAAGAAGCAGCTCAAGCGGGAGCGTCGAAACGGCGTCGACCGACGGAGCGCGCCGCGCGAGGGCGGGTCACGCGGCCGACGCCACGACGATTGATCGCGCTCAGAGCTTGCCGTGCGAGGCGAGGAAGTGCTCGGCCGAGAGCGCGGCCATGCAGCCCGTGCCGGCGGCCGTGATGGCCTGACGCCAGCGCTTGTCCTGCACGTCGCCCGCGGCGAAGACGCCCGGCACGTTGGTCTCCACCGTCCCCGGCTTGGTGACGATGTAGCCGGTCTCGTCGAGCTCGATCTGGCCGCCGAGGAACGCGGTGTTGGGCACGTGGCCGATGGCGAAGAAGAGGCCCGCGACCTCGAGCTCGGTGATCTCGCCCGACTTCACGTTCTTCACGCGGATGCGCTCGAGCCCGTCGCTGCCGAGCGCCTCGACGACCTCGCTCCACCAGACGAGCTCGATCTTGGGGTTGTCGAAGGCGCGCTGCTGCATGATCTTCGACGCGCGGAGCTCGTCGCGGCGGTGGATGAGGTAGACCTTGGAGCCGTACTTCGAGAGATAGGAGGCCTCTTCGACGGCCGAGTCACCGCCGCCCACGACCGCGAGCGGCTTGTTGCGGAAGACCGGGAGCGCGCCGTCGCAGACCGCGCAGGCGCTGATGCCGCGCTGCCAGAGCTCGTTGTCACGCGCGCCGGGGATGTCGAGGCGCTTGGCCGTGGCGCCGGTGGCGATGATGAGGGTCTCGGCCTCGCCCTCGATGGTGTCGGCCTTGAACTTGAACGGGCGCTTGGAGAGGTCGACCTCGTTCACCGTCTCGGTGTGGATGACGGTGCCGAAGCGGAGGCTCTGCGCGCGCATGCGGTCCATGAGCTCGGGGCCCATGATGCCCTCGGGGAAGCCGGGGAAGTTCTCGACTTCCGTCGTGGTGGTGAGCTGACCGCCGGCCGCGATGCCGGCCGCCATGAAGCCCTCGAAGAGGACGGGCTCGAGCGCGGCGCGCGCGGCGTAGATGGCGGCGGTGTGGGCGGCGGGGCCGCTGCCGATGATGACGACTTTATGAGGTTGGCTCACGACGAACTCCCTGGATGGACCGCACCTATGCAGACAACCTCGCCTCTTGGCAAGGGTACGGCGGTGTGGAGGCGAAGCCGGGGCACCCTGCTACAATCGCGCGATGGAAGACGGTTCGAGACGACAAGCCGCGGCTGCGCGTGAGGCGAGCCGCGTGTTGCAAGGGCTTTCGAGCGCCGAGCGCGTGGCGCTCCTCCACCGCATG